>CAMFCQ010000158.1 GCA_945948915.1 uncultured Clostridia bacterium | reverse complement strand
ACGGCTTGATATACTCCACCCATTCCTCCCACGGAATGATTTCATCCATGATCTCGAGAAACTCCTCGCGCTTGGTTTTGCGTTTCCTTGCGCTGTATTCCATGTCGCTGATGGTTTGCTGCTTCATCCTGATGCACCGCCTTTGCTTGATACCTATATTATATCAGCCATTGGTGCTTATGCATATCGCGATTTAATCAGCGGTTCCCTAGATCGCTCCGGTGCATACATGGCGCGCAAGATTGCCAAGGACATCATCCGCAGCGGATTTGCACGCCGCGTCGAAGTCCAGCTGGCCTACGCTATCGGTGTGGCAGAACCGGTGTCGATTTCTGTCGATTGCTTTGGCACTCAGCGTGTGCCTCGTGCTTACATCGTCTTCTGGATTCGCAAGCACTATGACCTGACGCCCGCGGGGATCATCCGTAGCCTGTGCCTTCGGGACGTGGACTACAATGCTGTCTCCTCCTACGGCCACTTCTGGAGAAGCTGGATGCCGTGGGAGAAATGAGAAAAATCTCAGATATTGCTTGACTTTCTTCGCGGGTAGAGCGTATATGTCACTACCTTGAAACGAATGGAGGCATCAAGCATGAGACTTCAGACAAACCCCTCGAACCGCAAGCAGATGGTCAGCGCGATTTCTGAGCTGACCGGCACCCCCGCGGTGTATCAGTTCACCCCGACCTACGCATACGACATCGGCTGCGTGACGGTCAACCGCGATGGAACCACGGACTGCGACAACCCCGACACACTGGAAAGGCTGATCCCGATGCTGATTGAAAACGGATACCTCGCAGAAGCTCCGGAAATGGAGCAAGTCAACGCTTCCGAACAGGAGACGATTCAGGAGCCGGTCGCCGGGAAACGCATCGACCCCGAAGCAGCTTTGGCTGAGCTATTTGAACTCGGCATTTCGATGCCCAATGACGGCTGGAGCATGAACCAGCTGCGCAACATCGTGTTCATGCTTTACTCGAAACAGAACCTGATCAACAAGGCGCTGAGCAGCAACCTGCTTTTCATCCACACCAACGTGGTCACACACCTGCAGGAGAACCTGCCGGAAGACATCCATGCCTTCACTGCCATGCTGGACGATTTCAAAGCGCTGGGCGAGCTGACTGGTGTTTCTATCACAGAGGAGAAGATCACGGTGAACTTCCCCATGGAAGAAGATCCTTTCATGGATTTCTCACTCTTCGCAACGCTCGTCTCCAAGATTATCAAGGCCTGCGGGGAAACGAAGCGTGTGCGTCCCAGCCTCCAGATACTCGGTGACAACGAGAAGTACCTGATGCACAGCTGGCTGATTCGCATTGGTTGTGGAGGCCCTGACTTCAAAGACCTGCGTAGGCGATTCACGAGCAACCTCACCGGATACTGCGCATTCCGGGATCAGGGCCGCGCTGACAAGCACAAGGCGAAATACGCCGAACTTCGTCGAATCCGGCGCGAAGAACGCGAAGCAGCCGCGGAACTTGTCGAAACAGCGACCGACACATCTGGCAAGGAGTGATGGATGATGAGCACACCGATGGAAATGATCCTCCTCGATTTGAAAGCCCGGCAGCAAGCCGGTGAGCACATGCCCTGCCCGCGCTGCGGCAAGGACACCATGAAGCCCGATCTGCACACGAATGCGCTCAGCCGCCACGCAGACCTATATGTCTGCGACCAGTGCGGCACAGCGGAGGCCCTGCTCGATTTCATGAACAATCCGCTTCCGCTTTCCTGCTGGGCAGCGATGCGGGAGCCGAAGCCGAAGTCGGATCTCAAAACGATGAACAGCGATGAAGCCATGGAACTGGTGCGCAGGGAACATGTGCCCTTCCTGACGGGGCTGTACGAGCGATGGCAGGCCGCGCCGCCCGGCACCGATTTCGATCTGTTCCGGCGCGAGGCGTACAGGAACTGCCCGGGGCTGACGCAGATTTGGGAGCAGCCCTTCCAGGCGAAATACAGCACAGCAGACGGACACCTGTTGATTCAACTGAGCACAGGCAAGCAGGGCACCGTTGTTCGAGGTTACATCGTAAAGACATAATCCCGCGTGGATTTGAAAGCAGTCTGGCTGCGCGCCGGGCTGCTTTTCTGTACAACGGGGATTTGCGTTCCGTGGCGTGCAGCGAGCACCGGGCGGCTTGATCCGTGAAAAGCCGTTCGGAAGAGGGTGCGGGCACGGCCCGCTTGCCCGCGTCGCGCGCACGTTTGGCCCACGTTG
Source organism: uncultured Clostridia bacterium (assembly GCA_945948915.1). Taxonomy (GTDB): domain Bacteria; phylum Bacillota; class Clostridia; order Christensenellales; family Aristaeellaceae; genus Ventricola. The sequence continues at coordinate 282 of CAMFCQ010000158.1, read as the reverse complement.
CCCCTGATTCAGGAGCTGCGAGGGTTTCCCCCAATCAGCGCGTGCAGGCGGCGTGTGGGGCAAACAGCGCGGACGATTTGAAAGCCCCAACAACGAGAAAAACCGCCCCGTGCGGAGCGGCAATCCTCGTGCTTGGTGCTCATGCCCTGTACCTCCAGCGCAGTTCCTGATAGCTGTCGTTGCTGAACAGCAGTCCGCGCTCGTTGATGAAGTGCCCGATGGTGGCGATGTACCCGGAGCCGTCCATGATGGCCAGCTTCGATCCTGCCAGTCGCTCAATCC
>CAMFCQ010000157.1 GCA_945948915.1 uncultured Clostridia bacterium | reverse complement strand
TGCCAAAGAGCGCCTGGGCCAGCAGCACCTTGACCTTCTGGCTGCCGTCCAGCTCCTTCATGAGCGTATGCTCCAAGTCCAGACTGATGCCAAGGCCCGTGAGGATCATCTCCGCGTTGCTCTCGGCATTCCAGCCGTCCAGCTCCGCAAACTCGCCCTCCAGCACGCTGGCGCGCTCGCCGTCCTCGTCGGTGAAGTCTTCCTTGGCGTAGAGCTCGTCCTTCTCCTTCATGATCTCATACAGGCGCTTATGACCCATGATGACCGTGGTCAGGACTTCGTATTCATCAAACTCAAAGTGGTTCTGCTTGAGGACGGCCATGCGCTCGCCGGGCGTGATGACGACGTCGCCCGTGGTCGGCTCCAGCTCGCCGGAGAGCACCTTGAGGAAAGTCGATTTTCCGGTACCGTTCGCGCCGATGATGCCGTAGCAGTTGCCGGCGGTAAACTTGATATTGACGTTCTTGAAGAGCGGCTTTCCGCTGTAAGAGAGCGATACGTTCTGGGTTGCGATCATGGCTTCCTGGTTCTCCTTTTTGAGGTTGTCATCTTTCTTGTTCAATACACACCAATTTATATTATCCCATAAAAAAGCAGTTCCTTCAAGCCCTTTGGCAAGAAAATCTTGGAATCGGCCATGCCGGCTTTATGGATCAAATGTCCGATTCCATCTTTTTCAGCTCTTGCATCACGCGGCACACGAGCTGCACCCGCTGAAACGGGGTCATGATATAGTATCCGTCCACATCCGGCGCGATGCGTCTGGCCGCTTGAGCGCACAGGCGCACCGCCAGCGCCTCGCCCTGCGCGCGGTCAAGCCCCTCATAGGCCGCAATCACGCGCTCGTCCACCGAGATGCCCGCCACCTCGCTGCTCAAAAAGCGCGCATTGTTGCAGCTGACCACCGGAAACAGACCGCCGATGATCTTTCCTGAGAGCGTCTTTCTCGCCAGCGACAGGTTTTCTGCTGCGCGCTCGCTGAGCACCGGCTGCGTCAAAAACGCCTCCATGCCGCAGGCCTCCTTGTCCCTGGCGCGCTCAAGCTCGCTTGCAAAGTTCACCGCGTTGATGTTCAGCGCGCCGCACAGGAAGAACGGCTCCGTCTCCCCGGTCTGCGACAGGCTGCGCACAAAGCGCGCCAGCACGCGCGAGTTAAACTGGAATACGCTCTTGACGCTGCCGCGGTCGCTTGTGGGCACGGGGTCGCCCGTGACGGCGAGCACATTGTGCACGCCCTCCATGGACAAGCCCAGCAGCAGCGCCTTGGTCGCGTTCACATTGCGATCCCGGCAGGTCATGTGCGGCAGCGCCTCAATGCCCAGCTCGCGGCTGAGCTTGCAGGCCAGCAGACTGGAGTCCATGCGCGCACGGCCGATCGGGCAGTCCGCTATCGTCACCGCGTCCGCACCGCCCTGCGCCAGCGCCTTCGCACCCGTCAGGAAGCTCGAGATGCCCGAATCGCGCGGCGGATCCAGCTCTACCAGGATCACGCGTTCCCCGCGTGCAAGCTTCTGCGCCACACGGCTCCCGCATCGCTTTTCGCCCTCAGGCCGGGCAGTCCCCTTTTCCTGCTCCTGCGCGTCAGGACGGCTGCTCAAACGCTGTGCGATTTGCCTGATATGCTCCGGCGTGGTGCCGCAGCAGCCGCCGACCAGCCTTGCGCCCAGCTGCGCGCAGGCGATCACCTGCTGTGCATAATACACCGGATCGCTGTCGTAATAGGTTCGCCCGTCGATGACGTGCGGATAGCCCGCATTGGGCATCGCCAGCAGAACCTTGTTCGTCTTGGGCAGGCTTTTAAGCAGCCTGCGCATATGATATGCGCCGCAGATGCAGTTGAGGCCTACCGCGTCCACATCCGGGCAGGCGTCCATCTGCGCGATCAGGCCGGAGACCATCTCGCCCGCGCGCGTGAAGCCATCCGGATCCGCGGCAAAGGAAATCGCAACAAACGCCTGGGGATTCCTGGCCTTGATGTGCGCCGCCGTCTCAGCAAGCCCTGCAGCGGACGGCATGGTTTCCATCAGGAAGCAGTCCGCCCCGCTGTCAAGAAAACAATCTGCCAGGGCGATATAGGCCTGCGACGCGTCAGTGCCGGCCGGCGCGGGGCCGATATCCGCGAAGACGAACGCCTGACTGCCCGCCGCCCTGTGCGCGATATCCATCGCAGCGTCCACAAGCGCGCGCTGCTGCGCCGGATCCTCCGCCGCCAGGCCAACGTGCGCGGCAAACGTGTTCGTCTTGATCGCCCCGCAGCCTGCCTCCAGATACGCTCTGTGCAGCGAAAGCACCTGCTGCGGCGCGGTCATGCACGCCCGTTCAACCGGCCCCTCCGGCCAGTCCGGCAGCGTTTTGGCATAGGTGCCCGTCGCGCCATCAAAGAGCACCGCACCATCCGCCAAACGCGTGCGCAGATCCAGTGCGTTCATGCCTTCTCCTCCGCTTCCTTCAAAATCGCCTTGGCGATGTCCGCCGACTGCTTGGCGTCCTTCGCATAGTAGTCCGCGCCGATC
>CAMFCQ010000156.1 GCA_945948915.1 uncultured Clostridia bacterium | reverse complement strand
ACCACGGAGGTGCCGTAGGTGTCCTTGATCCACTGGACCATCTCATCGCTCTGGAGAACCTCAACCAGGGTCTTGAGCTCTTCACGGTCGTCACCCTCGCGGATGGCGATGATGTTCGGATAGGCGATGTCGGAGGACTCGACAGCGATAGCGGTGCCGACAACCTCAACGCCGGCCTGCAGCGCGTAGTTGGAGTTGATGACGGCCAGATCGACGTCGGCCAGCATGCGCGGCACAGCGGCGGCTTCGAACTCCTGCACGGAGATGTTCTTCGGGTTCTGGTCGATGTCCAGGACGGTGGCGTTGGTGCCGGCATCGTTGGACAGGGTGATCAGGCCCTGAGCCGCCAGCAGGTTCAGCGCGCGGGCCTCGTTGGTCGGGTCGTTCGGCACAGCGATGACCGCGCCGTCCGGGATGGTATCGATGGTGTAGAGCTTGGTCTGGTTGGTGTAGATGCCCATCGGCTCATAGTGCACGGCGCCGGCGGAAACCAGCTTGGTGCCGTTGTCCGCGCAGAAGCTCTCGAGGTACGGGATGTGCTGGAAGTAGTTGGCATCCAGATCGCCGGAGTCGAGCTGCAGGTTCGGCTGGACATAGTCGTCGAAGATCACGATCTCCAGCTCAATATCCTTGGCGGCGAGCAGGTCCTTGGCGGCCTCGAGGATCTCCGCGTGCGGGGTGGAGGACGCGCCGATGACGAGCTTGGTGGCCGCACAGGCGGTGGCCACAGCGGCGACGAGAACGAGGGCAAGCGCGATAGTAATCAGCTTTTTCATGGTTTTCTCTCCTTCTTTATGATGGAATTCTTGTTCGATATGTCAAGGCGGCGACGCCTTGAAAACAATGTGCTGTCCTCCGCGAAGCGGAAGAAGGGGTCTGGGGATGAAATTCCCCGGGGTTTGGGAAACCGGAGCCGGCCGCGTCCAGTGGACGAAACAGGCAGGCGAAGCGTCGGGAATCGTAAGGAGCACCTTGGTGCGACTATGCGAGTTCCCCGGATCGACGCCCCAACGTTTCCTCTCGTTCCTTCGTCACTCCCGGACGCGCTTGTCCGTCTTGCGGGAGATGTACATGCCGATGAGCTGAATGAGCTGCATCAGGATGATCAGCAGGATGACGGTGACCAGCAGCACGTCGGTCTGGTAGCGGTTGTAGCCGTAGCTGATAGCGATCTGGCCCAGGCCGCCGCCGCCGATGGCGCCGGACATCGCGCTGTAGCCGAGGATCGTGCCGGAGGAGATCGTCGCGCCGACGATGAGCGAGGTCTTCGCCTCAGGGATGATCACCTTGAAGATGATCTCCGGGATCGAAGCGCCCATGGACTGCGCCGCCTCAATGACGCCGGGGTCAACCTCCAGCAGCGAGCTTTCGATCATGCGTGCGACGTACGGCGCGGCCGCGATGACCAGCGGGACGATCGTCGCCGTGGAGCCATAGGCCTTGCCGGCGATCAGGCGGGTCAGCGGGATGACCAGGATCATGAGGATCAGGAACGGAATGGAGCGGAAGATGTTGACCACCGCGTCCATCACGCGGTAGATCAGCGGCCGGGGCGCGAGGCCCTTTGGCGAGGTGAGCACCAGCGCAATGGCCAGCGGCAGGCCCAGCAGGTACGCAAAGAGCGTCGAGACCACGGTCATGTACATCGTGTCGCGGATGCCGCCAAGCATCAACGGGACCATCTTCTCAATGGCCATCGCTGATCACCTCCTCCACGCGCAGGTTCTTGCTCTGCAGGTAATAGATGGCCTTGTCCTGCTGCAGCCGGTCCTCCGGCAGCTGCAGGATCATCTGGCCAAAGGCCTTGCCGTTCACGTCGCGGGTGTCCGCGTACATGATGTTCACGGCGATGTGGCACTCCATGACCAGGCCGGCGATGATGGGTTCGCTGGAGGCGTTGCCCTCAAAGACGATGCGGATCATGCGGTCGCCCATGACGCCGGCGTCCGCGCCGGACTTGCGGAAGATGAGCTTCTTCGCTGCGGCGGATTTGGGCTGGGAGAAGACCTGCTCGACCGTGCCGTTTTCCACCAGATCGCCGTTGTCGATGATGGCCACGTGCGTGCACACGCTCTCCACGACGCTCATCTCGTGCGTGATGATGACGATCGTGATGCCGAGCTTCTTGTTGATGTCGCGCAGCAGGTTGAGGATCGAGGTTGTCGTCTGCGGATCCAGGGCGCTGGTCGCCTCGTCGCACAGGATGATCTTCGGGTTGGTGGACAGCGCGCGGGCGATGGCCACGCGCTGCTGCTGGCCGCCGGAGAGCTGGCTGGGATAATTGTGCTGGCGGTCGGTCAGGCCGACGATTTCCAGCATCTCGTCCACGCGCTTGTCGATGGCCTCCTTCTTCATGCCGGCGATCTCCATCGCGAAGGCGATGTTGCCGCGCACGTCGCGCTGCTGCAGGAGGTTGAAGTGCTGGAAGATCATGGAGACGTCCTGCCGCAGCTGGCGCAGTGCCTTGGGCGAGAGGCTCGCCAGGTCCTTGCCGTCGATGACGACGTTGCCGCTGGTCGGCTTCTCCAGGAAGTTGATGCAGCGCACGAGCGTCGATTTGCCCGCGCCGGACATGCCGATGATGCCGTA
>CAMFCQ010000155.1 GCA_945948915.1 uncultured Clostridia bacterium | reverse complement strand
GCGCTACGGCAGCTTCTCCGGGCAAATGCCCCGGCCCGTGTACGACGAGACGGAATGCGCGCCAAGCTCTGCGGAAAACCGCCCGGCGTATCGGATTGAATACGACAAACACGGCATCGGCCATGTCATTAAGGAGGCCAAATGATGGACTTTTTCAAGACAGCCCGGAGAAAGGACTCCGGCTACACGGTGATCATCGGCTGCGGCAGGCTGGGCGCCAGCCTCGCCAACGCCATTTCGGACAAGGAAGCCAGCGTCATGATGGTGGACAGGGATGAACGCGCCTTCCGCAAGCTGGGCACCGCCTACGGCGGCCTGACCCTGGCGGGCGACGCGACGGACATCGCTGTGCTGCGCAGCGCGGAGATCGAGCGCGCGGACACCGTCGTGTCCGTCACCAACGACGACAACACCAACATCATGGTCGCGCAGATCGCGCGCAACGTCTACCACATCCCGAACGTCATCTGCCGCCTGTACGACCCCGAACGGGAGATCGTCTACAAGGAGTTCGGCATTGACACCATCTGCCCCACGGTGCTCTCCACGCGGGAGATTGACCGCCTGCTGGGCAAGTCAAAGGAGGCAAAAGAGGCATGAACATGCAGGTTCTGCTCATCGGCGGCTTTGATATTGCGAGGACGCTTGCCGCCTCGCTGCTCAAACGGAAATACCAGGTGACGGCGGTTCACCCGGACTACGACTGCTGCAAGCTGCTCGCGGATATCAAAGGGCTTCAGGTCATCCATGGCGACGGCTCCAAGCCCTACATTCTAGAGGAAGCCGGGGCGCGCCGGACGGACATCGCCATCGCGCTGACAGACAGCGACGCGGACAATCTGGTCATCTGCGAGCTGTGCAAAAAGCGCTTCGGCGTGACCAAAACGGTCAGCGTCATCAAGAACGCGGAGAACACGGCGTTCTTCAGGCAGATGGGCGTGGATGCGGTGGTCTGCGCGACGAATACCATCACCGGCATCATCGAGCAGCTCGCCTTTGTGCATGACATGACCGCGCTGGTGCCCGTCGGCGACGGGCGCGTGAGCATCGCGGAGGTCTCCATCCCGGAGAGCTCGCCCGCGGCGAACAAGAAGCTCTGGGAGATCAGCCTGCCCCGCGAGGTCATCGTGGGCTGCATCCTGCGCAAGGATCAGACGCTGATTCCGCGCGGCGACACGCGCATTCTCGCGGGCGATTCGCTGGTGCTGCTCTCCTCCGCGCATCAGGAGACGGACGCCATCCGCGCGCTGACGGGGCGGTGATGCGCGATGAAGCAACGCATCACACGCGCCAGCAACGTCGGCAGGCTGACCGCGCTCATCGGTCTTTTGCTGCTTGCACCGCTGCTCGTACTACCCTTTTTCCCGGAGGATGCGCCGTTTGCCGCGGCGTTTCTCGTTCCGGGCATCGCGTCCATCCTGCTGGGACTGGCGCTCTGCTTGTGCGTGAAGACGCATCCGCTGACCATGCAGGAGGCGATGCACCACGGCAATCTGCTGGTGCTCTACATCTGGCTGTACGGGTGCCTCGCGGGCGCGCTGCCCTTTGTGCTGGGCGGCCGGCTCACATTCGTGCAGGCGCTCTTTGAGGCCGTCAGCGGCTGGACGACGACGGGTCTTTCCGTCATGGACGTGACCGTCACGCCGCCCATCTTCCTCTTTTACCGCAGCTTCATGCAGTTCTGCGGCGGCCTCGGCTTCGTGATGATCATGATGACCTTCGTGCAGGGCCGCATGGGCATGGTGCTCTACAATGCGGAGGGCCACCCCGACAAGCTCATGCCCACGCTGCGGGAGACGGTGCGCACCATTGTGCTCATGTACATGGCGTTTCTGGCCGTGGGCGTCGGGGCGTATGCGCTGTGCGGGATGCCGGTGTTTGACGCGGTGCTGCACACGATGGGCGCGCTCTCGACCGGCGGCTTCTCCAATCAGGCGGAGAGCATCGGGGCGTACCACAGCGTCGCCATCGAGGGCGTCACCGTCGTGCTGATGCTGGTGGGCACGACCAACTTCGCCATCCTGCTGCTCCTCGTCCGGCGGAAATGGCGGGACGCCCTCCGGTGCAGCGAGCTTCGCTTTCTGGGCGCGCTGCTGGCGGTCTTTGTGCCCGTCACGGCGCTGGTGCTGATGACGGGGCTGTACATGAGCCTGGGCGAGGGGCTGCGTCAGGCGCTGTTCAACATCGTCTCCGCACTTTCAACCACAGGCTACGCGACCATGAGTTATGAGCGCTGGCCGCAGGCGGCGCTGGGCATCATGATCCTGATGATGCTCATCGGCGGCGGCGCAGGCTCGACGGCGGGCGGCATCAAGCTCTCGCGGACGCTGATTATGCTCAAGGCATCGTTTGCGGAGCTGCGCGCGCGTGTCTCCCCGGAGCATGAGGTGCGCACGCCGTCCATCACCCGCGCGCAGGGCAGGACGCCGGTGGACGCCCCCACGCTGCGCGCCACAGCGGGCTTTGTGACGCTGTATCTGCTGCTGTTTGCGGCGGGCACGCTGCTGCTCTGTATCACGGAGGGCGCGCCGCTTGCCAATTGCATGTTCGAGTTCGCGTCCTCGCTGGGCACGGTGGGCCTGTCCATCGGCCTGACCGGGCCGACAACCCGCGCCGCCACGCTGCTGGTGGAGATTGCGGGCATGCTGCTGGGCAGGCTGGAGAT
>CAMFCQ010000154.1 GCA_945948915.1 uncultured Clostridia bacterium | reverse complement strand
GATCTGGACATGGCGCTGGGCGTGGGCGGACTGCCGCGCGGCCGCGTGGTGGAGATCTACGGCCCGGAATCCTCCGGCAAGACCACCGTCGCGCTCCACGTTGTCGCGGAGGCGCAGAAGGCCGGCGGCGTGGCGGCGTTCATCGACGCGGAGCACGCGCTCGATCCGATCTACGCCAGAAAGCTGGGCGTGGATATCGACCAGCTCTACGTCTCCCAGCCGGATACCGGCGAGCAGGCGCTGGAGATCTGCGAGGCGCTGGTGCGCTCCGGCGCGATTGACATCGTGGTCATCGACTCCGTGGCGGCACTGACGCCGAAGGCCGAGATCGACGGCGAGATGGGCGATTCCTTCGTCGGCCTGCAGGCACGCCTGATGAGCCAGGCGCTGCGCAAGCTGACCGGCATCGTGAACAAGACCAACTGCGTGTGCATCTTCATCAACCAGCTGCGCGAGAAGGTGGGCGTGATGTACGGCAATCCGGAGACGACACCGGGCGGCCGCGCACTTAAGTTCTACTCCTCCGTGCGCATCGACATCCGCCGCGGCGAGCAGCTCAAGGATGGCAGCACCGTGGTGGGCAACCGCACGAAGGCGAAGATCGTCAAGAACAAGGTGGCCCCGCCGTTCCGCGTGGCGGAGTTTGATATCCTCTACGGCGAGGGCATCAGCAAGGAGGGCAACCTGCTGGACAGCGCCGTGCAGCTGGACATCATCCACAAGTCCGGCGCGTGGTTCAGCTACGGCGATCAGCGCATCGGCCAGGGCCGCGAGAACACCCGCAAGTACCTCAAGGAGAACCCGGCGATTGCCGCGGAGATCGAGGCGCTGGTGCGCGCGGAGCTGATGGGCAAGAACGAGCCGGTGACGGCGATCGGCGAGGCGGAGGAGACGGAGGAAGCGCCGGACGAGTTCGACGATCTCCCGCTGCTGAGCGAAGAGGAATAACGATACCATCTGGCCGCAGGTTTCTGCGGCCTTTTTTAGAAGTGGAATAGCGAGAGGGATTGCGATGAACGAGAGCGAAGCGATGGCGGTGCTGGTCAGCGCGCAGGGCATCAGCTACGGGCAGCGGGAGCTTGCGCTGGCGGGCGCGGGCAGCGCGCTGGCGCTGCTGGCTGATCCGCATGCGTTTGAGGCGCCGCTGGGCGCGCAGGGCGTTTCGGCGGTGAGGGCGGCGCTGAAGCGGGCCGACCGGATGCTCGACCGCCTTTGGGAGGACGGTGTGAAGCTGATCGTGCGCGGCGGGGAGGGGTATCCTGAGCGCCTGATGCGCACGGCGAAACCGCCGCACCTGCTCTTCTGCCTGGGGAGCGCGGACCTCACCGATCCGTTTCCGTTCGCGATTGTCGGCACGCGCCGCGCGGACAGCTACGGCCTGCGGCACACGCGCGCGCTGGCCGCCGAGCTGGCGCGCAGGGGCATGTGCATCGTCTCCGGCCTCGCGCTGGGCGTGGACGCGTGCGCGCACTGGGGCGCGCTGGATGGGCAGGGCCGCACGATCGCCGTGCTGGGCGGCGCGCTGGACCAGTTCTATCCCGCCGAGAATGAGCCGCTGATGCGCCGGATTCTGGACGCCGGCGGCAGCGTGGTGAGCGAATATGCGCCGGGCACCGCGCCCACGAAGTACAGCTTTGTGCAGCGCAACCGCATCGTGGCGGGACTGTCGCTGGGCGTGCTGGTGACGCAGGCGCCGTTCCGCAGCGGCGTGCAGTCCACCGTGCGCGTCGCGCTCGCGGAGGGACGCGAGGTGTTCGCGATGCCGGGCGACATCGACAGGCTGGGCTCCCAGCTGCCCAATCAGCTCATCGGCGAGGGCGCGCGGCCTGTGACCAGCGCGGAGGACATCACGGGTCTGCTGGTCATCGAGCCGAAGAACAGACCGCAGCCGACGCAGAGGAAGACACAGACGCGCACGGAGCCGCCCAGGCGGAAGCTTGACAGCCGGGAGCAGGCTGTCTGCGAGCTGTTGCTCAAGGGCGACGCGGATTTTGACGCGATCAGCGAACACACAGGCATGGCCAGCGACGAGCTGGGCAGTCTATTGATGATGCTGGAGCTGGACGGAATCGTTGCCGCGCTGCCGGGCGCCGTGTACAGACTCGCCTGACGCGCGGCGAATCCGCAAAAACCAACCCTTTATATGAAGGAATTTTGCAGAAAATCCGCCCGCATGCCTTGACAGATTCAAAAAGGGCTGGTATGCTTTTTTGCCGTACGGAAATTGCAGCGCCGGTTTTGCCTGCCGGTTTCCGATGTGCGCACGCGCGTCGCCTGCCTGTCAGGCCCAAGGAGGACGCCCGCGCGATTTGGCCGGAGGCGATCCGGCAATGGAGGAATCGTAATTTGAGCAGCCATAAGACGGCGCATAAGCTGGTGATCGTGGAGTCGCCCGCCAAGGCGCGCACCATCTCGAAGTTCCTGGGCAGGACGTACAAGGTCGAGGCATCCAACGGTCACGTCCGCGATCTGCCCAAGTCCCAGCTGGGCGTGGATATTGAAAACGACTTTGAACCCAAGTATATCACGATCAGAGGCCGCGGCGAGGTGCTCGAGCGCATCCGCAAGGAAGCCAAGAGCGCCAAGGCCGTCATCCTAGCGACCGACCCGGACCGCGAGGGCGAGGCGATTTCCTGGCATCTGGCGCACATCCTGGGCATCGACCCGGACAGCGCGTGCCGCGTGGAATTCAACGAGATCACCGAGAAGACGGTCAAGAGCGCCATCAAGCAGCCGCGC
>CAMFCQ010000153.1 GCA_945948915.1 uncultured Clostridia bacterium | reverse complement strand
GTGATCGGCTTCTTGTCGATGGCGTAGTAGCAGGCGCGCAGCAGCTCGCGCACGTCGTACTTGCTGCCCCAGACCTCCGGCACGCCGCGGTCGATGTTCAGCAGCGTGTAGACCGCCTCCATGCCCGTGCGCATCGAGTATTCGATGGTGAAGATGGTGTCGCGGGGCGTCTCCGTGAACTGGCCGAGGAAGGCGAAGTTGACGGAGCCGTCCGGCACCACATGCGGGCGATCCTCATTCTTCCTGGGCTGGAAGAAGGCGTTGATGTAGGGCATGAAGCAGGTCGTGGTGTTGCAGGCGTCCGCCGCCAGCGCGTCAATCCGCTCCTCCGGCACGCCGATGTGGTACAGCCACTCCCGGCAGACCTCCTCGCCGGTGCACTCGCGCATGGGCTTCTTCACATAATTGCCCGGCTTGTTGGTGTTCAGCGCGTAGAGCCAGATGAGCACCATATTCTTGTCCTGCGACTTGAACTGCGGCTGGCGGTTGATCGTCCAGGAGAGGTACCAGTTGTCGGTGCTGTCCTTGACGGTCACGATGCCGCCGGTCGTCACCTTTCCGGCGCGAGGATCGCGCTGGCAGATGTCCATGATGTGCCGGATGATCTCTTCATTCGAGGTGGCGACCGTCGCGCTCATCCAGTTGGTCGCCTCGATGTCGCTGCAGAAGGCGTCCGGGTTGCCGAACTCGCCGTGCGTCGCCTGCGCGGCAATCGCCTTCCACATATCCCAGGATTCGCCGCGTCCATTGGCGAGCCCACTCAGGTCCGGAGCGTGGGTCTGGTCGCCGTAGCAGGTGGAATCCGTGCAGCAGCCGTTGGTGATGAACACCAGGTCGTCCTCGATCAGGTCGATGGTCTGCTGCTGTCCGTCCTTCACATACACGATCTGGCGGGCGATCTTCTTCTCACCGACCGTCTCGATGATGACGTTCTTCACGTCCATGCCGTACTCGATGCGCACGCCGTGGGATTCCAGATACCTGACCAGCGGCAGAATCAGGCTCTCGTACTGGTTCAGTTTCGTGAAGCGCAGCGCACTGAAATCCGGCAGGCCGTCGATGTGGTGGACGTAGCGGCAGAGGTAGCGCTTCATCTCCAGCGCGCTCGACCAGCGCTGGAAGGCGAACATCGTCTGCCAGTACAGCCAGAAGTTCGTCTCCCAGAAGGAATCGGGCAGCACCTCGGAAATCTTCTTGCCCTCCAGCTCCTTTTCCGGCGTGATGAACAGCTTGGAGAGCGCCATGGCGGACGCCTTGTCCAGCCCGAACTTCTTGTCGGTGTGCGCGTCCTCGCCCTGATGCACGGTGGCGCGGCACAGCGAGTAGTTGGGGTCGTGCTTGTTCAGCCAGTAATATTCATCCAGCACGGACGCGCCCGGCGTTTCCAGCGAGGGCACGTCGCGGAACATGTCCCACATGACCTCGAAGTGGTTGTCCATCTCGCGCCCGCCGCGCATGAAGAAGCCCTTCGTGACATCCTTGCGTCCGTCGCAGCTGCCGCCCGCCAGCTCCAGCTTTTCCCGCAGGTGAATGTGCTCACCCTTCATCTGCCCGTCGCGCACCAGATAGAACGCGGCGGTCAGGCCGGCCAGACCCGTGCCGATGATGTAAGCGGATTTCTTGTCAACGCCCTCCGGCTTCTCGGGATGGGCAAAGGATTCATAGGTACCAGCGGAATAATACATCTTCGTAGCCTCCTGTTGCTTGGTGATGGCTTTATTATAGGCAAAATCAGGAGGTTTTCCATAAACAGAAGCCGCTCCGTGATGAAAGCTTCATCATGGTGCGGCTTCTGTTTATCTTTTTATCAAAATGCGTCAAATGATGGGATGCACGCTGAACCTTTGCAGGCCCTGCGCGATGTTGCCCTTGATGAGCGTCGCCAGACGGCCTACCAGCTCCTTCGGATCCTGCTGCATGTCGTCCCTGATCCAGTCGAGCATCAGCCCGATGAACACATAGCTATACACGCGCGCGATGAACGCCTTGTCCTCGTCGCGCACGGTCATCCCGGCGGCCTCCTCGTTGACGACGTCCAGCAGCAGATGATCCACCAGCGGCCTCAGATACCGCTCCACCTGCTCCTGATGCACGCAGCGGTACACGTTCATGATGAAGGGCTTGTTGGCCCGCACGGCCTCGAAGATCTGCAGAAAGCCCTCCTGCCATGTAGCGTAGGTCTTCTTCTCTTCCAGCGCGGCCCGGGCATCCTCCAGACAGGCCCACTCCACCAGATCGTAGATGTCCTTGAAATGATAGTAGAAGGTCATGCGGTTGATGCCGCAGTCCTCGGCAATATCGTTGATCGTGATCTTCGTCAGGGGCTTTTTCAGCAGCAGGTTCTTGAGCGACTGCTCCAAAGCCCGCTTTGTGATCTGGGACATGGTTCATTCTCCTCTTTATGCGTTGCGGTGATTCATTCTGTTCATATAACATATTCAGCACGATCAGTTCCCGAATCGCAGATACTCTTCCACATTCCGGTACCGAATCTCCCCGATCACCCTGTCCTCGCCGCGATAGAGAACCGTTTTCTCCGTGATCGGCCCGTATCTGTGCTCGGTTTGCGCACACTTTTCTTCGTCGATCAGATGCCGGTACTGCTGGGGAACGGCCTCCGTGCTGTGCTTGATCTCGAAGATCTGGCAGCAGCCCGCATCCGGGTCAAATACCACCATGTCAAACTCACCCACGGGGAATTGCAGGATGAACACCTGCTTTCCGGGGTTCGCCATCCGGGTTTCAAGCAGGACAATGTCCTCGAGCATCCGTCCTCTGATTTCGGACAGAATACGCTCCTGAACGGCGGTTCTCTCCGGCAGGGACAGCGCGCTGAAGGTCTCATCGA
>CAMFCQ010000152.1 GCA_945948915.1 uncultured Clostridia bacterium | reverse complement strand
ACATTGTAGTTTTTCACGGGAAAGAATCTGATCTCGCGCTTCATAGCGTACAGCGTGTGATAAATCGGAAAGCGATACGGCATTTCCTTCAGCTTCTGTACAGCTTGATCCACTTCATCTGCCAGATTCATTGCTGTATCCGGTGCGCATAGGTCGATGGCGATATACATGACAGCATCTTCGAGCTGCTTGCGGGCAGTCGGCAGGTAAACAACCTTATACATTCTGCACCGCCTTTAGCTTTGCACGGATGCCTGCCATGACATCGTCGTGCGTATAACGTTCAGTTGTGGTTTCTGATTCCAGTTCTGCGGCACGCAGCTCCCGGGTAACACCCATTTCATACTGGATGCTCTGATACTCCTCATACGACATGACAACCATGTCACCATAGCCATTCTTCGTCAGAATAACCGGCTCTCTTGTCTCATGAACAGTTCGGGAAATATCGGCAAAGCTGTTGCGCAAATCCGAAACAGGGCGAATCTGAGACATGACATCACCTCCCTCTCATAATTGCCACTCTAATATTAGCATAATTATGCTAAGTTTGCAACGTCAATTCCTGTTAAAGCCCAGAGCCAGTCTTTTTGTCATGGCAGTCCTTGCACAGCGGCTGCCAATTGCGTTCATCCCAGAACAATTGCTTATCCCCTCGATGCGGGATGACGTGATCCACAACCGTTGCCGGTGTAATGATGCCCGCCTTCAGGCACTCAGCGCACAGCGGATTTCGCCGCAGGTATCGGTCGCGGGCAGCACGCCATTTACCGTCATATCCGCGCTCTGCAGCACTTCCGCGCATCCTGTCGGCGCTGTACTCGCTGTGCTTGCGGCAGTACACACCGCTGTCGCAGAGATTGGGACAGCCCGGATAGCGACAGGGACGCTTGGGTGTTCTTGGCATGGTTCACCTCAAATGAAAAGCAGCCCGCGATCATCATACACGGAGCCGCCATGATTGTTCTTCAAAGCCCGGTCGAGCGCCATCACCAGCGCGACCGCGCCGTCCACCTTTTCGGTGGATTTTTCCTTGTCGATCTTCACATTGCCAGCCGGATCAGTGCGCACGAAGGCATTGTCCATGTTCCACCGCAGCACAGGATGCCCACCATGGTTGATCTTGTGCTCCAGTACCAGGCGCATCAGTTCCTTGGTCGGCGGGGACATGTCCTTATAGCCCTGCCCGAAAGGAACCATGGTAAAGCCGTCATCCTGAAGCGACTGCACCATCATGGTCGCATTCCATCGGTCGTAGGCAATCTCACGGATGTTGTAGCGCTCTCCCAGCTGGCAGATGAATTGCTCGATGAAGCCGTAATGCACCACATTGCCTTCGGTGGTCATCAGGTAGCCCTGCTTCTCCCACTTGTCGTACATGACGTGGTCGCGTCGGACGCGCAGCTGCAGCGTCTCCTCCGGGAGCCAGAAGAAGGGCAGCACAATGAATGGCTCCGTTTCATCACTCGGAGGGAATACCAAAACCAGCGTGGTCAGGTCGGATGTGCTCGACAGGTCGAGACCGCCATAGCAAGCTCGTCCTTCCAGATCATACGGACTTACGACGCCGCCACAATCGTCCCACTTGTCCATGGGCATCCAGCGCACCGACTGCTTCACCCACTGATTGAGGCGCAGCTGCCTGAACATGTTCTCATCCGCAGGCGTTTCCAGGGCTTTGTGGTAAGCGTCGCGCACTTTATCGATGGAGATCGTGTAATCCAGCGACGGATTGGCGCGATACCAGTTCCGTTCGTCCGTCCAGTCGGCCTCATCTGGAAGTCCGAACAGCACGGGGTAAAAGCGGGGATCATCCTTCCGGCCTTCGAGGATATCGAGGGCCTTCTGGTGTACCTCCCAGCAGATGCTGTTGCGGTCGGTGCCCGCTGTCGTGAGGAAGAACCACAGAGGCTGCTTTCGGGCATCACCGGAACCTTGCGTCATGACATCGTACAGCGCGCGCGTCGGCTGTGTATGCAGCTCGTCGAAGATGCAGGCGGACACGTTCAGGCCGTGCTTGGTCGCAACCTCGCTGGACAGCACCTGATAGATGGAGCCGGTGGGCTGGTAGACCATACGCTTTGTAGATGGAATGATTTTGATTCGCTTCATGAGTGCCGGGGACTGCTTGACCATATCTACGGCAACGTCAAACACGATGGCAGCCTGCTGCCGGTCTGCAGCGCAGGAGTAGACTTCTGCTTTCCACTCATCATCGTTGACCAGCATGTTCAGCGCGATGGCAGCGCCCAGCTCGCTCTTCCCGTTCTTTTTCGGGATTTCAATATAGGCTGATGTGTACTGGCGCTGTGTGGGGTCATCCTCGCGCACGGTGCCAAATACATCGCGGATGATCTTCTCCTGCCATGGGAGCAGCTTGAAGGGTTGCCCATGGAACTCGCCTTTGGTGTGCTTCAGGGCTTCAATGAAGCGGACAACACGTTCGGCTTTCCGTTCATCAAAAGCCATGTCACCATGCCCCCTTCAGCAGCTGCTCCATGGGATCGTCTGAAACACCATCCTCTTTGCTGCCACCGGCGGCGATGATCCGGGCGCGGGTTGCCGGGGTCAGGCCAAACTCCGAGCAAAAGGACTGCATGATCTTCAGGTTCTGCTGGGCGATGGACACCTGTGGCACCTGCTGTACATAACCGGACGGGGTTTTGAAAATGGTTCCGTGCTGCGTCAAGAAATCCTCGGCTTCTCTCCAACGGGCATATGCCTGACAATAGCCTTCAAAGGCTTTGAGATCCGCCATGGTCAGCACGCCCATCGCCTCAAGGGAGGGTGCAAGGCGTTTCCATTCCTTTTTGGCTTCCGGCAGCAGCCAGGATGGGCATTTGATACTCCCCTTGGGCGGGAT
>CAMFCQ010000151.1 GCA_945948915.1 uncultured Clostridia bacterium | reverse complement strand
GACGAAACCTCCGAAACGCCGTAAAGCTTCAAGCCCCGGCACATACAAAACAGATGAGACTGCAAGAACCGGAAATACCTCTTGCAGTCTCATCTTTTGCGTTTTACTGCCTGCGCGGCAGGTAGTAGTCGTCCGCCTCGCGGAAATAGGGGCAGACGCCCTTGCGATAAGTCTGGATGCGGTACCACTCGTCCTCGTCGATGTCCTGCGCGCAGTAGTACTCGTCCGTTTCCTCGTCGTAGTTGTAGTTCCAGCAATCCTCACAGTTCGGCATACTCGTTCACCTCAGCGGAACACGTTCCCGTCTGCGTCCAGCACCTCGACGCGGCGGCACTTGGCAAAGTCCGGCACAGCTTCCGGCGCGTAGCGCTCGATCGCGGAAACGAGCAGCATCGGATTGAGCGCGGGATTCTGCGCGCAGACGACGCAGTTCAGCCGCAGCTCGCGCGCTCCCGCGACGATCTCACAGCGCTTGAGCATCGGGCGGATGTCCGTCTCCTCCATGCCGCGCTTCGTGCGCTTTTCGACGAGCAGCTCCTTCGCGGAAAGCAACGCTGCGATCTGCCTGACCGCCGTCTCCGGCA
Source organism: uncultured Clostridia bacterium (assembly GCA_945948915.1). Taxonomy (GTDB): domain Bacteria; phylum Bacillota; class Clostridia; order Christensenellales; family Aristaeellaceae; genus Ventricola. Next base: position 2,318 of record CAMFCQ010000151.1, on the reverse strand, counting down.
CGCCGGCGTCATATACGAGCGTCAGCTCCGCCTGCAAATGCGTCAGCTCCTTCGCCTTTCGGCCGCTTTCGTAAACGCTTAACACGCGGACGCCTTCCGGCAGAACCGCGTTCATCTCCTCCGGCGTGAGCCGCAGGTCGGTGTCCAGCTCATATTCCATGATCTCGCAGGCGCTTGCGACGCCGACGCTCAGCGGCAGCAGCATCGACACATAGGCGTGCGGCGTGAAGCCCTGCGAATGGTGTAAAATCACACCCGCGCGGCGGAAGGCCCGCTGCATCAGGCGCATCGTGTCCAGATGCGACATCCAGATCGCCGTGCCGGTCTTTTCAAACAGCATCCTACGCATCGCACTTGCCTCCCTTCAAAAGGCAGCTTGCGCCGCAGGCGCTGCAATGGCTCCGGCAGTCGGGCGTCGTCTCCGAGCGGTAGGCGCGTTCGCGCTCTTTCTTGAGATACGCCGTGCTGACGCCGTCGGAGATCGTCTCCCACGGCAGAAGCTCGTCCGCGCCGTAGCCGCGCACCGTGTAAAAATCCGGGTCGAGGCCGCAGGCGGCGAAGCTGTCCAGCCACGTCTGATAGGAGAAATACTCGTCCCAGCCGTCCAAGCGTGCGCCGCGCCTGACCGCCTCCTCCAGCACCGCGCCGAGTCTGCGGTCGCCGCGTGCCAGAACGGCCTCCAGACGGCTCAGGTCGGCAGCGTGCCAGTTGTATTCGACGCTCTTGGAGGGCATATTGTCCTTGAGCAGCCGCTGCCGGCGCAGGTATTCCTCCGGCGTGATCTGCTTCTCCCACTGGAAGGGCGTGAAGGGCTTCGGGACAAAATACGCCGTAGCGACGTGGATGCGCACGCCGCGTTTTTTGTTCGTCGCGTGCTCGCGCCACGTCTTGAGAATCTTATAGACCAGCTCCGCAATGCCCAGCACATCCTCATCCGTCTCCGTCGGCAGGCCGAGCATGAAATAGAGCTTGACGTTGTTCCACCCGCCCTCAAAGGCGATGGCGCAGGTCTCCAAAATCTCTTCCTCGGTGACGTTTTTGTTGATCGCGTCGCGCAGGCGCTGGGTGCCGGCCTCGGGCGCGAAGGTCAGGCCGCTCTTGCGCACCTTTTGCAGGCGCAGCATTAAATCACGCGAGAAATTGTCCGCCCGCAGGGACGGCAGCGACAGGTTGATCTTGCGCGGCGTGCAGTAATCCTGCATTTTTTCTGCCAGCTCTGGCAGATAACGGTAGTCCGAGGTCGAGAGGCTGGAGAGCGTGATCTCATGGCAGCCGGAGTTTTCCAGCGATTCGACGGACTGCCGGAACAGCTTCTCCGCCGAGCGCGGACGCACCGGGCGGTAGGTAAAGCCCGCCTGACAGAAGCGGCAGCCGCGGATGCAGCCGCGCATGACCTCCAAATTCGAACGGTCGTGCACGATCTCGGTATTGGGGATAATAATATCCGTGGGATAGAGCGCGTCGTCCAAATTCTGCACGATGCGCTTCGTCACGCGTTCGGGCGCTCCGTCCATGAGCACGATCTCGCACAGCGTTCCATCGTCGTTGTAACGATGCTCGTAAAGCGACGGAACGTAGACGCCCTCCACATGGCTGACTTCTTTTAAGAAAGCCTCTTTTGTCCAGCCCTCGCGCTTTGCCCGGCGGTACAGCTCCAGGATCTCCGGCGTCATCTCCTCGCCCTCGCCGATGCAGAAGAAGTCGATGAAATCCGCCAGCGGTTCGGGGTTGTACATACACGCGCCGCCCGCGAACACCATGTGCTCCAAGCCCTCGCGTTCGCTGGCTCGCATGGGGATATTGCCGAGGCGGAGCATATTGAGCACGTTGGTGTAGCTCATCTCGTAGCCGATCGTGAAGGCGATCATGTCAAACTGCGTCAGCGCGTCGCCGCTTTCCAGCGCGTAAAGCGGGATGCCGTTTGCGCGCATCGCGTCCTCCATATCGCCCCACGGGGCAAAGACGCGCTCACACCACACGCCCTCCATGCGGTTCATCACCGCGTAGAGGATGCGCATTCCGAGATTGGACATTCCGATCTCGTAGGTGTCCGGGAAGCAGAAGGCCACGCGCAGGTCGACCTCCGCCTTGTTTTTGATGGTCTGATGGTATTCCCCGCCGACGTAACGCGCAGGCTTCTGCACCGTCGGGAGAATGCGTTCGAGTTTTTCGATCATGTTACTTAACCAAATCCAATAAGTATTGACCGTATTCGGTCATTTTCAGCTCGCTGCCGATGGCGGCGACCTGAGCGTCCGTGATAAAGCCCTGCTGCCAGGCGATCTCCTCCGGGCAGGCGATATACATTCCCTGCCGCG
>CAMFCQ010000150.1 GCA_945948915.1 uncultured Clostridia bacterium | reverse complement strand
TTGGTGGCTCAAAAATTCATGAGCGCCTGGCTCACTTTTTCATTGACATTTACAAAACAGATGAGACTGCAAGAACCGGAAAATCCTCTTGCAGCCTCATCTTTTGCGTTTTACTGCCTGCGCGGCAGGTAGTAGTCGTCCGCCTCGCGGAAATAGGGGCACACGCCCTTACGATAGGTTTGGATGCGGTACCATTCATCCTCGTCAATATCCTGCGAGCAATAGTACTCCTCCGTCTCCTCGTCGTAGTTATAATTCCAGCAATCCTCACAGTTCGGCATACGCGCTCTCCTTAACGGAAAATATTCCCGTCCGCATCCAGCACCTCAACACGGCGGCAGTTGGTAAAGTCCGGCATAGCCTCCGGCGCATACCGCTCGATGGCGGAGACGAGCAGCATCGGATTGAGCGCCGGATTCTGGGCGCAGACAACGCAGCGCAGCCGAAGCTCCCGCTTGCCCGCGATAAGCTCGCAGCTTTTCAGCATCGGACGGATATCCGTCTCCTCCATGCCGCGCTTTGTGCGCTTTTCCACCAGCAACTCCTTTGCGGAGAGGCATGCCGCAATTTGCTTTACCGCGTTCTCCGGCACTCCCGCGTCGTATCTGAGCGTCAGCTCCGCCTGCAAATGGGTCAGCTCCTTCGCCTTTCGGGCGCTTTCGTAAACACGCAACACACGCACGCCCTCCGGCAGCACCGCGTTCATCTCCTCGGGGGTGAGCTGCAAGTCGGTATCCAACTCATATTCCATGATCTCGCACCCACTCTCAACGCCCACGCTCAAGGGCAGCAGCATGGAGACATAGGCATGCGGCGTAAAGCCCTGCGAATGGTGCAGGATCACGCCCGCCCGACGAAATGCCCGCTGCATCAGGCGCATCGTGTCCAAATGCGACATCCAGATCGCCGTGCCGGTCTTTTCAAACAGCATCCTACGCATCGCACTTGCCTCCCTTCAAAAGGCAGCTTGCTCCGCAGGCGCTGCAATGGCTTCTGCAATCCGGCGTTGTCTCCGAGCGGTAGGCGCGCTCACGCTCTTTTTTGAGGTACGCCGTGCTGACGCCGTCGGAGATCGTCTCCCAAGGCAGAAGCTCGTCCGTACCGTATCCGCGCACCGTGTAAAAATCCGGGTCAATGCCGCAGGCGTCGAAGCAGTCCAGCCAAGTCTGATAAGAGAAGTACTCGTCCCAACCGTCCAATCTTGCGCCGCGCTTGACCGCCTCCTCCAGCACCGCGCCGAGTCTGCGGTCGCCCCGCGCCAAAACAGCCTCCAAACGGCTTAAGTCGGCAGCGTGCCAATTATACTCAATGCTCTTCGAGGGCATATTGTCCTTGAGCAGACGCTGACGGCGCAGATATTCCTCCGGCGTGATCTGCTTCTCCCACTGAAAGGGGGTGAAGGGCTTCGGAACAAAATACGCCGTGGCGACATGAATGCGCACGCCGCGCTTTTTGTTCGTCGCGTGCTCCCGCCATGTCTTGAGGATTTTATAGACCAGCTCCGCAATGCCCAAGACATCCTCATCCGTCTCCGTCGGCAGGCCGAGCATGAAATAGAGCTTCACATTGTTCCAGCCGCCCTCAAAGGCGATGGCGCAGGTTTCGAGAATTTCTTCCTCGGTGACATTTTTATTGATCGCATCGCGCAGCCGCTGCGTGCCCGCCTCGGGGGCAAAGGTCAAACCGCTCTTGCGCACCTTTTGCAGCCGCAGCATCAGGTCGCGTGAAAAATTGTCCGCCCGCAGGGACGGCAGCGAGAGATTGATCTTGCGCGGCGTGCAGTAGTCCTGCATCTTTTCGGCAAGCTCCGGCAGATAGCGATAGTCCGAGGTGGAAAGGCTCGAAAGCGTGATCTCGTGGCAGCCGGAGTTTTCCAGTGACTCGACGGACTGTCGGAACAGCTTCTCCGCAGAGCGGGGACGCACGGGGCGGTAAGTAAAGCCCGCCTGACAGAAGCGGCAACCGCGGATACAGCCGCGCATAACCTCTAAATTCGAGCGATCGTGGACGATCTCGGTATTCGGGATGATGATATCCGTCGGATAAAGCGCGTCGTCCAAATTCTGCACGATCCGCTTCGTCACCCGTTTCGGCGCCCCCTCTAAGGGGACGATCTCACGCAGCGTGCCATCCTCATTGTAACGGTGCGCATACAGCGACGGCACATAGACACCCTCGATCTTGCTGACCTCGTGCAAAAAGTCCTCCTTCGTCCAGCCCTCGCGTTTTGCTTTACGGTACAGCTCCAGAATCTCCGGTGTCATCTCCTCCCCCTCGCCGATGGAGAAGAAGTCGATAAAATCCGCCAGCGGTTCGGGGTTATACATGCACGCGCCGCCTGCGAAAACCATATGCTCCAAGCCCTTGCGTTCGCTTGCCCGCATCGGGATATTGCCGAGACGGAGCATGTTGAGCACATTGGTATAGCTCATCTCATAGCCGATGGTAAAGGCGATCATGTCAAACTGCGTCAGCGCGTCGCCGCTCTCTAAGGCGTAGAGCGGAATACCGTTGGCGCGCATAGCATCCTCCATATCGCCCCACGGTGCAAAGACGCGCTCGCACCAAACGCCCTCCATTTGGTTCATCACCGCGTAGAGAATGCGCATACCGAGGTTGGACATGCCGATCTCATAGGTGTCCGGGAAGCAGAAGGCAACACGCAGATCGACCTCCGACTTATTCTTGACGATTTGATGGTATTCCCCGCCGACATAGCGCGCAGGCTTCTGCACCGTCGGCAGGATGCGTTCTAATTTTTCGATCATGTTATTTAACCAAATCCATTAGGTATTGACCGTACTCGGTCATTTTCAGCTCGCTGCCGATGGCCGCGACCTGAGCGTCCGTGATGAAGCCCTGCTGCCAGGCGATCTCCTCCGGGCAGGCGATATACATTCCCTGCCGCG
>CAMFCQ010000149.1 GCA_945948915.1 uncultured Clostridia bacterium | reverse complement strand
GATCGCGGCGATTGCGTTCAAAAGCAAAAAGAAGCGAGTCCCTTTGCGGGGCTCGCTTTTTTGTGAGTTTCGTGAGAATTATATCCAAACAGCGTAACACTGTTTTCATACTACTCTCAAATAAAATCGGCCATGCAATAACCGGCCGTCAGGTAACGCTTCGCTCCCTGACTGCTTTTCTTTGATCGCTTCGCGATATGGAGACGTTGGGGGATTTCATCCCCCAAACCCCTAGCCTGGGGACCAGTCCCCAGACCCCTTCTTCGCTTCGCGCTTATTGATCGTTTCTATCAGAAAAGAGTATAAAAAGAAACCGCCTCGATGAGGCGGCTTCGATGTTTCGGATTACTGCTGCACGGGAGTGCTCAGGGCGCTCAGCGCGTTCAGATTCACATAGATCGCGGGACGGACGACCAGACGGTCGTTGGTGATCGCACCAAAGGTGTTGCCGCCGCAGGTCATCACGCCGCCGCTGGCAGCCACATACGCAGCGCGGTTCTTGGACTCCCAGCTGTTGGTACGCAGCCACCACTGGACGTTGCCGGTATATTTGGTGCTGATGTATGCGTCCTGAGCAATCGCGTATGCCGTGGGCTTGCACTGACGGTCGGCATGGTTGGCGAAGAGCTGCTTCGCATCGTCCGTGCTGAGGAGGAACACGGGGTCGGCCGTGTTGGCCTCCTTGCGGTTGGGCAGGTCCTTGGTGAGGATGACGGTTTTTTCATCCTCGGTAAAGGCTGCGTCGTAGAAATCGCTGTTCAGCCAGGCGCGCAGGGTGCTCTTGGCCCAGTATGCATGGCCGCCCTTGGCGTCGTACGGCTTGGAATCCAGCGCGTAACGGCTGACGAGAAGCGCTTCATCGCCCTCAATCGACAGGACGCGCCATTCAATCGGTTCTGCGCCATTGGTCAGGTCGTTGTCCTGCTCATACAGGCCCATCGTGACCATGCTGCCGACTTCGACGGGCGCGGCGGTATTCGCCTCGGCGCAGCACGCAGACGCACCAAAGAGCATCACGATAAGCAGCGCGGCCAAGGTATTCATCATTTTGGTCATATTCTTCTGTCCTTCCCTCATTACAGATCATCCGTTGCCATGCATGCACCGACATACCGGCATGTGCATGGAAAACAACGATTACTAACATATTATCATCGGAGAATAGGAATGTCAAGAATTGCATGATCCGCACGGTGAATCCCTTGACGACGTGTTTTGATCATTATATAATTGAAAAAATGAAAGAACAGAGGAGGGCAAGAATGACGATGAAGCGGATATGGGCCTGTGTGCTTGCGGTGATGCTTGCGGTGATTCTGCCCGTTTCGGCGCTGGCGCTGACGGGCACCTCGGCAAGCGGCAACTACACGACGGCAAAGAGCGGTTCTGCAAGGGACTATGTGCTCAGCTTCAGCAGAGAGCATGAATTGGGCAACAACGACACCTATCCGATTTACTCCGCACCCGCGCTGAACGCGGTGCGCGGCGCCAACGGCAAGGCGTCCATGCACACCTCCGGCGGTGGGGACAGCGCGGGCTGGTACGGCGCCTGGCTGCTGATGCGCTATGAGAAGAGCAACGGCGGCTATCGCGTGGGCTGGGTGCCCAAAACCGAATTGAACATGCGGAGCATCCAGGCAACCCGAAACGTCCGCTTTGCCTACTGGACGGTGGCGCTTGACCAAAACTGCATGCTGACGGACGATCCGCTGCTGGAGAGCGAGATTCTGGCCTACGCCTCCGCCGGTGAAGAGCTGACCTATCTGGCGTACTATTGCTACAACGGCGGTAAGGAATACGCCTATGTGCAGGGCGAGCTGGACGGCAGGCCGGTGTGCGGCTTCATTCCATTTGATGCGATTGCGTGGTAAAGCGGGAAGCAGTCTGCGTTCCGGATGGCTGGAAAACGTCGGCTCGCGCGCAGCGGGATCGGAAGATGCTGCCGAAGACAGACCGGCAGCATCAGGAGGGGCGTTATCCTGGCGGCAAAAGGGCCGGACAGGATGAACAAGATGATGGGGATGAAGAACAAAGGAGGAAAAAGGATGAAACGAATTTGGATCAGCCTGCTTGCGGTGGTTCTGGCATTGGTTTTGCCTGTATCGGCGCTGGCGCTGACGGGCACCTCGGCAAGCAGCAAGTACACGACGGGAAGAAGCGGCTATGCAAAGGATTATGTGCTCGGCTTTGGAAAAGAGCACAAGATGGGTTACAACACCAGCGACATGACCTATCCGGTGTACTCTGCGCCGTCGCTGAATGCGGTGCGCGGCGCCAACGGCAAGGCGAGCATGCTCAAGGACGAGCCTGCATACAGCGCGGGCTGGTGCGGCGCCTGGCTGCTGATGCGCTATCAGAAGGCGAATGGCGGCTATCGCGTGGGCTGGGTGCCCAAGAGCGAGCTGAACATGCGCAAAATTGAAGCGACTCGAAATGTGGATTTTGCGTACTGGCCGGTGACGCTGGCAAGTGACTGCATGCTGACGGACGATCCGCTGCTGGAGAGCGAGATCTTGGCCTATGCCTCCGCAGGCGAGCAGCTGACCTACCTGGCGTTTTATCAGTACAACGGCGGCAGGGAATACGCCTATGTGCAGGGCGAACTGAACGGCAGGCCGGTGTGCGGCTTTATTCCCTTTAACGCGATTGCGTGGTAATGGAGGAAAACATGGGGCGTTCCGGGCAGCCGGGACGCCCTTCCTCATATGGCCGGCGGTCAGAAGAAGCGCATCTGCCGTGCGTTTTTTTGAATTATTTTAAGATTTATCGCGAGTAAAACCTCGAAAACGAGAGAAAGCGCGAGAAAACGGGAGTTCGTCTCCGATAAACGAAAAAAACTGAAAAAAACAGGTTGACAATGTTGACGCCATAGTGTACAATAAGCAAGCATGTTTGGCAGGCAATTCATTTGTCCTGCATTTCTGAAAAGGAGGTGTCTTGTATGGCTGCTGCTGGTGTGCGCGTGAAGATCACGCTGGCCTGCACGGAGTGCAAGCAACGCAATTACAACACGA
>CAMFCQ010000148.1 GCA_945948915.1 uncultured Clostridia bacterium | reverse complement strand
AACAAGAAAAAAGCTCCATCTTGCGATGGAGCGATTTTGTGAATCAGTACTTGCGCTTACGGGCAGCCTCAGCCTTCTTCTTGCGACGAACGGACGGCTTCTCGTAATGCTCTCTCTTGCGAACCTCAGCGATAACGCCAGCTCGCGCGCACTGCCTCTTGAATCTCCTCAGAGCACTTTCCAGGGATTCATTCTCACGAATACGGATCTCAGACATCTAGTATCCCTCCCCTCGGCTCAATCATTCGACGATCCATTGCGTCAAACTCGCCGTCAATGGAGTACCGTACGCTTAATTATAGCGCAACTAACTCTATTCGTCAACCGCAATTTGCATTTTCTTCAAAAAGATTTCGGCTTCAAACTACCAAAAGCGGCACGCGAATCCGAGCAGATGCTGTCAGGCCATTTCGCCGGCCATCGCCTTGCCGCCCAGCACATGCAGGTGCAGGTGCCTGACCGTCTGCTGCGCGTCCGCGCCGCAGTTGGAGACGACGCGGAAGCCGCTGTCCACCACGCCCTCCATTTTCGCCACGTTTGCCGCCACGCGCATCAGGTGTGCCAGCAGCGCGTCGTCCTCGTCCTTGGCGTCGTACCAGCCGGAGACATGCTTCTTGGGAATGACCAGCACATGCACCGGGGCCTGCGGCGCGATGTCGCGGAACGCCAGCGTCTGTTCGTCCTCATAGACCTTGGTGCTGGGGATTTCGCCCGCAGCAATTTTGCAGAAAAGACAATCGTTCATGGATATCACTTCTCCCTTTTCATATAGCTCAGGATAGACCGATTCTTTCAAATGCCCATTGGCATCTTTCCTTAATCTTCAGCAGCCTGAACAGCTTTCCTCTCAGCAGATCAATGGCCGCGCACACGGCAAATATCGCCGAGGCAACGCCAAGCACGGCAAACGGGAGCAGATAGGCCTTGACATGCACAAGCTGTGTGAAGGCAAAGCCCAGGCAATGTCTGTACACCAGTGGATGCGTATGAATCAGATAAACGCCAAACGCGCCCGGCGAAATCCTGCCGATCCATCTGCACGTACGTTCTCCCGGCTTCCAGTCCGCAAATATGGAAAACAGCGCGATGGAACTCAGAATCATGGACGGCGACACGTAGCTGTACATGGCGTCTGCCGGAATCGCCTTGTCGCCGATAAACGGAATGCCCTGTTCGCCCACCAGCATTTTCATGCCCCAGGCTGCGCCTGCTGCAAGCAGGAACACGATCACCGCATGACGCCTGATCCATTGATATGCCTTCAATGAATCACCGTACAGCCGGATCATCCCGCCGACCAGATACAAAACCATCAGCCACAGCGCACCGTATCCTCTGCCTGCCAGGAAAACGTCGCGCTGGAAGGCGCAGGCATTGATGGACAGAAGCAAAAGGACTGCGCTCAGGCTGACCGTGAGTTCCTTTTCGGGCGCATTCAGCAGCACGCAATTGAGCAGCGGAATCAAAAAGCTGAGGAAAACGTACGCCGAAAAATACCAGTAATAACCGAGACTGACCGGGAAAAGGCCATTGATCCACGACACGGCAGGCACAATGTCCGGCATCAGCACATGCATGATGACCGTCAGACCAACCGAATAAAACACCACCTGAATCCACAATGCCGCTGCACTTGAGATTCTGTGTCTTGTCTTGACCCCGACATATCCGGAAATCAGGCCATAACAATTGATCGCGCCATACGCCGCAGCCTCCAGAAACCATGCGGTCATGTACCGGAAGCTTCCCTTTTCCACGTTTTCAAGGACTCCGCCCTGAAGCAGGACGTGCAGGATCACAACCATCCACATGGCTGCAATGCGCAGTGCATCGATTCCGTATTCTCGCTCCTGTTTCATTGGATTGCTCCTGTCAGCCCATCCTTCTCGATCCCGTCAATCCGCACGCGCACGATTGCGCCCGGCTGCGCGTCCCTGACATACACGCGCATGTAGCCGCCTGTGTAGCCCATGCCGCGGCCCTGATCGTCGGTCTCCTCGATGAGCACGGCCTCGCTCTTGCCCACGCGGCTTTCAAGCGCTGCGCGCTCCAGCTCCCGGCCCACGGCGATCAGGCGTCTGGCGCGCTCCTCGCGGACATGCCGCGGCACGCTGCCCTCCATCGCGGCGGCCTTCGTGCCCTCGCGCTCGGAATACGGGAAGACGTGCATCCGCGCGAACCCGGCCTTCTGACAGGTGTCCACCGTCTGCGCGAACTCCTCCTCTGTCTCGCCCGGGAAGCCGGTCATCACATCGGTCGTCAGCGTGCAGTCGTCAAACGCCCCACGCAGCAGCGCGCACGCCGCCAGGAACTCGCCGCTCGTGTAGCGCCGGCGCATGCGCGCAAGCACCGTATCGCTGCCCGACTGCAGCGCCAGATGGAACTGATGACAGACCTTGGGCATCGCCGCGATGCCCTGCACAAACTCCGGCGTCACGATCACCGGCTCCAGCGAGCCCAGGCGAATGCGCTCAATGCCCTCCACCTCGTGCACCGCACGGATCGCGTCCAGCAGGGTGATGGCGCCGTGCTGCTCGCGCCCGTAGCTCGTCAGGTGAATGCCGGTGAGCACGGCCTCCTTAAATCCCGCTTCGGCCAGGCTTTCCGCCTCCGCGCGGATCTCGTCCAGCGGCCGGGAGCGGATCGGGCCGCGCACAGATGGGATGATGCAGTAGGTGCAAAAGCGGTCGCAGCCCTCCTGAATCTTCATCGTCGCGCGGGTATGGCCCTCGTGTGCGTGCACCGTCAGGTGCTCAAACGGCGCCTGACGCAGCGTCTGCACCGCGATGAGCGCGCAGTCCTGTTCAAGCGCCTGCTCAAGCAGCTGTACCACCTCGCCGCGCCGCTGCGTGCCCAGCACCAGGCGAACGCCCGGCAGCGTCAGCTCATCCGCCGCGCGCTGCGCCAGGCAGCCCGTGACCACGATCGCCGCATCCGGGTTATTCCTGTGGCAGCGTCTGATCGTCTGCATGCTCTTCTTGTCGCCCGTGCCCGTCACCGTGCAGGTGTTGACGACGTACACGTCGGCCCTGTCCTCAAA
>CAMFCQ010000147.1 GCA_945948915.1 uncultured Clostridia bacterium | reverse complement strand
GGCTACTGCACGCTCTTCACGCAGCGCAAGTTCCCGATGCGCTGGATGATCTTCGTGCTCTTCGGCATGATCCTGCTGGCGTTCGTGACGCTGACGGCGCGCAGCGGCGTGAAGGCGCGGGTGCAGTTTCACAAGGGCATGGCCGTCCTGTGGTTCGCGCTGCACGGCATGATGGTGATCTCCGGCCTGTTCTATCAGGACTGGCTGCCCGAGAGCGTGCCGCTGCTGATCTGCTATCCGGTGGTGTTCTCGGTGCTCGCCTCGCGTGAGGACGAAAGCACCTTCCGCTCCATCCTGCGCGGCTGCGTGTTTGCGGTGCTGCCGTTCCTGGTCTGGTCGTACCTGACCGTTCCGGTGACATTCGGCTATCCGGGCTACAAAGGTGTGTTCTACGACGCGAACTGCCTGTCCATGTGCTGCATCGTGATGACGACGGCAGCGCTGCTGCTGGCGTATGCCAGCTTCAGGGAGAAGAAAAAGAAGTCCGCGGCGGCCTACGGCGCGTGTGCGCTGCTGGGCGGCGTGACGCTGGCGCTGACGCTGTCGCGCTCCGGCCTGCTGGCGCTCGCCAGCGTGGTGGCCATCCTGACGGTGGCCATCATCGCGGGCACAGCGAAGAAGCCGGGCAGGCTGCTGGCGCTGCTGGCGGTCTTTGTGCTGGTGCTGGGCGCGGCGGGCGTGAGCATCACCATGGACAAGATCCAGGAGGCCTACGAGGAGGACTACGCGCTGGCGGTCTACAACTACGAGACCTACGGCAACCCGATCACCGTCTTAAGGCCCGAGGAGCGCACCCTCTCCATGGACGACCTGACCAGCGACCGCTGGGGCATCTGGATGACGATCCTGGAGAACCTGACCGTCAACGGCCACGAGTCGAGCGTCGTGAAGGAATGGGTGGCCAAGGACGGCGCGGGCGACCGCCTCTTCAACGCGCACAACGCGTTCTTCGGCGTGACGTACAACAACGGCGTGATCGCCGGTATTCTGCTTCTGTGCTACACGGCGCTGGCGGTGATCCGCGCGGCCCAGTACTACTGGATGCACCGCAGGGAGAGCGCCTACGCGGCCACGCCACTGGCGTTCTGCGCGGTGTTCATCCTGGTGGGCATGTTTGAGTCCGTGTACGCGCCGTTCTCCGTGATCGGCTGCACCTATCTGCTGGTGCAGGCGCCGCTGTGGCGCGCCGACCTCTCCCGCCGCACGGCCGACCCGATTGAGGACTGAGATATGCAGCCCAAGGTTTCGGTCATCATCCCGGTGTACAGCTGCGAGCCGTTTTTACAAGCATGCGTGGACAGCCTGCGCGCGCAGACGCTCCATGACATCGAGCTGATCTTCGTGTGCGACGCCAGCCCGGATCACGCGCTGGACATCCTGCGCGAGGCGGAGCAGGCGGACAGCCGCGTGCGCGTGATCGCTTTTGAGCAGAACCGCGGCGTATCCGCGGCGCGCAATGCGGGCCTTGCGCTGGCGGCGGGCGAGTTTGTGGGCTTCTGCGACGGCGACGACTGGGTGGAGCCGCAGATGTATGCGCGGCTGTACAGCATGGCGCTTGAGCGGAACGCGGACGTGTCGTTCTGCCGGGTGTTCAAGGACTACGCCAACAGGACGGACAACGTGCCGCTGGGCTTTGACACCGGCGCGCGCTTTGACCGGCAAAGCATCCGCAGCACGCTCATTCCCGCGATGCTCTCCCGGGAGACGGACAGCGACGAGCTGCCGCTCTCCGGCTACACGCCTCGCAACCTGTTCCGGCGGGAGCTGGCAAAGAAGCACCGCTTCCGAGAGGACATCCGCTACGCCGAGGATCTGCTGTTTATCGTCGAGTGCATGCTCGACGCCGACGCGGCGGTGGCGGTGGACGAGGCATACTACCATTACCGCTTCCACGGCGGTAGCGTGACCAAGCGATACAGCCCCTATGTGCCGCAGAGCTACGACCTGTCCAACGACGCGATTGCCGCGCTGCTGGAGGCGTATCCCGAGTGCATGCGCCGCATGACGGTCAGGCGGCGCAAGATGGCGGTCACGTCCGTGCGCAACCTGTGCTATCCGGGTACGCCGTACGGCTTTTTTGAGCGCGTCGGCAGGGCGCGCGCGTACATGAACCGGGCGGACGTGCGCGCATGGTTTCATGATGTGAGGCCCCTGCGCTACCCGCCGAAGCTGGCGATGCGCCTTTTCCTGATGAAGCACAGGCTGGCGTTTACGATGTGCTTCCTGTTCAGCTACATATTTGACCGGGTGTGAGGTACCAATGAACAACATGGATATCGCTGCGGTGCTCAAAACGAGAAAGCCGCAGCTCGTGCTCAAGCGGCTGATGGACATCGTGATCTCCGGCGGGGCGCTGCTGGTGCTCTGGCCGCTGCTGCTGCTCATCGCGCTGGCGATCAGAATCGACGATCCGGGCCCAGTGTTCTACCGGCAGGTGCGCGTGGGCAGGGACGGGAAGGAGTTCCGCATCTTCAAGTTCCGCACGATGGTGGTCGATGCGGACAAGAAGGGGCTTCAGATCACCGTGGGCCGCGACAGCCGCATCACGCGCATGGGCGCGATGCTGCGAAAGACCAAGCTCGACGAGCTTGCGCAGCTGTTCAACGTCTTCACCGGCGAGATGAGCTTCGTCGGCCCCCGGCCCGAGGTGCCCAAATATGTGGCGCTGTACACGCCCTACCAGCGGCAGGTGCTGCTGGTGCGCCCGGGCATCACGGACTACGCGTCCATCGCCTACCGCAACGAGAACGACCTGCTCGAGGGTGCGGAGGATCCCGAGCGCATGTACATCGACGAGATCATGCCCGCCAAGATCGAGCTGAACATGAAATATCTGCACGAGATTTCGCCGCTGGCGGATATCCGGCTGATTCTTGCGACGGTGGCTGCCGTCGTCAGGGGCTGAGATCTTGCGTGCGGGATGGAGAGGACAGATATGAAGAGACTTTTTGCGCTGCTGCTGACGGGCCTTGCGCTCCTTGGCGGCGCCGCGCTGGCGGACACGGCGCCGGCGAAGATGACGGTTCCGCCGGAGAAGATTGAGACACAGGCGGAGGGAGAGCTGGAGACGTACGACCTCACGTTCCCGGACGACATGCCGCTTGAGGCGCGCAACTTTGTGCTGTTTGCACGCGCGCAGTTTGAAAAGCATCCGTTTGAGAAGCTGCCCAAGGCGAACGAGTACACCCAGTGGTACTACCGCGACAAGCGAGAGATCGGCTGGTGCTCCGTGTTCCAGATCT
>CAMFCQ010000146.1 GCA_945948915.1 uncultured Clostridia bacterium | reverse complement strand
GTCATCTACGGGATCATCTATTGGCTCTGGCAGTGCATTGCATAATGCACTGCCTATTTTTCTTCCCTTATGCGAAATATATCGCCGGGGAGTTGCCTTTGCCGGAAAACAGTGGTATCATTATTACAATGAGAAGGGCACGGCAAGCGCCTAAGGAGCGCTGGAATTCAAAGCAGCAGAAAGGAGCGACGCGATGGAGCCGATCATTCCTCGCTACGATGAAGAAGCCATGCACTTCAAGACGATCTCTGAATTTAAGGACAGCCTGACGAATGGCGGTGAGATTGTAATTGTGTGGAACGGCGTCACATATGGGATCTTCCGTGATCAAAAAGACGGACGCTTCTATATTGGACACGATACAAAAGAATCCAATGTATTCTACAATTCTCCGGATGAACTGCTGGAGTATCATGTCGGAGGAGACCGCCTCCGCGATGTCATTACAAAGGTCGCTGTTATTGACCGCTTCCTGTGAGCGCAGAAAACACTTGCCCGGACTGCACGAATCTTGCAGCCCGGGCATTGCCGTTTTTTATTGTGCGCGGATGATGACGTCGCCGCTGGCGCTGTCGAAGCTGTAGCGGTTCACGCCGCTGCCGCAGACGAACACATCCTTGCCGCTGGTGCCCAGGAAGCCCTCGACCCGCAGGTCGCCGGAGGCGGCGTCCAGCTCGGCGGTGAATTCCGCGTCGGCGGGAATGGTCAGCTCGGTTCTGCCGCTGGCGGTGCTGACCTCGATGCGGCGCGGTGCGACGCTCGACGTGATGCGCAGGTCGCCGGAGGCGCTGTCGAAATCGACCGAGTCCACGCTGCCCGAAAGGACGGCGCGTCCGGAGGCGGCGTCCATCTCGAACGAGCCGACGGCGCAGTTTTCCAGCGTGCAGTCGCCGCTGGCCGCGTCGACCTCCACGGTGGCGAAGGTGCAATCCGTCGCGCGGACGCCGCCGGAGGCCGTGTCGACGTTCAGGACGTCCGCCGTGAGCGACTGCACCCGCAGCTCCGCCGAGGCCGTGTCAACGTCCAGCATCCGCAGCGCGTCCGCCTGTGCCTGCGGGATCAGCACCTCAAGGCTCTTGTTCGACGTGAGTCTGCCCCAATGGCCGCTCTTGCGGTACTGGATGGTCAGCGTGCCGTCGCGCAGGCGGTAGCGGAGCTGCTCGTCCTCGTCGGACGCACCCGTCTCCTTCAGGATGATCTCGTCGCCGTCGTAGCTGCGCACGTCCACGGAGCCGCCGGCCCAGTTGATCTCGATGCGCGTCACGTCGCCCGTGACGCTGCCGCCGCCGACGGTATAGGTCTCCGGCTCGGAATAGCTCGTGCCGCCGAGGCTGAGGAAGGGCAGATCGCCGTCATAGACCAGCGCGAAAACCAGCCCCGCCATCAGAACGAGCGCCAGAAAAGAGAATAAGATGATTTTTAAAACACCTTTTGTCATGATGCATTACTTCCTTTCACAAGATCGAAGATGCCCGACAGCGCGCCGGTCACGGCGCCGGCGATCGGGAAAACAAGCCATGTGACAGGCCATTTGCCGGTGGCAAGGGTGAGCTTCAGGTAAGCGACCGAGGCGAGGATCCACAGGGTGCCGCTCAGGATGCGCTGCATCCCGCGCTCCCCCTTCGCCAGCCGGACGATGCCGGAGATGACGTCGGCAAGGCCGCCCGCGACCGGGAAGATCAGCCACGCATAGAACCAGCTCACGAAATTGCCGATGGCGAAAAAGGTGAAGACCACGGCGAGCCAGTAGATCACGGTGGCGATGCGCTGCGCGGTGGAGGCCGGCTGCTTCTGCGCGGCGCAGGGCGCGCTCTGCGCGTCCGCGGGCGCCTCGTTTCCGTTGCGCCGGGCGGACAGGATGACGAGGACGGTCGCGATGGCAACGATGACAAACATCAGGCTCACGCCGAGGGCGTCGCCCGCCGGGCCGCCGACGACCTCGTCAAAAAAGATGGGTGGCGTGACGCAAAGGACGTACAGGCCGATGCCGACGGCGCGAATTTTTCGCTCACGCGTGGCCTTTTGTTTCTGCGGCCAGACGATCAGCGTGGTCGCGGCGGCGGCGATGACGAACATCAGGCAGGTGCCGACCGTGTCGCCGATGCCGCCGAGGGCGTCGCCCACGATGACTGGGATCACGCACAGGATGTAAAGCGCGATGGCGACGGCGCGCTGCGCAGGGAAGGTCTTCTGCACCGGGCAGAGCGGCCGCAGCAGCTCGTCGATGTCGCCGACGGCGGCAAGCGCCGCGTCAAACGCCTCCGATTCGGTCTTCCCCGCCGCCAGCTCCTCGTCAAAGCGGTCTAAAGTGTTCTGTAAAATTTCATCATGCAGCTCCTGCACCTGCGCCGTGCGCGGCGCACCGGCAAAGTGCGCGTCAATGGTGTCGATGAGTTTCTGTCGCATGGTCAAGCCTCCGTTTCGATGAGTTTGTCAATGATACTTTTTGCCTCTTCCCAGAGCTCGATCTGCTGGGCGTAGGTCTGCCGCCCGAGCGGCGTGATGCGGTAGTAGCGGCGGCGGGCGCCGGTGGCCTCCCCGCCCCAGTAGGACTCGATCTGGCCGGTGTCCTCCAGGCGGCGGAAGGCGCTGTAAAGCGTTGCCTCCTTCAGCTCATAGCGCGAATCCGAGATCCGGCGTACGGTCTTGTTGATCTCGTAGCCATAGGTGTCGCCGCGCATGAGCTGCGCAAGAATGATGGTTTCGGTATGACCGCGGATCAGGTCAGCGGTAATGGACAAGGCGAGCACCTCCTTTGTGGCCTTAGTATAACACGAGATACTTCGCCTGTCAAGGTATTTCATTATAGGAGGATGTGTCAATTTTGCAGGTTTTATCCGTTGCCTTGTGGCTAAGAGCTAAGGACTAAGGGTGAATGGCTACGGTGTGCGCGTTGCGCACGAATTGAACTATGCAGGCTGCTGATGGCTGCGTAGCCGTTCACGAGGAACGAGCGTTACAGATGCGGCGTGCCCCTTGCAGATGCCGCCTCTACAGACGTTTTTGCACCCGCTGCGTAGGGGCGGATAGTATCCGCCCGCGTGCGGGAACTACTAACTGCGTGCCAGCTTGTTCGTCTATACCGTGCGGCGGACACATGTGTCCGCCCTACATATGAATCGTGCGAAGCACACCGAGGGCATTCGCTTTTAGCCAAAAAGCGATCGCCCCGGACGGGCAGAAAGCCGTCCGGGGCGATACGCATATGAGGTTTACTGCAAAATGGCGATGCCCCACGGGTCGAGCGTCAGGGTGCCGCCGTCCAGCGCCG
>CAMFCQ010000145.1 GCA_945948915.1 uncultured Clostridia bacterium | reverse complement strand
GCACGTTCACCAAAGATAGCTGCGACTATCCCGACTTCGTCCGCCCGGCGGCGGAGGCCGTCGCCTCCGGCGAATGCGAGCGCGGCATCGTCATCTGCACGACGGGAATCGGCGTGTCCATCGTCGCCAACAAGGTCAAGGGCATCCGCTGCGCCCTGCTGACGGACACCGTTGCCGCCGCCGCCACGCGCCACCACAACGATACCAATATGATGGCGCTCGGACAAAACCTTGTCGCGCCGTATATGGCGCTGCAGATTGTCGATATTTGGCTGGACACGCCCTATGACGGCGGCCGCCACCAGCGCCGCATCGACAAGATGATGGCAATCGAACAGGCATAACCGCTGCAAACAAAAAGGCCCACCCGAGCGGGTGGGTCTCAGCGTGTCGAAAAAGTCTCCGACGTGTCATTGCGAGGAGCGCAGCGACGTGGCAATCCAATAAGAAAAGTTCCGTATTCGCCGGAAATGATGTAAAGAACGAAACAAATCCGCAAGATTGCCACGACCCCTGCGGGGTCTCGCAATGACAAAACTATAGTTTTTTGACAGCCTGAGGCCCACCCGAGCGGGTGGGTCTTTTTGTTTATGCCGGCTGTTTCCCCGCGGACTTGGAAACGACCGAGCCGATCGCGATTGCACCGCCGAGGACGGAAATTGCCGTACAGATGCCGAGTGCCGCCCCTACGCCGACGCCGTCGATCAGCGCGCCGCCGAGGAAATGCGCGATCAGGCAGCCGAGGGTGTTTGCGACGGCAAGGTAGGTCTGCCCTTTAACGACATCGCGCTTGTCAATGCGCATACCGACATAGTAGACCGAGCTGACCGTGAACAGGGCGAAGCCGAGCAGCTGCGCCGCCTGCGCGGCGTACAGACCGGCAACGCCCGGCAGCAGCAGCGTCAGCGCCAGCCGCACTGAGAAAAATACACAGGACAGGCACAGCCAGCGCTCGCATTTTGCCAGCTTGAGCAGCTTCGAGAACAGGAACATCGTCGGCAGTTCGATCACGGCGGCAATCAGCAGCGCAGTCCCCTGCGCGTTGCCGTCGCCCTTGTAGACCGCGATCTGATACATACAGTTGCTCAGGACGTTATGCCCGATATACAGCAGCACCACACCTACGAGCAGCACCGCGAAGCGTTTGTTCGCGCGGAAAAACGCGAGAGCGGGCGTGGGCTGCTCCGCCTGCCCGTCGGGGCGTGCCTCCAGCTCGGGGAACACCGACACCGCCGCCATCAGGAGGAGACCGAGCACCGCGCTGCAAAACGGCACCGTGCCAAGCCCGAAGCGGGCGATCGGCGGCACGGCGGCCTGCGCCGAAACACCGAAGCACACCGAGCCGATGCCGCGCGAAAGCCCGAAATTCAGCGCTCTTCCGCTGCGGACGGCGTTCATGCCGAGGGCGTTGGCAAAGGCGGGCAGGACCTGCAGGCACACGCACGCGAGGGCGTACAGCCCGACAACCGCCGCCGTGGACAGCCGCAGGAGCAGCGCCGCCGCGCACAGCGTCATCATCGCCGCGCACAGGAACAGAATCCGACGGCAGGTGAAGAAACGCGAACGGTCGGTCAGCGCTGTCAGAAGCGGCTGAAGCAGGAAGGAAATGCCCGTGGCAACGCCTAAGATCAGCCCGATGCGCAGGCTTGTCAGCCCTCGCGCAAGGAGATAGCGGTTGGCGAAGGAGAAAAGAAAGCCGTAAGTTCCCCAAATCGCCGCTTGTATAATCGAATAAAATGCCGCAGCCTGCCGTTTCATGCGTTGCCCCCGAAATACCAGTCCAAAAGCAGATCCGTGACCTCGCCGTAGGACTGCACGCCCGATTCGACGGAGAAGGATTTTAAGTAGGTGTCATAGACGTTGTCCGTGACCTCGGCGGCTGTCTCGTTACGAATTGCCTCGTAGTGCTTGACCGAGGCGCTCCAATCCGCCGCAACGCCGGCGGAAACGCCTGCCCAGACCTCGGACGCCGCCTGCGGATCTGCATTGTAAAGTGCATTATAGCAGTAACGGAAGGCGGCGTAATAGCCCGAGTAGCGGAATTCGGGGCGTTCGCTTGCGGCACACGCCAAAAAACCCGCGAAATTCGCCTCGTCCTCGCGGGCGAAGGCCATGCGGTGACCGATCTCGTGGCACATCGTGAACGGCATCGAGGCGCTGTGCGTCGTCGTGCTGACGCAGCTCTCGCCCGTCAGGCAGATGAAGCCGCCCGTCATGCCGATCTTGCCCATGAGCGGGCTGGAAAGCAGCTTTTTCACGCGGACGGTCGAGCCGTCAAAGCATTCGTAGCTCTTGTTGAGCGCCTCGAAGCCGTCGCCGGCGTGCTTTGCGAGGTCGGAAAAATCGTACTGCGCCATGACGCCGTTTTCGTCGCGCTCGACCTCGGCGGACAGGGCGTTGGCCATGTCGCGGTAGAAGAGCGTGGCCTCCTTCAGCTCCTGCGCGGTGTATTGGCGGCTGGGAAGGCCGAGACGCTCCTGCATCGGCGGTGCGTAGTAGTTCAGGCCCCACAGGCCGACGAAGGACGTCACGAGAATGCAGATCGAGAGCAAAACGCCCGTCAGCCAGCGCACCATCCGCGCCCGTTTGATCGCGCGGATCAGCGTGAAAATGAACCAGAACACTAAAAACACGACCAGAAGCTCGCACAGGGCGAGCGGGACGACCGACGTAATGGCCGCGATGACCTTGATCGCGCCGCGCGAGAGGTCGGGATAGAACGAAAAGACGAAGGGGGTCAGGAATTTTGCCGCGAGCACCATGATGCCCGTCAGCACCAGAAGTGCGCCGGAAAGAGTTAAGCGAAGAATGGTTTTTGTCATAAGATTACCTCGAAATGCGTAGTGAACAGGGAATTGTGAATCGTGAATAGTGAACAGATTATGATAGACGGCTGTAGGGATGGGGCATGCCCCATCCGCTCCGCGAAGCGGCAGACGGGACAGACGTACAGGTTTGTACGAATTTGGGGGCTCTAAGATTGCCACGTCGGGCTTACGCCCTCCTCGCAATGACAAAAGGGGTCACCTGTCGTGTCATTGCGAAGCCAGTGCGCACACTGGCTGTGGCAATCTCAATTTCGATCTGTTCGCGGCAGCGAACACCATACCTGTTCCCTATTCGCTGTTCCCTATTCACTGTTCACTACATAGAAAACGGTAGTGCCTGCACGCGGGACGCCGGGGACGGCGTCCCCTACGGTTTCTATACGGAAGCGCCCTCGCCCTACCGAGTCAGAGCAGCGCCGTCAGCAATGACAGGCCGGTTTGCAGGACGGTCT
>CAMFCQ010000144.1 GCA_945948915.1 uncultured Clostridia bacterium | reverse complement strand
ATGCTAAAAGCCCATGTTTTGACTTGCAAAACATGGGCTTTATTGATGGTCTGAGCAAAGAACGCCCGAAGGCGTTCTTTGCTTTGACTGCGTACAGTCTTTTGTCGTTCAGGCGTTCCCAAAGTGAATGAAAGCGCCGACAGCCACCGAGAGGCTGAAGGTCAGCAAGAGATACGCAGCCGCGATGACGAGGATGGTTGCAGCCTTAATGAGCATGGGACGCGCCTCCTATCATTTGAATCCGCGTGGGATTCATGCATATGTAACAAATGATCGACGAGTAGTTATTCACCATTCGTTCAACTTTGTATAATATTATAGAGCAAAACTGAGAAATGTACAATAATATTTCTATGAATTAACAAATTTGTAATAATAAATAAGATGGCGTGTTAATTAATTAAATACAAATCAAAAGAGATTTAATATAAAATAACATAAATCCAAAATAATGTAAGAATACAGAGAAGATGCATCGAAAATATGCTTTTAAATCGGCAATAAATACGGTATAATAGGAAATCAAGGAGAAGCAAACGAAGGAGTGATGGCTTTGAGCGATTACATCATTGAAATGCTGAACATCACCAAAGAGTTTCCGGGCATCATCGCCAACGACAACGTCACGCTGCAGCTCAGGAAGGGCGAAATCCATGCGCTGCTTGGCGAAAACGGCGCGGGCAAGTCCACCCTGATGAGCGTGCTCTTTGGCCTGTATCAGCCGGAGAAGGGCGAGATCCGCAAAAACGGCGAGGTCGTGCGCATCAAGGATCCCAACGACGCGAATGATCTGGGCATCGGCATGGTGCACCAGCACTTCAAGCTCGTCGAGGTGTTTTCCGTGCTGGACAACATCATCCTGGGCGTGGAACCGGCGACGAAGCACCTGGGCTTCCTGCAGAAGGCGGAGGCGCGTAAAAAGGTGCTGGAGCTCAGCGAGCGCTACGGCCTGAAGGTTGACCCCGATGCGATGGTGGAGGACATCACCGTCGGCATGCAGCAGCGCACCGAGATCCTCAAGATGCTCTACCGGGACAACGAGGTGCTGATCTTCGATGAGCCGACCGCCGTGCTCACCCCGCAGGAGATCGACGATCTGATGAAGATCATGAAGGGGCTGGCTGCCGAGGGCAAGTCCATCCTGTTCATCACGCACAAGCTGGACGAGATCAAGGCCGTCGCGGATCGCTGCACGGTGCTGCGCAAGGGCCGCTTCGTCGGCACGGTGGACGTGGCGACTACCAGCAAGGAAGAGATGAGCGAGATGATGGTCGGCCGCAAGGTGCAGCTGGTCATGGACACGGCCCAACAAAAGCTGGGCGAGAGCATCCTGAGCGTGCAGAACCTCACGGTCAGGAGCAAGCGCCACGGCAAGCCGCTGGTCAACAACGTGTCCTTCAACGTCCGCCGCGGCGAGATCGTCTGCATCGCGGGCATCGACGGCAACGGCCAGAGCGAGCTGGTCTACGCGCTCACCGGCCTGATGAAGGCGGAGCGCGGCAAGGTGTACCTGGGCGACAAGGACATCTCGCACATGTCCGTCCGTGAGCGCAACCTCTGCGGCATGAGCCATATCCCGGAGGACCGCCACAAGCACGGCCTGGTGCTGGATTACACGCTTGAAAACAATCTGGTGCTCAAGCGCTATTTTGACAAGCAGTTCTCCCAGAAGGGCTTCCTCAAGTTCAATGAGATCCGCTCGTATGCGGAAAAGCTGATCGAGCAGTACGACGTGCGCAGCGGCCAGGGGCCGGTGACTGTCGCACGCAGCATGTCCGGCGGCAACCAGCAGAAGGCGATCATCGCCCGCGAAATCGACCTGGGCAATGACCTGCTCATCGCCGTGCAGCCCACGCGCGGTCTGGACGTCGGCGCGATTGAGTACATCCGCAAGGAGCTGCTCCGTCAGCGCGACAGCGGCAAGGCCGTTCTGCTCGTCTCGCTGGAGCTGGATGAGGTGCTCGAGGTGCCCGATCGCATCCTGGTCATGTACGAGGGAGAAATTGTCGGCGAGCTCGATCCGCGCCATACCACGGCCAAGGAGCTGGGCCTGTACATGGCCGGCGCGCAGCGCAAGGGATAAGGAGGAAGCAACATGGACAACAAGAAAACCTCTCTTGGCGGTCGGCTCGCGTCCTCGGAAGCGTTTGTTTCGGTTGCCGCGTCGCTCATCTGCATCGTCATCGGCCTGCTGCTGGGCGTGGTTGTGCTGGCGATCATTGACGCGGAGCACGCCATCGGCGACGGCCTGCTGGTCATCCTGCAGAGCGGCATCAAGAGCCCGCGCAACATGGGCACGGTGCTGGCCAACGCCGCGCCGCTCATCATGACGGGTCTCTCCGTCGGCTTTGCGTTCAAGACCGGCCTGTTCAACATCGGCGCGGCCGGACAGTATACGCTGGGCGCGTTTGGCGCGCTGTACTGCGCGATTGTGCTGCAGCTGCCCTGGTATCTGTGCCTGCTGGCCGCCATGGTGCTGGGCGCGATCTGGGGCGCGATTCCGGGCTTCTTCAAGGCTTACATGAACATCAACGAGGTCATCACCTCGATCATGTTCAACTGGATCGGCCTGTACATGGTTAACGACATCATGTACGGCAAGGGCCAGAGCCCCATGTACGACCTGGCGACGACCAAGACGTACAGCCTGCGCAAGGCGGCGCAGGGCGCGATGATTCCCAGCTGCGGCATGAGCGATTATTTCGGCAAGCTGCAGTCGGTCACCATCGCGATCTTCATTGCGATTCTCTTTGCGCTCATTGTGTACGTCGTGCTCAACAAGACGACCTTCGGTTATGAACTCAAGGCCTGCGGCTTCAACAAGAACGCCGCTCAGTACGCCGGCATCAACGACAAGCGCAACATCATCCTGTCGATGACCATCGCGGGCGCGCTTGCCGGCGTGGGCGCGGGCCTGTACTACCTCTCGACCGTGGCGGAGTGGAACCCGCAGGTGTCCACCGCGCTGCCGGCCATCGGATTCAACGGCATCAGCGCCGCGCTGCTGGCCTGCTCCAACCCGATCGGCACGATCTTCTCCTCGCTGTTCATCTCCTACATCACCGTCGGCGGCACGAAACTCTCCACGCAGTATTACACCAAGGAGATCGCCGACGTCATCACCGCGCTGATCATCTACCTGTGCGCGTTCTCGATGCTCTTCAGGAGCAAGATCCGCGCGCTGCTGACCGGCAAGACGCGCCGCACCGGCCTGGGGAAGGGAGGGAACGACTGATGTTCCTGCTGCTGAAATACACGTTGCTGTATACGGTTGTTCTGATGATGGTCGCGTTGGGCGGCATGTTCTCCGAGCGCAGCGGCATCATCAACATCGCGCTGGA
>CAMFCQ010000143.1 GCA_945948915.1 uncultured Clostridia bacterium | reverse complement strand
GACTCCTTTCACATATGTTGACATGCACAAAATATAACTTAAAATTTCAATATAGAGTGTGTTTCTAAATGCATAATACCTGTATTAAGCCAACAAAATACGAATACAAGCAAGATGAATAAAGCCAAGGAAACGGCGAGCCAGCTTGTCAAAGCGGGTTGCAACGCGGCGGTATTCCTTGAGCTTGAGGAAGAACAACTCGACAAGATGACGTTCTTTGTATAGCCACCAGTCGCAGAACCAGGGATCCGTCTCATTCTTCTTGGGCGGGATGCAGAAGTCAGCATTGTGATCGGCAAGATACTCCCGAAATGCCCATTTCCCATAGGCTTTGTCGGCTAACACAGTCGAACCGTTGATGGATACCTGATTCAACAAGTCCTCAGCAACGGTGATGTCAGATGTGTTCCCAGTGGATAACAGCACATGCACCGGGTTCCCAAGCTCATCAACAACCGCGTGAATCTTCGTGCTCCGCCCGCCGCGACTGACACCAATGCACTGATTTCTTTGGGAAACGCTCTGCTTTTGGGTTTCAAGAGCCCCCTCTCTGGGCACCCGCGCTTGCCTTGTGTGCCTTGATGTATGTGCTGTCTATGCTCAGCGTTTCATAGTCTGCGTCGGTGCTCAGCTCATGAAAAACCTTCTCCAGCAGACCACTCTCCTGCCACTGCACAAACCGCTTGTAGGCCGTCTGCCAAGCGCCATAACGCTCTGGCAGGTCACGCCAGGCTGCTCCGCTTCGCGCAATCCATAGAATTGCATTCAGCAATTCCCGCGCATCCCGACGCGGCCTCCCTTTCTTTTGTGCTTCCCCCTCAAAATACGGCTTCAGTCTCGTCCACTCGTTGTCGCTCAGTTCGTATCTCCGGATGTTGCTTGCCATGTCCGTCACCTCTCTGTGGCATCATTCGACGTGTCCTTGCTTTCTCCTGTCGATGCATATCTGAACGGCTGTATTCTTTTAGAAACACACTCTAATTCGCAGTTAAAATGCCTAATAGAGTGCATCAGATTTTTCGCTCTGACGAAGCCGAGTGAAGTGAGGCGTTACTTAAGGTACGTTGAACGGAACAAGGCAAAGTCAGAGCGGAAAAGATGGTGCGCGGATTAGGCCATTTTAACAAGAATTAGTATTATACTATTCTCAAATAGAACCGGCTATGCGATAACCGACCGTCAGGTAACGCTTCGCTCCCTGACTGCTTTATCTGAATGGCTTCGCCATATGGGGATACGTTAGGGCTGCCGCCCTAAAACCTGCCTGGGGACCAGTCCCCAGACCCCTTCTTCGCTTCGCGCGGCATCATGCGTCTTCTGCGATTCAAGTCGGCAGCGGCCCGGACGCAGCCGGGTTGGTATGCTGCGGCGGGAAGCCGCCCAGCCAGCCTGCCTTCTTCACGCTGCCGGTCTTCATGTCCACGTCGTGCAGCACGCTGCGCAGGTACTCGTCGCAGGCGCGCATGCCGCGCTCGGCGTCCTCGTCAAGCGGGAGCGTGAGAATGCGCTCCACGCCATGCTCGCCCAGCACGCACGGCAGGCTCATGGCCACATTCCGCAGGCCGTATTCCCCGTCCGGAATCACGGAGAGCGGCATCACGGTGTGCGAATCAAACAGCACAGCGCTCACCGCCTGGCAGGCCGCCAGCGCGACGCCGGAGGACGTGTAGCCCTTGAGCTCGATGATGTCCAGCCCGCTGTCCTTCACCGCGCGCGTCATCTGCTCCCTGTCGATGGGTTCCTTCAGGCCGAACTGATCGGCAAACCGGTCAAGCGGCATCCCCGCGATATTGACCGTGTTCCATGGGATGAACGCCGTGCCGCCGTGCTCGCCGAGCACAAAGCCGGTGACGCACTTGGCATCGATGCCCAGCTGATCGGCGAGCATCTTGTGAAAGCGCGCGGTATCCAGCAGCGTGCCGGTGGAGAAGAGCCTCTCGCGCGGATAATCGTAGCGCGCATAGCAGTAGTACGTCAGCACGTCCACCGGATTGGTCACATTGATGAGGATCGCATCCCGGGTATAGCGCGTAATGCCGTCCATCACGGAAGAGATCACCGACAGGTTGGTCTCAAGCAGCGCCATCCGGTCGGCCTTTTCGCCCGGCTTGATGGACGGGCCGGCGGTGTTGATGATGATCTGCGCGTCCCGGCAGTCCTCGTAGTCGCCCACGCGGATGGAGCAGCCCGCCGCATACGAGAACGCGAGCGTATGCCCGGCGTCCAGCGCCACGCCCAGCGCCTGCTCACGGTCGAGATTCACCAGCACGATCTCCCTGGCCAGATTCGTGCCCAAAAGGGCGTTGAGCACGGCGCTGCCGACGTGCCCCGCGCCGATGACAATGATTTTTCCACGCTGAGCTGCCATATAAAGCATGCCTCCGTTTCAGCTTTTTCGCATAGTATGGGCAGCTTTGCTGCGGGAATTTGCGCAGCAGGCGAAAAAAAGAGTTGGAAAATTCTGCGCCGGGCGTTATACTGAATCCCATGACAACATTTTTTAGCAAGGGGGAGAAAACCGCCGTGGGTTCTTCTTTCATTCCGCAGGGATATCAGCCGCACCTTTCCCTGTACCAGACGCAGCGCGCCATCAGCCTGATCAAGCGCGTCTTCCAGGATTCCCTGGCGCACGCGCTGCACCTGGAGCGCGTGTCCGCGCCGCTGTTCGTGGAGCCGGCCTCCGGCCTCAACGACAACCTCAACGGCGTGGAGCGCCCGGTGTCCTTCGATATCCCGTTCGCCAAGGCGGACGCGGAGGTCGTGCACTCGCTGGCCAAGTGGAAGCGCATGGCGCTCTACCGCTACGAGATCGAGCCGGGCATGGGCATCTACACCGACATGAACGCCATCCGTCGCGACGAGGCGCTGGACAACCTGCACTCCATCTACGTCGATCAGTGGGACTGGGAAAAGGTCATCACCGAGGAGTCCCGCACCCGCTACACGCTGCACGAGTGCGTGCGCAATATTGTAAACAGCATCTGCGACACGCAGCTGACCGTGCGCGGCATGTATCCTCAGCTGTGCGAAACCCCGCTGCTTGAGCGCAGCGTGACGTTCATCACCGCGCAGGAGCTGGAGTACCTCTACCCGGACAAGACGCCCAAGGAGCGCGAGAACATCTTCACCGAGCAGCACGGCACGGTGTTCATCCAGGGCATCGGCGCGAAGATGGAGAGCGGCGAGCGCCACGACGGCCGCGCACCCGACTACGACGACTGGGAGCTCAACGGCGATCTGCTGTTCTGGCACCCGGTGCTCTCCTGCGCGCTGGAGATTTCCTCGATGGGCATCCGCGTCAGCCCCGAGAGCCTTGACCGCCAGCTGACGCTTGCCGGATGCGACGACCGCCGCGAGCTGCCGTTCCACAAAATGCTGCTGGAAGGCAAGCTGCCGCTGACCATGGGCGGCGGCATCGGCCAG
>CAMFCQ010000142.1 GCA_945948915.1 uncultured Clostridia bacterium | reverse complement strand
TCCTCGTCGTAGATGACCTTGATGCGGTCAAACTCCGCGCGGGCCTTGGCGGCGCGCACGCGCACCTCGCGCTGCTGGCGGTCGCGCGCTTCGCTGTCCTTGCGCATCTTGGCCAGCTCGGACTCATAGCGGGAGATGGTGCTCAGCAGCTTCTGGATGGACGCGATCTGCTTCTTCGCCTCCTCGAGATCCTGCGGACGGTTCGCCTCAAAGTTCGCCGTCGCCTCGGCCACAGAGCCGTTCAGGCGCGTGATCTCGTCCGCCAGCGCTTCCATACGGTCGCTCATGATCTCCACGTCCGTCTCGATCTTCTTGAGGACGCTCTGCTGCTCCAGCAGGAATTCGCGGTGCTTGAGCAGCTCCTTGCGGTTGCTGCTTGCGCGCATCTCCTTCTCATACTGATCCAGCTCCATATCGACCTGCTGGTACTGCCACAAAAGTTCGTACTGCTGCAAAATAAGGCCCTCCTTATCATCAACGCCCAAAGGGATTCCCCTTGGAGCAAAAAACCGTTACATTATATTTTAGCGCATCACACGCATTTTGTAAAGCGTTCGCCAGCACTTCACAGGCAGGATTTTCCGTTTCAAAGTGACCTGCCTCGATAACGCACATGCCCTCGTCCATCGCCTCCAACGCGACGTGATGCTTGATCTCGCCGGTGATGAAGCAGCTCGCGCCCAGCGCAGCGGCCTCCGGGAAGAGGCTTCCGCCCGCGCCGGAGCAGCAGCCAAGCCGGCTGACCGGCGTGTCCGCCCCGCCGTAGGCCCGCACGACAGTGTGCAGCTTTCTCTGCGCCCTCGCACAAAGATCGCCGAAGGTCGTTCCTGCCTCCACGTCGCCCACGCGAATGCAGCCCTCGCCGCAGACATTCGCCGCGCCCATCAGCGCCAGCAGCGTATCGTTCACACCGCCCGGTGCGCTGTCGAAGTTCGTATGCGCAGCGATGTGCGCGATGCCGTTCTCCGCCAGCGCGAGCAGCAGCCTGCCCTCGCGGTCGCCGTCTGTCACGCGCTTTCTGGCGTCCATCATGATCGGGTGATGCGTGACGATCGCCTGCGCGCCCAGCTCTGCCGCTTCACGGATCACATCGTCCGTCAGATCCAGCGCCGTCAGCACCCGCGTGACGGTTTTGTCCGCCCGGCCCACGAGCAGGCCGACATTGTCCCAGGCTTCCGCCAGCTCGTACGGCGCAATCCCGCCGACCAGCCGTTCAAGCTCCTTCACCGTGCATGCGTTCACATTCATCGCCTCCGCTATCCATTCCAGTTCCCGGCTGCCGACAGCCTTGCGCGCCCTCGCCTTGTCTGAAGAAAGCGCCGCCGTCTGCTCCATCTCGCGCACGCGCACGCTGCGCTGCCAGGCAAAGTATGCCCGCTGCCCCTCGTCCTCCATGCCACGCACCGCCGTACCCAGCAGCGCCTCGCGCTCAGAGAGGCATCGCGTCTCGCCGCGCCTGGCCAGCATCGTCACATAGCGCCGTCCCGCCGCATGGGCGAAGACCTCCCGCTCCACCGCATAGCCCATTTCGGCCAACCCGTGGCGCAGCAGCGGCAGATCGACGTTTGCCTGTAGGATCAGCGCGGCGCTTCCGATCTTTTCCTTTCCCTCGCTGACAATCTTCAGGATCGTCTCCGCGCCCATGCCCGCAATCACGATGGCGTGCACCGGCCGATCGATCCCTGCCAGGCCGTCCGCCTGTACAACCTGCACGCGGCTGCCCAGGCCCTTTGCCGCCAGCAGCCGCCTTGCCTTGTCAAGAGATGGGCCGCTCACGTCGCTGGCAATCATGGAAAGCCGGCCGCAGCGCTCGAGCAGGTGCGCCGTGAGCTGTCCGTGGTCACATCCGATATCCGCCGCGCAGGGGTTTTCGCAGCCCTCCACAGCCTCAAGCACCAGCTCCGCGATCGCGCCAAGCCGCTCGTCAAGCTGAACCATACGCGCCTCCTTTACAGGCGGGCTGTACCCGCTCCCACTTCCGAACAATTCGATACAATACCACTCTCAATCGGCTATGCGATAACCGGCCGTCGGGTAACGCTTCGCTCCCTGACTGCTCTTTCTTTGATCGCTTCGCGATATAGGAATGTTGGGGGATTTCATCCCCCAACCCCCTAGCCTGGGGACCAGTCCCCAGACCCCTTCTTCGCTCCGCGTTTATAGATCGTTGTTATCAGAGAACCGTGTCAGTACCCGCTGCAGGATTCTGCATCATTCCTCACAGCGAAAAAACGAGGGACTTTCGCCCCTCGATCATCGATTATTCGAGATAATCCTTGAGCTTCTTGCTGCGGCTCGGATGGCGCAGCTTGCGCAGCGCCTTCGCCTCAATCTGGCGGATGCGCTCACGCGTGACGTTGAACTGCTGTCCGACCTCCTCCAGCGTCCGCTGGCGGCCGTCCTCCAGGCCAAAGCGCAGGGACAGCACCTTCTTCTCGCGCGGGGTCAGCGTATCCAGCACGCTCATGAGCTGCTCCTTCATCAGCGTGAAGGAAGCGGCCTCTGCGGGCGGCGGCGCGTCGTCGTCCTGGATGAAGTCGCCCAGGTGGGAGTCCTCCTCCTCGCCGATCGGCGTCTCCAGGGAGACCGGCTCCTGCGCGATCTTGATGATCTCGCGAACCTTCTCCACCGAGATGCCCATCGCCTCGGCGATCTCTTCCGGCTGCGGCTCGCGGCCCTTCTCCTGCAGGAGCTGGCGGCTGACGCGGATCAGCTTGTTGATCGTCTCGACCATGTGCACCGGGATGCGGATGGTGCGCGCCTGATCGGCAATCGCGCGGGTGATTGCCTGGCGAATCCACCAGGTCGCGTAGGTGGAGAACTTGAAGCCCTTGGTGTAATCAAACTTTTCCACAGCCTTGATCAGGCCCAGGTTGCCCTCCTGAATCAGATCCAGGAACAGCATGCCGCGGCCGACATAGCGCTTGGCGATGGAGACGACCAGACGCAGATTGGCCTCGGCCAGCTTCTTCTTGGCCGACTCGGCGTCCGGACCGCCCTCGAGCATCTTCTTGGCGATCTCGATCTCCTCATCCGCGGTGAGCAGCGGCACCTTGCCGATCTCCTTGAGGTACATGCGCACCGGATCGTCGATGCTGATGCCCTCCGGCACGGACAGGTCATATTCCGGCTCAGCAGTTTCCTGCGCGGCAGCGACCGCCTCATCCTCGGAGCTGCTCACGATGCTGACGCCCTCCGCTTCCAGCGTCTCAAAGACCGCGTCAATCGCGTCCGCATCGATATCCAGCTCACTGAGCTTATTCATCACTTCCTGATAAGAGATCGTCTTTTTCTCATTGCGCGCGAGATCGAGGATCTCCTTAACCTTCTGCTGCGCCTGTTCACGTGTCAGTGCCATAAGAAGTCATTCCTTTCTTCCGGCCGTCTGTCTTTCCTTCGTCAGTTCCTGTATCTTCAAAAGCGT
>CAMFCQ010000141.1 GCA_945948915.1 uncultured Clostridia bacterium | reverse complement strand
CTCGACGCTCAGGCTGATGCCCTTGAGCGCGCGGATGCCGCCGTAGCTGACGCACAGGTCACGGATTTCAAGCTTCATCGTCGTCACCTCCCAGGTAGGCGTGGATCACGTCTTCGTTCTGCTGGATTTCGGCGGGCGTGCCCTCGGCAATCAGGCTGCCGTAGTTGAGCACGTAGATGCGGTCGGAGATGTCCATGACCACGTCCATGTGGTGCTCGATGAGCAGCACCGTCAGGTGGAAGCGGTCGCGGATGCCGCGAATCAGCTCCGTCAGCTCGGCGGATTCGGCGGGGTTCATGCCGGCAGCCGGCTCGTCGAGCAGCAGCAGCACCGGCTGCGTGGCCAGCGCGCGGGCAATCTCCAGCTTGCGCTGCATGCCGTAGGGCAGCGAGTTGGCGATCTCGCCGCGCACATCCCAAAGGCCCATGTAGGTGAGCAGCTCCTCGGCGCGGCGGTACATCTGTTCGTTTTCGCGGCGGTAGCGCGGCATGCGGAGCACGGCGGCGGGCCAGGAGGACGTCAGCCGCAGGTGCTGGGCGATGAGCACGTTGTCCAGCACCGTCAGCGACTTGAACAGGCGGATGTTCTGGAACGTGCGCGCGATGCCCGCGTGCGCGATGCGGTCGGGACGCAGGCCGGTGATGGAGCGGCTGTTCAGCGTCACCGAGCCGCTGGTGGGCGTATACACGCCGGTGATCATGTTGAAGGCGGTCGTTTTGCCCGCGCCGTTGGGGCCGATGAGCGCGACGATCTCCTGATGGTCGATGTGCATGCACAGGTCGTTGACCGCAACAAGGCCGCCAAAGCGCATGGTCGCGTGGTTGACCTCCAGTACGCGCTTATTCATGCGCCTTCACCTCCCCGTCCTTGTGATGACCGGCCAGCGCGGACAGCCGCCTGCCGATGGCGCTCCATGTGATTTCGCGGTGGCCGAACAGGCCGTTGCGGAAGAACAGGATGACGATGAGCAGCAGGATGGAGAAGACGACCATGCGCATGCCGGAGACGCCGTTTTCCGGCCAGAAGGGCAGGAAGGGCAGCGGGCCGTCGAGCACGCGCAGCCATTCCTGACCGATGGTGACCAGGAACGCCGCGACGACGGAGCCGGAAATGGAGCCCATGCCGCCCATGACGACGATCATCAGGATATCGTAGGTGCGGGAAATCTGGAAGACGTCCGGGCCGATCGTGCCGATATAGCTGGCGTAAAGCCCGCCGCCGACGCCGGCGAGGAATGCGCTGAGCATAAAGGAGAGCATCTTGTGTCCCAGCAGCGAAATGCCCATCGATTCGGCGGCGATTTCATCCTCGCGGATGGCTTTGAGCGCGCGGCCGAAGCTCGAGGAGATCAGCAGCGAGATGAAGATGAGAACCGCCAGTGCGATGCCGTAGCACCACCAGATGTTGGCCGTCTTCGGGATGGACTTGAGGCCCTGTGCGCCGTTGGTCAGCGACTGGGCGTTGGTGATGACGATGCGGATGATTTCGGAAAAGCCCAGCGTCGCAATGGCGAGGTAGTCGCCGCGCAGGCGCAGGCAGGGCAGGCCGATGAGGAAGGCCAGCGCCGCAGCCAGCAGACCGCCGATGAGCAGCGCTGCGCCGAAGGGGAGTGTCAGCGTATTGAAGGGCGCGATGAGCGGCTCGAGCATGAAGAGCGTCTCTTTCTTGGCGACGGGAATGGTCAGCAGCGCGACCGTATATGCGCCGATGGCCATGAAGCCCGCGTGGCCAAGGGAGAAGATGCCCGTGAAGCCCTGTACGAGGTTCATGGACAGCGCGAGCACGATGTTGATGGCGCACAGGCGCGTGATGCGCACGATGTAGCTGGATGCGCTGCCGTCGATATAGGCCAGCAGGCTGACCAGCGCTGCCAGCAGCAGGCAGCTCAGGAGCATGGAGCTCTTTTTTACTTTGGTCATGGCTTACACCTTCTCCGTTGTTTTTTCGCCAAGCAGGCCGGTGGGCTTGACGAGCAGCACGACGATGAGCACGATGAACGCGAAGGCGTCGCGGTAGCCCGACAGCGCGGGGAAGAGGGCGACGATGACGATCTCGATGAAGCCGATCATCAAGCCGCCGAGCACGGCGCCGGCCGTGTTGCCGATGCCGCCGAGCACGGCGGCGATGAAGCACTTGATGCCCGGCATGGAGCCGATGGTCGGGCTGATGCGGGTGTACTTCATGCCCCACATGATCGCGCCCACGCCGGCAAGGGCGGAGCCGATGAAGAAGGTGATGGCGATCGTGCGGTTAAGGTCGATGCCCATCAGGCTGGACGCGTCGTAGTCGCGGGCGACGGCGCGCATCGCCATGCCGGTGCGCGTGCGCTTGATGAGGAAGACCAGCATCAGCAGCAGCACGGCGGTGACGATGGGCACGATCAGCGACAGGCGCTGGATGTAGACATCGCCGAAGGTGAGCACGTCGGTGAACAGCGGAATCTGCGGGAAGTTCAGCGGGCGGCCGCCGAAGATGACCGTCGCCAGATTCTGCAGAAAGTAGGATACGCCGATGGCCGACACGAGGATGGAAATGCGCGGCGCGCTGCGCAGCGGGCGATAGGCCAGCCGCTCGGCGAGCGTGCCCAGCAGCGCGGTCACCAGGATCGTGACGGTGAAGGTGACGTACCACGGCAGCGTAAAGAGGGAAATGCCGTAGAAGACGATGTACATGGCGATCATGAAGATCTCGCCATGCGCGAAATTGATCAGGCGCAGAACGCCGTAGACCATCGTATAGCCGATGGCGATCAGCGCGTAAAGGCTGCCCAGGCTCAGCGCGTCGGTGAGCGTCTGCAGCACGCGTGTCAGATCGAACATGGTTTCACTCCCCAATTCATAGGTTCGGGTCATCGGCGGCGGAGGCCCATTCCTCCAAGACCGACAAACGGAGGCTGTAAAGCGGCATGGCTTTACAGCCTCCTCGTCTGTTCCGATGGACCCTGCTTTTGCAGGACTTGCGCAGAATTACGGCTCGATCATGTCCTTGAAGATCGTGGTGCCGTCGGCCTGCACCTCTTTGAAGACGACCGGACGAACCGCGTCGTGCGTCTCGTTGAGGGTGATGGTGCCGGCAGCGCCGACGAAGCCGCTGGTCGCGAAGAGCGCCTCGCGGATCGCCTCGTTATCGGTGGAACCGGCGCGCTCGATCGCGTCGCGCATGGTCAGGTACGCGTCGTACGCCATGATGACCGAGGCCGCAGGCTCCTTGCCGTACTTGCTGCGGTAGGCGTCGAGGAATTCGCTGGTCTTTTCGGTCGCCGGCTGCGCCGCATCGTAGAAGGTTGTGAACACGGCGCCGCTGGCCGCCTCACCCGCGATGTTGAACAGCTCAGGTGCGTCCAGCGTATCGCCGCCGAAGAAGGCGCCCTCGTAACCCAGCGCACGTGCCTGACGCATGATCTGCGCGGCCTTGTCGGCGTAGGAGACGGAGGTGAAGATGACATCCGGC
>CAMFCQ010000140.1 GCA_945948915.1 uncultured Clostridia bacterium | reverse complement strand
CACCTTCTTGCCGAACTGCGCCGCGACGGCCTTCATCTCCGCCGGGATCGCCGCATAATCGTCGGTCAGGTCGCCATGATCGCCGCCGGTATTGACGACGCACAGCGCATAGCCCTTCGCCGCAAAGTCGCACGCCACGGCGTCCACCTTCGCATCGGCCGTCTCAAAGTCGAGCGCAACCATGCCGCCGGCCGAGGCCGCCATCTGGTCAAGCAGGCCGCAGGGCTTGCCGAAGTATGCATTTTCCACCTTCTGGGCGATGACGGCGCGGGTCTTGAAATCGACCGTCCAGCCGTTGTACAGGCCGTCCAGGATCGCCGCGATCAGGATCTCGAACGCCGCGGAAGAGGACAGACCGCTGCCGCGCAGCACGGACGAGGAGATCGTCGCCCTGAAGCCGCCGATCTTGTAGCCCCGGCTGGCCATGACACCCGCAGTGCCGCGGATGAGCGCCAGCGTGGTGCCAAAGTCCTTCTCGCGGATCTCCAGGCTCTCCAGGCTCACGGTGATGGGCGGGAAGCCCTCGCTGTCCACGACGATCACGCCGTCGTCGGTCTTCTCCACGCACGCGATGGTGTCCAGGTTCACGGCGCCCGCCAGGCAGCGGCCGTGGTTATGATCGGTATGGTTGCCGCCGATCTCCGTGCGGCCCGGCGCAGAGAAGAAGCACAGCTCGCCGTGATCCTCGCCGAAGCGCTTCTCAAAGCGCTCCACCAGCTTGCCGTAGCGCGCCTTCTGCTTGCAAAGCTCCTTCTCGCCCGCGCCGTAGAGCGTAGCCACGCGGGAAGAGAACGCCTCGGAATCCTGATATGTTTTCCACTGACTGTTCATCGGATATCCCTCCATGTCTGATCGGTGAAATCTGCAAATTTGTATACCTTATTATTGACGCTTTGTACCGATTTGTCAAGACTTCATAGGGATTCCAAGCGAAAAAGCATGCATCAGCCATTTTCCCGTTGCGAAACGGCTCGCTTTTTGCTATACTGACGGCGTTCCGGCTGAAACATTTCAGAAACACCCGACTTTTTTGCTTTGGCCGCTTGACAAAACGCTGTGTGCACGGTATGATACACATCGTCGTTCATTTAATGAACCTTTGGAAGGAGGCGCCTGGCGTGACGGATATCGGCTATGTCGGCGAACAGCTGCTGTATGCCTGGCTGGATCTGACGAGCACGCTGTGGAACACGCGGATCGTATCGTCCCTTCCCTACAACGAAGCGCACATCATGGGCCTTCTTCTGCGGCACAGCGACAGTGAAGACCCCATGACCGCCACGGACCTGATCAAGCATACGCGCCTGCTCAAAAGCCAGATGAACAAGACCCTCATCCGGCTTGAGGAGCGCGGCTTCATCACCCGCACCCGCTCCGCGCAGGACAAGCGAATGATCCACGTCCATCTGACGCCGGAGGGCAAAACCGCCTACCTCGAGGAACACAAGGGCGTTGAAGCGATCCTGCACCAGCTGGTCAGCAAGATCGGCGCGGACCGCGCGCTGTCCGTCGCCAAGGATCTGACCGAGATCGTTGCCCTGATGGACAGCATCGTTCCCCCGCCCGGCAAATAACAACCACCCGACTGTGAAAGGAATGTGTACATATGATTCGCATCATCACCGACTCCGCCGCGGACTTTTCCGCCGCCGAGCTCAGCCAATACAGCCTGACCATGGTGCCGCTGCAGGTCACCTTCGGCGAGGACGCCTATGAGGACGGCGTCACGCTCACCCAGGATATCTTCTGGTCGCGCATCATGGCCGGCGAGAATCCCAAGACCTCCCAGCCCTCTCCCGATGCGTTTCTGACCGCCTTTGAGGAGGCGAAGGCCGCGGGCGACAGCGTCGTGTGCGTGCTGCTCTCCTCCGCCCTGTCCGGCACCGTACAGAGCGCGACGCTCGCCAGGAGCATGGCCGACTACGATGATATCCACATCGTCGATTCCCTGCAGGCCGCGACGGCGGAAAAGATGCTCGTGCTGCGCGCCTGCCAGCTGCGCGACGAGGGCAAGCTCAGCGCGCAGGAGATGGCCGAGGCACTGCGCAGCTTCACCAGGCGCATCAAGCTCTACGCCTGCCTGGACACGCTGGACTATCTGGCGCGCGGCGGCCGCATCCCGCAGGCGGCGGCAAGCCTTGGCTCCCTCGTGCAGCTCAAGGTCATCGTGCACATCACCCCGGACGGCAGGGTCGGCATGGCTGGCAAGGGCATGGGCCTGCACCGCGTCAGCGCCGCCGCCATCAAGCTCACCCAGCAGCATCAGGTGGACACCAGCTTCCCGGTG
This sequence comes from uncultured Clostridia bacterium, assembly GCA_945948915.1. Taxonomy (GTDB): domain Bacteria; phylum Bacillota; class Clostridia; order Christensenellales; family Aristaeellaceae; genus Ventricola. The sequence goes on along the minus strand of CAMFCQ010000140.1, from coordinate 1,227 downwards.
CTGCCGCTGTACACCCATTCGCCGGAGAACTGCAGGGGCTTCGTCAAGAAGCTCAACCAGGCCGGCATCGCCTGCCGCGAGGAGGACGCCATGCCCGTCGGCGCCACGATCGGCACGCACGTCGGTCCCGGCGTGTTCGGTCTGGTCTTCGTGGAGGCCGAATGAACGCCAAATCTCAAGCTCTGCATATGCAGGGCTTTTTATTTTGCCGCAGGGCTTGACAGCACATTCATTTCCTTGTATGCTATACTAGTTCATTTTTTGAACAGTTTATATAATCTACTTTGAAAGGAACACGCATATGCGCATCATTACCGACTCCACCGCGGACTTTACCCGCGAGGAGCTTGAACGCAACGACGTCCGCTGCGTGCCGATGCAGGTCATGTTCGGCGCGGAGAGCTTCAGCGCCGCAGCGCTTTCCAGCGAGGAATTCTGGCAGCGCCTGCTGTCCGGCGAGATCGGCAAGACCTCCCAGCCCGCGCCCGACGCCTTCCTCTCCGAGTTCGAAGCCGCGCTTGACGACGGCGAGGAGGTCGTCTGCATCGTCGTCTCCTCCGCCGTCTCCGGCACGATGCAAAGCGCGATGATCGCCGCATCCATGCTGGACGCCGGAAAGATTCACATCGTCGATTCGCTCTCCGCTGCGGGCGGTCAGAAGCTCCTGGCGCTGCATGCCTGCCAGCTGCGCGATCAGGGCGGTATGACCGCGGCGGAGGTCTCCGCCGAGCTGACGCGCCTGCGCAGCCGCGTGCATGTGTATGCCGGCCTGAACACGCTGGAAAACCTCGCGCGCAGCGGCCGCATCTCCAAGGCCGCCGCCAACATCGGTACACTGGCGCAGCTCAAGCCGCTGGTCCGCCTCACCCCGGAGACGGCCGGCAATGTCGATGTCTGCGGTAAGGCCGTCGGACGCCACCGCGCCATTGACGCCGTCGCCAGGCTGATTGGCCAGCACCGCATCGACGAGTGCTTCCCCGTCATTCCGCTGTACACCCACACGAGTGAAAACTGCGCCGCGCTGGTCAAAAAGCTCAATGCCTGCGGTATCGCCGCCAGCGAGCACATGTTCAGCGCGCTCGGCCCCACGCTCGCCACACATATCGGCCCGGGCGCGTATGGTGCCGCATTCGTGGCGGCGGAGTAATACTGTTCTCAAGTAGAAACGAGCTGTAAGCGCGAAGCGAAGAAGGGGTCTGGGGACTGGTCCCCAGGCTAGGGGTTTGG
>CAMFCQ010000139.1 GCA_945948915.1 uncultured Clostridia bacterium | reverse complement strand
GCGAGCTTCATCTGCTGGCAGCGCGGGCACTTGACGATGCCGGGCGCGGACAGCTTCCAGTTCGCGCGGCGCATACGGCCGCGAGACTTAGAGATTTTTCCCTTCGGACAAGCCATTGTTTACACCTCCTCATCCTCATTCAGCAAAGATGCTAATGCCGAAAAAGGATTTCTGTGGGTCAGATCCTTCTGGCACGAACACTCATTGGTGTTCAGGTCGGCGCCGCACTGGTCGCACAGCCCGCGGCAGTCCTCCTTGCAGAGGATGCGCGAGGGCATCTCGAGCAGCAGCGCAGTACGCACTGCCTCGTCCAGCTCAAGCACGTGGCCCGAATACATGTATTGATCCTCGTCCAGCGCCTGCGGCTCACCCGTATCGCGGATGAACGCCTCCTCAAGCTCGGCCTCGACCTCGGTCTGGGTGGGCCTGAGGCATCTGGCGCAGGGGGACTGGATCACTGCGCGGGCAATTCCGCGCACAATGACGGTCTCATCGGCGAGCATATACGTGCCGGAAAGGGAAACCGGGCGGACATACGCAATCGTATCGCCGTTCCAATGATCCTCGCCCCAGACATCCGTAAGTTCAAACGGCACATCGATGCCTTTCCTTTGGATGCCCTTGGTGATATCCAGCTTCATCGTTACACCTCAAAGTTGACCGTTCCATATTATACGCACAATCCCGACGGTTGTCAAGCGCAAATATTACAGCTTGGAAACAATTTCCAGCGTATCGCGGGCGATCGGCAGCTCCTCGTTGGTCGGGATGCGCAGAACCTTGACGGTGGAGTCGTCGGTGCTGATGATGCCGCAGGCGCCGCGGACGTTCTTGGCCGGGTCGATCTTGATGCCCATCCACTCGAAGCCCGCGATCACGTCGGCGCAGGCCTCGGTGTCGTTCTCGCCGATGCCGGCGGTGAAGACGATGGCGTCCGCGCCCTGGACGGCAGCCATGTAGGCGCCGATGTACTTCTGCAGGCGGTACACCCAGATGTCCACCGCGTTCTTGGCCTGCTCGTCCCCGGCAGCCGCAGCGGCCTTGACGTCGCGCATGTCAGAGGACACGGACAGACCGGCGAAGCCGGACTTCTTGTTCAGGACGTTGAGCATCTGATGGATGTCCATGCCGGTGTTGTCCATGATGTACTCCAGGACAGCCGGATCGACGTCGCCGGAGCGGGTGCCCATCACGATGCCCTCCAGCGGCGTGAGGCCCATGGAGGTATCCACGACCTTGCCGCCGACGATGGCGCTCAGAGAGGAGCCGTTGCCCAGGTGGCAGATGATGAACTTGCAGTCCTTGGGATCCTTGCCCAGGTACTTCGGGGTCTCGCCCGCGATGAAGCGGTGGGAGGTGCCGTGGAAGCCGTAGCGGCGAACCTTCAGGTTCTTGTAGTACTCATACGGCACGGCGTAGAGGAAGGCCTTGGGCGGCATGGTCTGATGGAACGCGGTGTCGAACACGGCAACGTTCGGCTTGCCCGGCATGACCGCCTGGCAGGCCTTGATGCCCGCGATGTTCGGACGCTGATGCAGCGGGCCGAGCGGGATGAGGTCTTCGATGGCCTTCATGCTCTCCTCGGTCACCAGGGCAGACGCCTTGAAGGTCTCGCCGCCGTGGAGCACGCGGTGGCCGCACGCGCCGATCTCGTCCAGGGACGCAATCGCGCCGTTTTCCTTATCGGTGAGCGCCTCCAGAACAGCCTGGATCGCCTCGGTATGGTCGGCCATGTTGCGGGTGAACTCGATCACCTTGTTGCCCTCAGCAACGGTCTGCTTAAAGTGGGTGCCCTCGATGCCGATGCGCTCGACAAGGCCCTTCGCCTTCACGGACTCGTCGTCCATGTCAATCAGCTGGAACTTCAGAGAAGAGGAGCCGGCATTGATGACCAGAATCTTCATGGGAATCTACCTCCGTTTGTATTTGTAATTCACGCCTGGCATGTTATAATAGGCCTATCCATAGAATAAGCCCAAAATAACGGAATGATTCAAAGTGATTATACCGCATTTTTCCGGTTTTGAAAAGGTTGCGCGGGCAATTTATCATCAAACCCCGAGAGAATCGCTTTGAGAAAGGAGCCTGCCATGCGCGTGTGCGGCGTCATCTGCGAATACAATCCCTTTCACAGGGGCCACGCGCTGCACCTTGCGCGCGCGCGCGCCCTTTCCGGGGCGGACTATGTGGTCTGCGCGATGAGCGGCAGCGTCACCCAGCGCGGCAGCTTTGCCCGGCATGACAAGTGGACGCGCGCCGCCATGGCGCTCTCCTGCGGCTGCGACCTGGTGCTCGAGCTGCCCGCGCGCTTTAGCGGCGCGCCCGCGCAGGAGTTCGCCGCGGGGGGCGTTCATCTGCTCGCCTCCCTCGGTGTGGTCACGCACCTGTCCTTCGGCTGCGAGCAGGAAGCCCTGCCGCATCTGACCCGCGCCGCCATGGCGCTCTCCTGTGAATCGCCCGAATTCCGTCAGGCGCTGCGCGCGCATCTGGATAAAGGCCTGCCCTACCCCCGCGCCCGCGCGCTGGCGGCGCAGCAGGCCAGCGGCATGGACGGCCTCGCCGAAATCGCCGCCCGGCCCAACGCCGCGCTGGCGATGGAATACCTGCGCGCGCTGCCGGAGGGCATCACGCCCGTGCCCGTCGCGCGCGAGGGCAGCGGCTATCACGACGCGTCGCTGGGCACGCTCTCCAGCGCGACCGCCGTTCGCGCCGCCCTCGCCCGGGGCGATCTGCAAGCCGCCGCCGCGTCCGTCCCCTGCCCGGAGGCGCTTCAGGACGCCGAGGCGCGCGGCGACGTGCACGGGGAGGAGGCGCTCACCCAGGCGCTGCTCTACCGTCTGCGCACGATGACCGCCGCGGAGCTTTCCGAAATCGCCGGCATGGAGGAAGGGCTTCATCACCGCTTCCTCGCGGCCGCGCAGACGGCCGAAAGCCGCGATGCGCTCATCCTCGCCGTCAAATCCAAGCGCTATACCTACACGCGCCTTTCCCGCCTGTGCACGAACATCCTGCTGGGCGTCACGCAGGAATTCGCGCAGGCGCATGCCGTGCCGACCTATGCGCGCGTGCTGGGCTTTCGGCGCGAGGCACAGCCGCTGCTGCGCGCCATCAAGCAAAGCGCATCCGTCCCGCTCGTCGTCAAGGCCGCCGACTATGACCGCGCCGACCCGCTCTTTGCCCTCGACGTGCGCGCACAGGACCTCTGGTCGCTCGGGTGCTCGTCGCCGGCGCTGCGCCGAAGCGGCCGGGATTTCCGCACAAGCCCTGTCGGGAGCTATTATTAACTAAAGGGAGCTAAAGCTCACTAACAAGATACTTGAAATGAATTTGCTGCTGAAGGGGAACGCGCTCCGCTGGGGCCAGAGAGACTGGGGGGAGTTTCGATTCTCCCCCCAAGCCTCTCTGGACTCTCCTTCCCCCCTGCAAACGACCAGGGTTGCGACCCTGGACCCAAGGAGATTTACCAAGTTCCTCATACAGTTGCGACCTTTGGACTCAAGGAGATTCGCGATGAAGTGGTAAACTAAAATTGGACACGCAGGGGGTAGAAACTGGACACGAAAAAC
>CAMFCQ010000138.1 GCA_945948915.1 uncultured Clostridia bacterium | reverse complement strand
GCTTCCCGGCGCACCTGCAGCAGCTGGACATGGAATCCAACGGCAAGTCCGTCAATCGCTTCGGCGAGCCGGTTGATTATGTGACCGGCCCGGTCATCTTCGGCGAGCCCGGCACCAACGGCCAGCACTCCTTCTATCAGCTGCTGCACCAGGGCACGGACATCGTGCCGCTGCAGTTCGTCGGCTTCAGGAACAGCCAGATGGATACCGATGTCGTCATTCAGGGCAGCACCAGCCAGCAGAAGCTGTGTGCGAACGTCGCCGCGCAGATTGTCGCCTTCGCCTGCGGCAAGGCGGACGACAACCGCAACAAGTACTTCGCCGGCGGCCGTCCCTCCAGCATCATCATCGGCGACAAGCTGACCCCGGAGGCCCTCGGCGCGCTGCTGGCCCACTTTGAGAACAAGGTCATGTTCCAGGGCTTCGCGTGGAACCTGAACAGCTTCGATCAGGAGGGCGTGCAGCTGGGCAAGGTGCTGGCCAAGCGTGTGCTGGCGCACGACACCGACGGCGCGCTCAAGGTGTACAGCGAGCTGCTGAACATCTGATCCATCCACAAGAGAGGGAAGCCGCCATGTCAAGACGCAAGCTCCTCGCGCGCGCCCTTGCCGTCTATGTCTTTACCGCGCTTTTGCTGAGCGTGCTGCTCTTTCTGCCCGCGGGCACGGTGCGCTTCCCCGGCGCGCTGCGGCTGATGGCGCTGCTGCTCATCCCGATGCTGCTGCTGGGCGCGGTGCTCTTCGTCCGCTCGCCCGCGCTGCTTGAAAAGCGGCTGCACAGCAAGGAGAAGGAATCCGTGCAGGCCGGCGTAATCGCGGCCTCTGCGGTGATGTTTGTGCTCTCCTTCGTGCTGGCCGGGCTGGATTTCCGCTTCGGCCTGACGCATGTGCCCGGGTGGCTCGTGAATCTTGCCTGCGTGCTTCTGCTCGCCTCCTACGCGCTCTACGCCGAGGTGATGCGGGAAAACGCGTACCTCTCACGCACCGTCGAGGTGCAGGAGAACCAGAAGGTCGTGGACACGGGCCTGTACGGCATCGTTCGCCACCCGATGTACGCGGTGACGCTGGTGCTGTTCCTGTCCATGCCGCTGGTGCTGGGCTCCTGGCTCTCGCTGACCGTCCTGCTGGCGTATCCGGTGATCATCGCCGCGCGCATCAGGGACGAGGAGCGCGTGCTGCTGCAGGGCCTGCCCGGCTACGCGGAGTACGCACAGCGCGTGCGCTGGCGGATCCTTCCGTTCATCTGGTAGGTCTTCGCTGATGCAAAGCGCCTCCGGCCGCAGACGACCTGCCCGGAGGCGCTTTTCCTTGCCTCTCCTGCAAATTGACTTCCCCTGCGGGAGGGGCTATACCGTGCTTATCCCCTGCCCGTTTTTCGGCAGGCCGCCCATGAAAAAGCTTGCGCAGCGCGCGGCGGGCATGCAGTCCCGAACCGGCGCTCTGCAAAATGCCATCTCAATTCTGCCTGATTTCAGAAAGGAGCGCTCACCATGAACACCCCCGTTCTGCGCTACGGCGCCGACTATAACCCCGATCAGTGGCTCGATCGCCCCGATATCCTCGCAAAGGACATCGAGCTCATGAAGAAGGCGAATGTGAACGTCGTCTCGCTGGGCATCTTCGCGTGGGCCACGCTTGAGCCCGAGGAGGGCCGCTACAACCTCGACTGGATGGGCAAGATCATCGACGATCTCTACGCCGCCGGTGTGAGCGTCGATCTGGCCACGCCCTCCGGCGCGCGCCCTGCCTGGCTGGCGTGCAAGTATCCGGAGGTACTGCGCGTGGGCGCAGACCGCAAGCGCATCCTCTTCGGCGAGCGCCACAACCACTGCTACACCTCCCCCGTCTACCGCGAGAAGGTGAAGGGAATCAACCAGCAGCTGGCCGCGCGCTTTGGCCGCCATCCCGGCGTGATCATGTGGCACCTGTCCAACGAGCTCGGCGGCGAGTGCCACTGCGAGCTGTGCCAGCAGGCGTTCCGCAGCTGGCTCAAGGAGAAATACGGCACCATCGAGGCGCTCAACAAGGCCTGGAACGCCAAGTTCTGGAGCCATGATTACCCGGATTTCGACGCGATCGAGAGCCCCGCGCCGCATGGCGAGCGCACCCTGCACGGCCTCAAGCTCGACTGGAAGCGCTTCGTCTCCCATCAGACGATCGACTTCATGAAATGGGAGCGCGACAGCGTGCGCGAGATCGTGCCGGAGGCGAAGGTCTGCGTCAACATGATGTACTTCTACGACGGCATCGACTACTTCGACATGGCCCGCGAGATCGATCTGGCCTCCTGGGACGCCTATCCCACCTGGCACAAGGCGACGGAGACGCTGGAGCAGACGGCGCTGGACACGGGCTTCATGCACGATCTGATGTACTCCGTCAAGGGCCAGCCGTTCTGGCTGATGGAAAACTGCCCCGGTCCGACCAACTGGCAGCCCATCTCCAAGGTGAAGAAGCCAGGCGTGAACATCATGGCCGGCATGCAGACCGTGGCCCACGGCGCTGACGGCGTGCTGTACTTCCAGTGGCGGCAAGCGCGCGGCGCCAGCGAGAAGTTCCACGCTTCGATTGTCTCCCACGACGGCCGCGAGGACAACCGCATTTTCCTGGAGTGCGCCGAGCTGGGCAGCATTCTCAAGGAAATCGCTCCGGACATCGCCGGTGCGGCGCGCGAAAAGCAGGCCGCCATCGTCTACGACTGGAGCAGCAAGTGGGCGATGGAGGACGCGCAGGGTCCGCGCAACGAGGGGCTGTTCTTCAAGCGCGAGCTGCTGCGCCACTACACGGGCCTGCGCCGCAACGGCATCGATGTGCAGATGATCGATGAGAACAGCGACATTTCCGGCTACAAGCTCATCGTCGCGCCGATGCTCTACATGCTGCGCGAGGACTTCGCCGCGAAGCTGCGCGATTTCGTCGCCGCGGGCGGCACGCTGGTGGTCACCTACTGGTCCGGCGTGGTGAACGAGACCGACCTGTGCTGGCTCGGCGATACGCCGCACCTGCTCACCGACGTGCTGGGTGTGCGCCGCCTGGAGATCGACGCCATGTACGACGGCGAGACCCGTCGCTGCGTTTCCGTCTGCGGCGAGCTGCCCGAGACGGCCAGCGGCTCCATCCTCTGCGAGGTCGCCGCGCTCGAGGGCGCGCAGCCGCTAATGGTCTACGATGAGGACTTCTTCGCCGGTGCGCCCGCCGTGACGGTGAATTCCTTCGGCAAGGGCAAGGCATATTACGTCGCCACCCGCTTTGAGGAGGACTTCTACGCGCCGCTCTACGAGCTGATCTGCGAGGGCTGCGTCTCCTCCTGCTGGCCGGGCCACCTCGCCGACGGCGTGTTCGCCAGCCAGCGCGGGGACTACGTCTTCCTGGTCAACACCAGCGACGCGGTCGTCTGGTTTGAAAACGCGGAGCTTGCGCCCTACGGCACCGCGATTTACAGGAAGAGCGGGGATGCGCTTGAGCTGGTGTACAACCAGACGGCGTTCACCTGGAGCCCGGTGAAGTGAGTTAAATGATCATAAGGGAGCGAATGTTCATTAAGAAATATGAAGACTGCCGTCTTCAGGGGAAGCGCGCTGCGCTG
>CAMFCQ010000137.1 GCA_945948915.1 uncultured Clostridia bacterium | reverse complement strand
GTCGGCCCCGCGCCCCAGGACGCATGACACGCAGATTCTCCTTCCGCGGCTTCTATCGGGAAGGATGATCAATAAAAAGGAGGTAACTCTCATGAAGAAACTCGTTGCCCTGATCATGGCCATCATGATGGTGTGCTCTCTGGTTCCCGCGATGGCGGAAGCCTACACCACCGATTTTGATGTCCCCGCCACCGGCGAAAAGTTCGTCATCTACGCCTGGAACGATGAGTTCAAGGGCATGCTCCAGAATTACTACATCCCGGCCGTCGGCGGCACCGTCGCGGAGGATGGCACCATGACCCTGCCCAACGGCGACCAGATCGAGTTCGTCGTCAACCCCAACGACAACGGCGTGTATCAGCAGAAGCTGGACGCGGCGCTCTCTGCCGGCGAGCACATCGACATGTTCCTCATTGAGGCGGATTACGCGCTCAAGTATGTCGATTCCGAGTACACCCTCCCGCTCGAGGAGATCGGCATCACGGCGGATCAGCTGGCCAAGCAGTATCCCTACACCGTGACCGTCGCCACCGACAGCAACGGCCAGATCAAGGGCTCCTCCTGGCAGGCGGCCCCCGGCCTGTTCCTCTACCGCCGCAGCCTCGCTGAGAAGTACCTCGGCGTGAAGAGCCCGGAGGAGATGCAGGAGAAGGTCAAGGATTGGGACGCCTTCCTGGCGACCGCGCGCGAGGTGAACGAGAAGTCCGCCGGCGCGACCAAGCTGATCCCGTCCAACGGCGACGTGTGGCAGGTTGTCCGCACGGTGCGCTCCACCCCGTGGGTCGATGAGGCGTACAACCTCGTGATCGACGATCAGGTCAAGTGGTACTTCGACTTCGCCAAGACCCTGCGCGACGAGAACCTCACCGCCATGGCGACCCCGTGGACCGAGGCCTGGAACGCCGGCGTCGGCAACGACTCCATCATGGGCTACTTCTTCTCCACCTGGGGCATCCAGTGGACGATGGTCGGCAACTCCGGCGGCTCCAAGCCCGGCGAGGGCACCTATGGCGACTGGGCTGCCGTCAACGGCCCGCAGCCGTACTACTGGGGCGGCACCTGGCTGACCGCCGCGACCACCTGCACCAACAAGGCGCTGGCCAAGGACATCATCGAGTACTTCACCGTCGAGACCGGTTCCATGCAGGACTACTGCCTCAAGTCCAAGGACTATGTCAACAACACCGAGGCGATCCAGGCGATCATCGATGCCGGCTTTGCCTTCGACTTCCTGGGTGGCCAGGATCACTACAGCCTGTTCCAGGCCGTGACCCCGCTGATCGACATCTCCGCGATGAGCGCCTACGACCAGAACATCAACATCTGCATGGATGCTGAGGTCAACGCCTACGCCTCCGGCGAGAAGGATTACGAGACCGCGATCCAGGACTTCAAGGATGCTGTCGTGGATATGTATCCGGAGCTGACCGCCGAGTAATCATCCGATTCACTCGCCTGCGCCCGTCCGCTGCGGGCCAGTCCAACAGGATTGACGAGGGAGGCTCCTTGAGGGTTCAGGGAGCCTCCCTCCCTATTTTACCCGGCAGGCGGATGCCCTGCCGCACTGCTTGAGGGAGCGTGAATCGCATGACAAACAGAGCGCCGAAAAGGCGGCATGCCAAGGGCGTGGATCTGTCCCGCTACGGCTACTTCTTCATCGCGCCGTTCTTCCTGATTTACCTGGTCTTCCAGGCCTATCCGCTGCTGAACACCATCTACCTGGCGTTCCAAAAATATATGATCACCGGCACCAACAAGGTCGTCGGGCCGACGTTCGTGGGCCTGGCGAACTTCAAAAACGTGCTGGTCAAGGGCAGCACGCTGCAGGCGTTTGAAAACACTGCGGTGATGTGGCTCATCAACTTCGTTCCGCAAATTCTGCTGGCGCTGCTGCTGGCCAAGTGGTTCACCGACACGCGGCTCAAGATCCGCGGCCAGGGCGCCTTCAAGGTCATGATCTACATGCCCAACATCATCACGGCCGCCAGCATTTCCGTATTGTTCTATTCGCTGTTTGCCTATCCGCAGGGCCCGGTCAATTCGCTCCTGGCGCAGCTGGGCGTGATCGACAAGGCGCTCTACGCCGACTCCGGCACCGCCGCGCTGACAGCCATTTTCTTCCTGGAAAAAGGCTGGCACACGCGGCTGATCATCTCGTTCATCAACTTCTGGATGTGGTACGGCCACACGATGATCGTGCTCATCGCCGGCATGCTGGGCATCTCGCCCAGCCTGTTCGAAGCGGCGGAGGTGGACGGCGCCAGCCCGAACCAGATCTTCACGAGGATCACGCTGCCGCTGCTCAAGCCCATCCTGCTCTACACGCTGATCACCAGCCTCATCGGCGGCATGCAGATGTACGACATCCCGCAGATGATGCAGATGCAGGGCTCCCCGGCCAAGACGATGACCATGACCGTGACCATGTACATCATGGAGCTGGTCTATACGGGCACGAAGGACTACGGCCGCGGCGCGGCGGTGTCCGTGCTGCTGTTCCTGGTGACGGCGGTGCTGAGCATTATCCTGTTCTACGTCATGCGCGACAGGGACGCTGCCCGTGAGCGCAAGGCCATGAGGAAGGCGCGCAAGGAGGCGAGAGCATGAGCAAGAACTCCAGCTACAGCCGCTCCCTGGCGATGGAGCGCGGCGTCGTCTACGTCGTGTGCATCGTGCTGTGCCTGATGAGCATCCTGCCCTTCGCCGTGATGTTCGTCAATGCGACGCGCGACAACTATGCCATCCAGCAGGGCATGAGCCTCATCCCCGGCGACCGCCTGCTGGCCAACCTGAAGACGCTCAACGAGCGCCAGAACTTCAACGTCCTGCAGGGCATGTGGAACTCGATGTTCATCGCCACCTGCACGACGGTGCTGGCGCTGTACTTCTCCACGCTCACGGCCTACGGCCTGGTGGTCTACCGCTTCCGCGGGCGGCAGCTGGCCTTCACGTTCATCATGGTCGTGCTGATGATCCCGACACAGGTGTCGATGGTGGGCTTCTTCACCTTCATGTTCAAGCTGAACCTGGTCAACACCTACATCCCACTGATCGTCCCGGCCATCGCCTCGCCGTCGCTGGTGTTCTTCATGCGCCAGTACATGATCTCCGGCCTGCCGCTGGAGATCGTGGAGGCGGCGCGCATCGACGGCTGCAGCGAGCTGCGCACGTTCAACGTCATCGCGATGCCGATGATGAAGCCGGCTCTGGCCACGCAGGCGATTTTCACCTTCGTGGCCAGCTGGAACAAGCTGTTTGAGCCGACGATGCTCATCAATTCGCAGAACAAGTACACCATGCCGATGCCGGTCTCGCTGCTCAAGAGCGACCGCTTCCGCACGGATTACGGCACGGTGTACCTGGCGCTGTCGCTGACGGTGCTGCCGCTGTTCGTGGTCTACTTCGCGCTGAGCAAATACATCATCGCGGGCGTCGCGCTGGGCGGCGTGAAGGAGTAACCTGTCTCGTAGAAAAGCCAACCCGGGGAGGAGGCCGGAAACGGTTCCATCCCCTTTTTGCGTTTGGGCAGCTTCGTGCTGCAGCGCCCGGAATCTGTTCGTTCATTTGTTACAGACGGACTTGAATATTCCTTGAAACATGATGG
>CAMFCQ010000136.1 GCA_945948915.1 uncultured Clostridia bacterium | reverse complement strand
TAACCTTGCTCTCGTTGGAAAAGAGTACCGTCGAAACAAGCGCGTCGCCCTCAGCGGCCTTTTGCCGCGCAATCATCGAATTAAAGCCGCCGATCGTGTCCTTTTCCAGCCCCGCCATGGAGCCGCTGCGGTCCAGAATGAAAACAAGCTCCGTCAGATTCTTTTTCATGGTTGTTGCTCCTTTCAGTCAGCCTTGCTGTTTACCGTTGTTGTGTACCCGCCATAGCGCTCCTCCCACCGGATGACGATTTCGCGCAGGTCGTCATGGAGCAGGGCAAGCGCTGCGTCGCGCAGGCGCACCATCGTATCATCCAAGCCGTTTCGTGCGTAGAAGGGCCAGGCGATGGCACAGGTGATGTCGGTCAGCGTGTCGCAGTCCCCGCCGAGGGAAACCGCCGTGCGCAGCGCGTCCTCGAAGCTCACGGACTCCAGAAACGCGGTGATGGCCTGCGGCACCGTGCCCTGACAGGTTTCATCAAAGCGATAGCGCGGCCTGATTTCGTCCACCGTCTGCGCAAGGGGATAGAAGTGCTGCTCGATGTAGCTGCGGATGCCGTCCCTGCTCTCCCCGGTACGCGCCAGGTAGATCGCCGCCGCAACGGCCTGCGCGCCCTTGATGCCCTCCGAATGGTTGTGCGTCACTTCGGCGGCCTGCCTGGCCAGCTCAAGCGCCTCGTCCAGCGTGGCGGCGACATCCCCGCACGGGGACACGCGCATCGCGGAGCCGTTACCAAAGCTGCCGTAGGGGCGGGGGTGAGGGGAAACCAGCCAGTGACGGAAGCGCCCGCCGTAGCCGCCCATGGGGCAGGGGTACGTCGCGGCGATCTGCCGCATGGAGGTTACGACATGGCTCTTGAAGCCGTCATGGCCTTCTCCCGTCTGCATCAGCGCGCTGGCCACCGCGATGCTCATCAGGCTGTCGTCGGTGGTGTTGCTCCCTGGCGCAAACAGCGGAAAGTCCTTTGTCTTGATGCTGTGAAACTCGTAGGTCGAGCCGGCGATGTCGCCGATGATCGCTCCAATCATGAAAAACGCCTCCCTGTCTTTGATGAACACAGTCTATCAAAAACAGGGAGGCTTGTGGTCGCTTCCAAAGCGACAAATCAGTAGCCAAGCGGCTGCAGATCGAGCTTGAAGAGAATCTGGTTGATTTCCATGATGTCGTAGTTGCCCGTCATGATGCAGTATTCGACGACGATGTCCGCCTTGCTGCTGTGGGACAGGGCAAAGCCCGCCTTCATGAGCATGTCCTTCGTTTCATTAAGCGACAGCTCCAGCGCGATGGCAAACGCCAGCGCCGTCTGCTTGCTGGGTTTATAATCCGGGATGTTCTTGATCTTGTTGAACAGCCTGCGGTCCACGTTGGCCCGCTTGTAGCATTGCGCATCGGTCATGTGCTTTTCGTCGATCTTGCGGATGAGCATCTGCGCGAAGCTCTCGTCCACCTGACTGAGCATATCATCCAGGCGGGCGTCCGAAGCCATGGACGGCGCGCAGCATTCCTCCGGCTCCGCTTCGGTTGCCTTTGCTTTTTCCAGATACCGGCGCTGAAGCCGCATCCGCATGGATTCGCTGGGCGCGCTCAGGTGCTCATCGACATACACGTCGTCGATGTAGGCTTCGATATCCTTGAACAGCTTGCTGCTGACCTCAAAGGCGTCCTTCGAGAACACGACGATGTAGACCGTCATGTCGTGGTCGAGCAGGAACTGCGTGATGGTGTCCATCGCCACCTTGAGCGCCTGCGCCTTGGGATAGCCGTAGACGCCGGAGGAAATCAGGGGAAAGGCCACGCTCTCGCAGTGGTATTTGTCCGCAAGCTCCAGCGAGTTTTTGTAGCAGGCGGTCAGCAGCTCGTGCTCGCCGTGATGACCGTCCTGCCAGATGGGGCCTGCGGTGTGGATGACGTATTTGCACGGCAGGCGATACCCACGGGTGATCTTCGCCTCGCCGGTTCTGCAGCCGTGCAGCGTCCTGCACTCTTCGAGCAGTTGCGGCCCCGCGGCACGATGGATCGCGCCGTCCACACCGCCGCCGCCCAGCAGGGTCGTGTTGGCGGCGTTGACGATGGCATCCACCGACATCTTCGTAATATCGTTTCTGACAATCTCAAGCGGCATGGCTTTTCCTCCTTGTGTTGGAATCGGATTCTTATGCAGACTGGTATTCCATATCCGTCAGGGCGGCAGCAATGACCTCCTCCGCGTTATAGCCCGGATTCAGCCAATCGGCAGTGGCGTCCGGCGGCAGCAGCACCGGCATACGGGGGTGGATAAACGCGATGCCCGGGGCCGCGTCTCGGGTCAGGATGGTAAACGCCGGGACGATCACGCCGTCATGGTTCTCCAGATGGTAGATGCCTGCCAGATACAGCGTATCCGCGTGTGCAGGGCGAATGGCGTATTTCGTCCGTGCTGTTCCGTGCCTCTCCCACTCGAAGTAGTGGCTGGCGGGGATGACGCAGCGTCGCTGGCGCATGCCGTCTTTGAACATGGGCTTTTGCGCAGCGGTTTCAGAGCGGGCGTTGATGATGGGGCGACCGTTGGGGAATGCGTATCCCCATCGCATGGCAAAGGGCTGGACATCCTGCTTCCGGCTGTTCGCCAGCACCGGAACAATATCGGAGGGGAAGATCTCGCCGGAGGTTTTCAGCCCTTCCGGCGTCTTTTTGCGGTTCAATTCGTCGATAATCCGGCTGAGTTCATCGGACAGGTCATCCTCGTCGATGTAGTAGCGACCACACACGGGTGATTCCCCCTCTCTGGACGGCTGATGGGATACGATCTGGGGCTGGGGTTTACGCAGGACAGAATCGTTTCAGGAGCATTGATTCGCCCATTGCAGCAGCTCAGTCTGACTTGCAGACGGGCTGAACACTCTTCCGTTCAGGAATCTGGCTTCCGGGCAGCTGGACGCAAGCAGCTTGACCGTATCGCCCAGCCCGCTTCCGCCGGACGTTGCAAAGGGAATGATGGTCTTGCCGGACAGGTCATGAGCCTCAAGGAAGGTATTGATGATCCTGGGCGCGACATACCACCATATGGGGAAGCCCAGATAGACCGTGTCATAGTCTGCCATGTTGTCACGGAGCATCTCCATTTCAGGCCGGCAGGAAGGATCGCACATCTCAACGGAGCTGCGGGACGCCTGATCCTGCCAGTCCAGATCCTTCTTCGTGTATCGAACCTTGGGGGCTATTTCAAACAGATCCGCGCCAATCGCTTCAGCAAGATGCTCAGCCACTTTGGCAGTATGACCACTCGCGGAGAAGTACGCAACCAGTTTCCTACTCATGTACATGCACCTCGTCATACAGTGTGATTCCATAGCCACTATTATAGCAGGTTTTCTGTTTCTCTTCCACTATTATGTCCCTCGGAAGCCTTCCCTCATAGGGGAGAGAGAAGACCGGGTGCAAGGATTTCTGAGCGATGGTAGAAATGCAAACGGGAATCTTTGAATCCGCTAATCCCATCTAATTGACGTCCTCAAAGAGGGATGCGGGGGACCGGGAAGCGCGCACCAAAACAATCCCCGAATTGCCTAAAAAAGCCCTCAAGAACAGTGAAAAACAAGCCAGGCTGTCTTGTCTTCTCAGAACGGCTTGCAGCGTCGCGCAAAATAATTAGCATGGAAATTCTAATGAAGGAAAAAGCGCGTTAGAAATCGGGCCGAAAATTTAGAAATCTGCTAATGGCTCTTTGAAAATATGAGCAGGGGCACCGGCTCCGCTG
>CAMFCQ010000135.1 GCA_945948915.1 uncultured Clostridia bacterium | reverse complement strand
GACCCCTTCTTCGCTTCGCGCTTATAGCTCGTTTCTATTTGAGAATAGTATAAATCATCCATCCGTTTGACACATTGCGGCGGAGGAAGTATAATAGATGCTGATTCTTTATGAGGAAAGGCGGATTCGCGGATGGCGAAACGCAGACGGCCCGCGCGGGGGCTGGATTCCTTCCGGCGCACCCCGACCAGGCGATATGACCTGCCGCCGCAGGAGGAAACGCGCGCAGAGCATGCGAGCAAATTCCGAAAGCGGTACTTCGATCTTCCGGCCGTCCGGCCGGGCACGGATCGAACGCTCATGACGCTGCTGTGCGCGGTGATGCTGCTGACGCTGTGCAACGCCAGCGCGCCGATGAGCGACGTGCCGGATGTGCAGACCCGCTTTGCCGGGTGGGCGCAGATACAAAACGAAAAGACGATCAAAGCCCTGCCCGGCCCGACCCCGGAGCCGGAAAGCGAGCTGGCCCAGGCGCTGGCGATCGATACGCAGGACCAGCAGGCGATTATCGAGCAGGCCATGGCCACGCCCGACCCGAACGTGACGCCGGAGCCGGAAAGCCAATTCAAGCTGTATGCCCCGGGCGAGCTCTCCTACAAGACGGACAGGCTGAGCGTCTCCATCGAGCAAAAGCAGAAAAACGGCATGACCTACTTCGTGTGCGACATCCAGCTCAGCGATGTGAGCCAGCTGCGTACGGCATTTGCCGGCGACGATTTCCGCAGCGGCATCTACGAGGCCGTCAGCGACATCGCTGGCCGCTACGATCCGGTGCTGGCCATCAACGCGGATTTCTGCCGCTATCACCGCGAGGGCGTCATTATCCGCAACGGCGAGGTGCTGCGCAGGCAGAACATCAAAAAGCACCACCTGCTGATCGTCGATGAAAACGGCAACCTCTCCGCGCAGACGGACCGCTCCGGCAAGCAGGGCCTGGTGGCCAACAAGCTCGAGCAGGAAAACACCTGGCAGACGTTCGAATTCGGCCCGGTGCTGGTGGAAAACGGTCAGGCTGCCGAACTTCCCAAGTCCTTCTATGTGGCCTGCGGCGACGGCTATTACGAGCCGCGCACAGCCATCGGCCAGAAGGGCCCGCTGCACTACGTCGTCATCGTCGTGGACGGCCGCCGCGACGGCTATTCCACCGGCGCGAGCATCCCGCAGCTGCAGCAGCTGTTCCTGGATGAGGGCGTGGATTTCGCCTTTAATCTGGACGGCGGCGGCTCCACGACGCTGTACTTCCTGGGCGAGGTCGTGAACATGCCCTCCGGCGGCAAGGAGCGCTCCGTCAGCGACGTGCTCATGTTCATGGCCAATCCCTCATAAACCGCTGTACCGGAACATCTCTGCTATTTGAAAGGAAGCTTTTTCATGAAAAGGCATATCAAGGCAATCGCACTGCTGTGCACGCTCGCTGTGCTGTGCACGGCGGCTGCGGGCGCGCTGGCCAAGACCGAGCCGAACGAAAAGTTCATCGAGGAGACCAACACCTACGATTATGGCACGCTGAAGATCACCATCGATCAGTGGTGCCACGCGTTCAACAAGACGAAACTGCGCTTCTACGTGGCCAACATCTACGTGGACGATCCCGCGCAGCTGAAGACGGCGTTTGCAGGCGAAAAGTACTCCAAGGACGCGGTGGAGGCCCCCATTGACATCGCGGCGCGTCACGACGCGGTGCTGGCCATCAACGGCGACTACTACAATTACAAGGACAAGTCCGGTCTGGTCATCCGCGGCGGCGAGCTCTACCGCGACCTGGCCACCACCCGCCATCAGCTGCTGGTCTATGCGGACGGCACGTTCGAAGCGCTGCTCCCGACGGACTACAAGCAGGGCACGGGCGCGCAGTACATCGAGGCGGGCGTGGTGCAGAGCTTCATGTTCGGCCCGCTGCTGGTTGACAATTACGAGATCACCGAGCTGCCGAAGAAGTACTACATCTCCACCAAGGACACCATCCGCGAGCCGCGCACGGCGATTGGCCAGGTGGACGCGAACCACTATGTCGTCATCGTCGCCGACGGCCGCCGCGACGGCTGGAGCGACCTGGGCATGACGCTGCAGGAGCTGCAGGAGGTGTTCGTGGAGCAGGGCTGCCGCATCGCCTATAACCTGGACGGCGGCGGCAGCGCCACCATGGTGCTCGAGGGCGAGCGCGTGAACAGGGGCAGCACCTCCCGCGAGCGCAGCGTCAGCGATATCATCTATTTCACGAAGTAAACTCGAATTCTGTCCATACAGGGAGGGTTGATCATGCGCAGATTTCTCATCATGCTCATGCTGCTTGCATGCCTCCCCGTGTGCGCCCTGGCGGCGGAGGGCGATCCGCTGCTGAGCGTGGACGATCTGCTGCTGCTCGAGGACAGCTATGACGCGTTTCTTAACGAGCTCGAGGAGCTGATCATCGAGCGCGGCCTGCTCTCCCCGGAGGAGCGCGAGGCCTGGCGCGACGCGCAGATGGGCGATTTCTACCAGAACGGCGGCTACGGCTCCATCCTGGCCAATTACATGCCCGGCGTGCTCAGCTACATCCGCGAGGAGGAGACGCTCATGCAGCTCAGCCTCGGCATGCCGGACGGCAGCACGCTGTATGTGGACACCATGCGCCGCTATACCCCGCAGGACAGCTCGCTCTCCGGCCTGATGCTCACGCTGAGCATGATGGATGAACACGGCGTTCCGCTGGACGTGAGCTTCTCGTTCAGCGGCGCAAGCGGCGTATTCCTCAAGTGGGACGCCATCGAGAGCGCATACGTCAGCGTCGGCGCGACGGCGCTCAGCGACGGAGAAACCGTCGTCTGGAGCGATCAGACGCCGGCAGAGGGCGCAAAGAACCCGGAGATTTCCATCGCGATTCTCGATCCCGCCACACAGGAAACGCTGCAAAGCGCCGTCCTGACGCTTGAAGTCGACGGCGACGGCTACCGCGTGGACGCAGGCGCGCTGCGTGTGCTCAGTCCGACATGACGAATCCGGCATCCCGGTCTCCATGACCCGGATGCTTTTTTTGCGCCCGCAAAGCCGTCCCGTCAGATTGCACGGGATCCGCCTTGAAAATTGGGTGATTTTGTGATATAATGATCTGACAACTGACCACTTGGTTGAATATGCGTGATGGATATGTCCGATGTTGTTGATTTTGTATAACGCCGGATGGAAAGGATAGGCCATGGAGACGGTAAAGAAGCCCCGAAAGCTGCCCGAGCAGATTGCCGACAGGCTCAGAGAGATGATCATTCAGGAGGAAATGCAGACCGGCAGCAAGCTGCCCGCCGAGGCCGAGCTGATGGCCCGCTTCGGCGTGAGCCGCTCCACGGTGCGTGAGGCGGTCAAGATCCTGCAGACGGAGCGCATCGTCGATATCCGTCAGGGACAGGGCACGTTTCTGTGCGCCATGCCGGGGCTGGCGGATGATCCGCTCGGCCTGCGCTTTGCCGATCAGGAGGATCTGATCGCGCAGCTGCTGGAGACCCGCCTGCTCATCGAGCCCAACGTCGCGGCGCTGGCCGCGCAGCGCAGGCAGGACAAGCACCTTCAGGAGATGAAAGCGCTGCTGGACAAGATGGACAACGCCTATCTGCACGGGGAAAACTACACGCCGTATGACGCGCAGTTCCATTCCGTCATCGCCAGATGCACCGGCAACGACGTGATGATGCGCCTGCTGCCCACGATTCACGAGTCCATCCGCGCGGGCTACCAGCACACCCGCCGCGTGGAGGGCAGCTATCAGCGCGCCAGCCAGTGCCA
>CAMFCQ010000134.1 GCA_945948915.1 uncultured Clostridia bacterium | reverse complement strand
CGTGGTCAACGTGGCCGATCGTGCCAATGTTAACGTGCGGCTTCGTGCGCTCAAACTTTTGCTTCGCCATTGGAATAACCTCCTCGATTTTTCGGCTGACAGTTGTTCTGCGCCCGCCGAACTGTCGGTGGTCGCTCTGGAGCAGGTGATGGGAATCGAACCCACGCGATCAGCTTGGGAAGCTGAAGTTCTGCCATTAAACTACACCTGCAAGGGGCTGTCAACCGGTTTATTCATCCATTATTCTATCCAAATCTCTGTAAATTGTCAATACGCCGCGCACATTTTTGAAAGGAAAAAGGGGGGGTGCGCCGCCTCAGCGATTGCGCTCGCGGATGAGTTTTTCCAGCTTGTGCTTCACCCGCTGCAGCGCGTTGTCGATGCTCTTGACGTGGCGGCCGAGCATCTTGGCGATCTCCTGATAGCTCTTGCCGTCCAGGTACGCCGCCAGCACCCTGCGCTCGAGCGGGGAGAGCGCCTCGTCGATCTGGCTTTCGATGGAGACGTAGCTCTCCTGGCCGATGAGCAGCTCCTCGGGGTCGGCGCTGCGGCCCTCGGTGATCACGTCCATCAGCGTGCGGTCGCTCTCCTCCTCGTAGATCGGCTTGTTGAGGGAGACATAGGAGTTGAGCGGGATGTGCTTTTGCCGGGTCGCGGTCTTGATGGCGGTGATGATCTGCCGGGTCACGCACAGCTCGGCAAACGCGTGGAACGAGGCAAGCTTGTCCGGCTTGAAGTCGCGGAACGCCTTGAACAGGCCGATCATGCCCTCCTGGACGATGTCCTCGTGATCCGCGCCCACCAGGAAGTAGGACCTCGCCTTGGAGCGAACGAAGTTTTTGTACTTGTTGAGCAGGTATTCCGATGCGTCGGCGTCGCCCTGCTGCGCCAGCAGCGCGATCTCCTCGTCGGTCATGCCGTCGTAGTCGTTGTACATTCCGTCCTCCTGGGTGTTATTCGTCCAGCCCTTTGCGCATCCGGTCGAAGATCTCCCGCTGATGCGGCGGCAGCCGGGAGAAGATGTCCCCGCGGGAAACCTTCTCTTCCCGCATGCGTCTGCGCCCGCTCACGCGGGTCTGCGTCAGCTGCAGCAGAAACTCGCGCGAGGAGATGCGCACGGCGCCGCGTCCCATGGCCACCGTCTGCTCCACGGCGTCGCTGGTGACCACGTGCACCTGCCGCCACCGGGGCGCCTGCTCGCACTGCGCCTCGATGTAGTTGTCCGCGCTCTCGGCATGCTTGGTGAAGACCACCTCCACGCCGTGCACCATCTGGCGGGAGCGTGTCATCCGGTCGGTGTAGTGTCCGTCGAAGACGACGACCACCTCCTCGCCGGAGTACCCCGCGTAATCGGCGATCAGGTGCACCAGCCGCTCACGCGCCTCGTCGATGGACAGATGCTCTGCCCTGGGCACATCCCATGCGCCGATGACGTTGTAGCCGTCCACCAGCAGCAGCGGCTTCATCGCTTACGCCCTCGCGCCGGCCACGGCGTAGAGCAGGATGCCCGCCGCCACGGACGCGTTCAGGGAGTCGATATGGCCCTTCATCGGCAGGGAGACGATCTTGTCGCAATTCTCCTCCACCAGGCGGGACATGCCCTCGCCCTCGGAGCCGATGACCAGCGCAGCCGGGCCGGAGAAGTTCACGCGGCGGTAGTCCTCGCCGTTCATCGCCGTGCCGTAGATCCAGATGCCTTCCCGCTTCAGGCGCTCGATCACGCGGTTCAGGTTGACCTCCCTGGCCACCGGCAGGTATTCCACCGCGCCCGCGCTGGCCTTCACCGCCGCCGGGGTCAGGCCCACCGCGCGGCGCTCGGGGATGATCACGCCGTGCGCGCCCGCGCACTCCGCGCTGCGGATGATCGCGCCCAGGTTGTGCGGGTCGGTCACGCCGTCCAGGATCACCAGCAGCGGCTCCTCGCCGCGCGCCTTCGCCAGCGCCAGCATGTCGTCAACGGTCTTGTAACTGTACGCGCTCGCCACGGCGATCAGGCCCTGATGGTTGGGCGCCATCTGATCCAGGCGGACGCGGTCCACCTCCTGCACGATGATCTTGGCATCGCGCGCCATCGCCACGATCTCGCGCGCGGAGCCGATCAGCTCACCCCGGGCGACCAGCAGCTTCTCGATGTCGCGTCCGGCGCGCAGCGCCTCGCGGATCGGGTTGCGGCCCACCAGCAGGTTGCTCTCCATCGGCTCCTCCACGGGCGGCGTCATGGGTGCCGGTGCCGGACGCACCGGACGCTCCGGACGGGCATCCCTGCGCTCCGGGCGCGGGCCGCCGAAGGCCGGCTTCTCGCCATACTCGCGGAGCTCGCCATAGGGCTTCTTCTCGCCGTATTCCCGGCGCTCTCCGTACGGCTTCCTCTCGCCGTATTCCCGGCGCTCTCCGTACGGCTTCTTCTCGCCGTATTCCCGGCGCTCTCCGTACGGCTTCTTCTCGCCGTATTCGCGGCGCTCTCCGTACGGCTTCTTCTCGCCGTATTCCCGGCGCTCTCCGTACGGTTTCTTCTCGCCATAGCGGCGCTCCGGCTCAACGGCACGGCCGCCGTCGCGCGCCGGGCGGCGGGTCATCTCGTCGTCGCGCCAGTCGTCGCGCTTGCTCTGGGGCTTCTTGGTAAAGCTGTCATAGTATGCCATGATTGTATCCTTCTTTCCGTTCATTCAAGGGAAGCGTATCTCTGTCTGACTTCATCCGCCCTGCCGCAGCTGGCCTTGCCCTCCGGGCACGCGCCCCTGAGGCAGGCGGGACCGGCGTCCCGAAAGAGCGCGGGCGCGGCCTTGCGGCACGCCGCGAGCATCTGCCAGGCCATCTCGCGAATCTCCCACTGCGCGCGGTTGCAGCAGCGCAGCTCGAAAAAGTGCATCAACTCACGTGCGTTCATGGTCATCAAAAGGCGCGTCGCCGCCGCGTTGGGCAGCACGAAGCGCGCGTCCTGGTTCGCGGCTTCCTTCGCCCCGCCCAGTTTTTCCTGCCATTGGCAATACCATGCGTGCATCGTGTCCATCTGGCGGATAAACTCGGCCTCCTCCTGCTCGCCCAGCGCGCTGATGGACGGCGGAATCACATAGTCAAAGCCGTCCGCCATGGAGACGTAGCGCTGGCTCTGCACGGAGAAGCTCGCGATGCGGTGCCGGGTCAGCTGCGCGAGCAGCGCGCGGGACACGCCCTCCACCGCGAACGTAAAGCTCGCGTGCTCCGTCACGGACAGGTGACCGCGCGCCATCACGCCCGCGATATACTTCTGCTGATCCGTGGTCTCCACACGCTCGCGCAGCGCGTCAAGATCCGCCTGCGCGTAGCAAAGCCGTGCGCCCAGCGCCACGACCTCGTCCGGGTCGGGCGTCGCGCGCAGCAGCATCACCTTCAGGTTTGCTTTTGCCATACATCCTCCGTGCGCGTGAGCGCAAGCTTCATCAGTTCATCCAGCCGCGCCGTCTGGCCCGACAGGTACAGGTAGCCCCACAGGGCCTCAAGCGCCGTCGCGTGCGCGTAATCCGCCGGGTCGGCGTGCCTGGGCGCGGCGTGCTTGGCCTGGCTGTTGCGGCCGCGGCGGGCGATATCCGCCTCCTCCGGCGTCAGCTCCGGCTCGATGCACGCCAGCATCCGCGCCTGTGCGCCCGCGCTGACCATGCGCACCGCCTGCCGGTGCATCTTGCCCACGGCCATGCCCCGGGACAGGAGCATGCTGCGCACATACAGGTCGTGCACCGTATCGCCGACATACGCCATCTGCAGCGGGTTGAGCTCGCGGATATCGGCATGGGCAAAGGCATCGTGCGCCGTATTAAGTTCTTCCTTGAGCAAAAGGCCACTTCCTTTTGGATACTCATCGTTTCAAAAACAGCGCAGTCCGCCATTTTTCTAGGATACAGTATATCATCAAAGCAAAAAAAAGGGAAGTCCTTCGTAATCGCAAAAGGAAGGGATTGTTAGCTAAAGGGAGCTAAAGTTCATTAAGAAATATGAAGACAGCCGTCTT
>CAMFCQ010000133.1 GCA_945948915.1 uncultured Clostridia bacterium | reverse complement strand
GTCGCCTGGCCGCTCGCGCCGCCGCTGGGCTGATGGATCATGACCTCACTGTTGGGCAGGGCCAGACGCATGCCTGGCTCGCCGGCCATCAGCAGGAACGCGCCCATGGACGCAGCCATGCCCAGGCACACCGTGCGGACCTTCGGCTTGATGTAGCGCATGGTGTCAAAGATCGCCATGCCGTCGGTGACGCTGCCGCCCGGGCTGTTGATGTACATGGAGATCTCCGCATCCGGATCCTCCATCTCCAGGAACAGCAGCTGGGCCACGATGCTGTTGGCCAGCTGCTCGTTCACCTCGCCGCGCAGGAACACGACGCGGTCCTTGAGCAGGCGGGAGTACACGTCATACGAGCGCTCGCCGTACGGCGTCTTCTCAATGACGCTCGGCTCCATATAGTAATTCTTGATCATGGGATTGCCTCCTCATCACATGCGAATCGGCAGGCGACTGGCTTTCGCCAATCAGGCCTCGATCTTCGCGTTGTCGGCGAGGAACTTCACGCAGTTGTCGCGGATCGCGTCGGCCTTGAAGTACTCGATATCGGACTCGGACAGGGACGCCTTGAACTCCTCGACGGTCTTGCCGGTCTGGGCGGCAAACGCCTCCAGCTGCTTGTCGATCTGCTCCTGGGTGGCGTCGATGGCCTCGGCCTTCTCGATCGCCTCGAGCACCAGGTGCGCCTTCACGCTCTTCTCGGCCTGGCCGCGGTAGTTCTCGCGGAAAGCCTTCATGTCGGAGCCGGTGTACTTGAGGAAGTCATCCAGCTTCAGGCCGTTGCCCATGAGGCGGTACTCGAAGTCGCGCATCATGGAGTCGATCTGGCGCTCGATCATCGCCTCCGGGATCTCCACGCTCGCGTTCTCCAGCACCTTCTCGATCACCGCGTTGGTGAAGTTGTTGTTGTCGCGCTCGGCAGCCTGAGCTTCCAGTTTGGCGCGGATGTCGGCCTTGTATTCATCCAGGGTGTCGAACTCGGAGATGTCCTTGGCGAAATCATCGTCGAGCGCCGGCAGCTGGGTCTCGGTGATGGAGTTCACCTTGACGTGGAACACGGCGGCCTTGCCGGCGAGTTCCTCAGCGTGATACTGCTCCGGGAAGGTGACCTGCAGGTCCTTCTCCTCGCCGATGTTCATGCCGATCATCTGCTCCTCAAAGCCCGGGATGAAGCTGCCGGAGCCAATCTTGAGGGTCTGATCCTGCGCGGTGCCGCCGGCGAAAGCCACGCCGTCCACGGTGCCGGCATAGTCAAGGTTCACGGTATCGCCCTCGATCACCGCGCGGCCCTCGACCTCGGTCTCGGTCGCCTGCTTGTTGCGCTCTTCCTCAACGCGCGCGTCAACCTCAACGTCGGTCACAACGGTGGTCTCCTTCTTCACGGACACGCCCTTGTACTCGCCCAGGGTCACGTCCGGCTTGACGAAGACCTCGCAGGTGAACTTGAGGTTCTTGCCCGCGCCGATCTCCTGGATATCGATCTCCGGACGATCGACAACCTCGATCTTGTTCTCGTCCACGGCCGGGCCGTACACTTCGTCGAAGATCAGCTCGAAGGCCTCGTCATAGAACACGCCCTCGCCGTACATGTTCTCGATCAGCTTGCGCGGGGCCTTGCCCTTGCGGAAGCCCGGGATGGTCACCTGATTGCGGACCTTGAGGTACGCCTTGCCCATCGCCTCGTCGAACTTCGCGCTGTCGATGTCAAAGGACAGCTTGACCTTGTTGCTGGCAATCTTCTCTACGGTGGTGCTCATGTGCTTTTGCTCCTCCTGAATATCAATCATTGATGATTTGTTCTGCTTATGATTCACAGCATCCCGGAAAACCCAAAACGCTATCCTATACTATAGCACACTTATAAAAGAAGATCAATCCTCAAAACGCATGCATATCCTCATTTTTTCTGGTTTGCACCGGTTTTTCAGGCGTTTTTTGCCCCCATTGGCCATAGATATGCGCGCCGGGCGGATTTTATGCCGGGTCAGTGCGCGCTTTTGCCGCATAAGCACGGCGCCGCCTGAGCAAAATGCTGCTGTGACACACCTTGGCAGGGAGGGGTTGTATGGCGCTTTCGCTTGTGCATGTCGTCTCCTGCTGTCTGCGCGCGCAGGAGGATGCGGACGACGCGCTGCGGCAGATGCGCCGTCTGCGCACGGACGGCGCTGATCATACGCTTCTCCTCTTTGCGGATTTTCATGCGGCCGGCGCTGCACATCTTCCGGAGGACGCGCCCCTGCTTCGCCGCCTTCAGTCCGGCGTGATGGCCATGAACGCGTGCAGACCCGGGCAGTTCATGCTGCTCGCCCGCCGCCGCGTCTGGGACGACGCCAGCCGCCGTTATCTGGGCGCCGAGCAGGTCCTCTCCTGCCGCGAGGTGATCGCGCAGCTCCTCGCTTCCGGCCAGACCTCGGCCCTCTTTGACGCGGCTACCGTCTCGCCCGCCTCGCTGAAGGGACACTTTGACGCCGTACTCTTCTCTGACATCGGCCTCGCCTGCACGCCGGATACGCCCGCGCGCATGCTGTCTGCGCTGGCGCAGTCCCCGTCAGGCCGCGTCGCCGCGCCCATCCGCCATCCCCGCGCCTATCCGGAAACCGCCTTTGCGCGGCTTGTCCGCTCCTGCGGCTTTTCGCTCTCGCCCGCTGCCGCCCACGAGGTGCTGCTTGAGCGCGACGGCCTGCTGCCTGCAAACCATCCCACGCTGTACACCGCCGAGGCGCTCACCGCCTCGCTCTCCTCGCCCGTTTCCGCCTCGCCCGAAGCGGACGGCTGCTTCTTCATGCGCCGCGCGCCGCTGACGCTGCCTGATCTTTTTTTCGCACACCGGCTGCGCGCGCTTCGCCATGCCGACCTGTCCTCGCTTCTGCCGCCCGTCCAGCTTGCGCTGCTTGTGCTGAGCGCGTTTCTCGGCGCGCCGCTGCTCACGGCGCTGGCGCTTCTGCCGGAGGCGCTGGCCCTGCTGCACCCGCGCCTGCTGCCCGGCGCGCTGCTGCGCACGGCGCTGCTCCCGCTCACCGCCGCCGTCTCGCTGGACGCGCTGCTGTGCCGCCTGTTTGCACGCGCCAGGTGGGCTCGCCTGCGCCTGCCGGACAGCCTCGTCTCCGCGCAGGGCTGCATGCTCATGGGCGCGGCGCTTCTGCCGCTTGCCCTCGTCAGCGTGCAGGCGCTCGTCTCGCTGCTGCCCATCCTCCTGCTGTGGCTCAGCGCGCCGCTGCTGCTGCCCGCGCTCGCCGCGCCGACGCTGGAGCGCATCCCGCTGGCCGGGGATCAGCAAGCCCTGCTGCGCTCCATGGCCGAGCGCGCATACTTTGACGCGGCGCAGTCCCATGATGCACCGCCAGCCCTGCGGATGCTCGCCGCCTGCGCAGGCAGCATGCTCGGCGTGCTCGAGCCGGACGAAGCCGCGCGCCAGACGCAGGCCCTGCTCGCGTCTGATCCGCCCATCCGCTCTTCCGTGGAGCGCGCCGCGCTCCTGGTCTGCGCGCAGTATTTGCGCGAGCGCATGGCGGACTGCGACGCCGCGCTGCGTGCCCTGCCCGCGCAGCTGGAGGACTGCGCGCGCGCCAAAGCCGCTGCGCTGCCGCCCTTTCCCGATGCGCAGGAAGGCGGTCCGCTCAGCGCGCTGTTTCTGCCGCTCGGCCCGGCCAGCCGCATGGCGCAGCACGCCGTCACCCTCCCGCTGACGCATCCGCACACCTACCTCAAGCGGCTGCTGAACGAAAGCCCGGCCGGCGATCCGCTCCCGCGCTTTCTGGCTCTTGCCGCCGCAGCGCTCGATCATCCGTTTCACGCGCTGCTCATGCGGTCTCCTGTCGCCGCGCCGTATGCGCCGCTGTTGTACGCCTAGAGAAGCGCTGCTCTGCGGTTTGGAGCCGACAAACAGAAAACGCAGGGCCGAAGCCCTGCGTGCCCGATTAAAACACAGTGAATCCCGCCTCGCGCAGCGCTGCGATGATGCGCTGCGCGTGCTCGCGATCCTGCGTCTCCATGGTGATTTCCAGAATGGCGTCCCGGATATCGAGATCCACGTCCGTGCGGTCGTGGTGCACAGCCATGACGTTCGCGCCGCCCGCGCCGATGATGTGGGAGACCATCTCCAATTGACCCGGCTGATCCTTCATCAGGATGCGCAGCTTGCTCACGCGGCCCGCGCGCAGCAGGCCCTTTTCGATGATGCGGGAGATCATCGTCACGTCGATGTTGCCGCCGGA
>CAMFCQ010000132.1 GCA_945948915.1 uncultured Clostridia bacterium | reverse complement strand
TATCCAGATATCCGCCGCGCAGCACCGCGCGGATGGCCTCGATCTTGTCCGCGCCCGCGGCCAGGCCGACGACGTTGGGCATCTCTCTGAGGCGCGCCAGCGGCGTGGAGATCAGCCTGTCCTCAATCGGCGAGGGGATGAGCTGGCCGTCCCGATCCAGGAAGTGGCACAGCACGTCGCCCACGGCGTTGTTCATCTTTAAGTAGAACATATCCGTCGGGCCGAGCACGCCCGTGCGGAACACCGTGGCCGATTCGGTGATCGGGCCGATGCCCACCAGCGTGAATGCAGAGAGCTCGCTCATGCGGACGATCTCGCTGACGGAACTCTCCCCGCGCATGGCTGCGGCCATCTCCGGCGAGGAGGCCAGCAGCGGTGCGGGCATCAGGTACAGCCGGGCGTTGAAGATGCCCGAGCGCGTGTTGGGCAGGTAGTTGGACACGCCGCCGGTCAGCGAGATGCAGGTCACGGGGCTTTGCACCATGGTCGCCAGGTGGTTGAGCGTGCGCGAGAGCGTGTCGCCGTAGCCCACGTTGATACAGGCGTTGTCGCCCAGGCGGTCGGCGATGTACATCGCGCCGGCGCGGGCGATCGATTCATTGGGGTGCCCGCCATCGCGGTCGGTTTCCGGGATCAGGAATACGTCCTTGAGATTGTACTTTTCTATCAGTTGGCGGCTCTGCTCCACCATGGCCACGCCATCCGAGCGGAGCCTGACCTGGATCACGCCGGTCTGCCGGGCGGCCTCCAGCAGCTTGATCACGCGCATACGGCTGATGGACAGCCTGTCCGCGATGGCCTGCTGGGTCATGTTTTCAAAATAATAGTACCACGCCGCCTTGACCATCAGCGATTCTTCGTAGTTCAAGCCCTTCTCCTCCCCCGGCGCCGCCGGCGAACAATTATTTATATCCCGAACATTTGTATTTACTAAAGAGTATATCATCCGGCGACGCAAATGTCAATTCCTTTACAAATACAAACATGTTCCGCTAATTTCGCCAGTTGATTCACGATTGGCAAAAGACCTCAAATCTACAAATGAGCATATTTTTCAGTTTGCACAAAGCAAGGCACTGTTTGTCCTCAAACAAGAAACAAATACTTTGCTTTAATCCATGCGTTGAAAACAATATTGTGCAATATCACAAATATGCTCATTTATGGCCCAAATAACACTTGACAAGATGCACAGAAATGCTTACAATGTGAGCATCAATAAAATGTGTTGAATGTGAACCTTTGTATCAACGAAACGCAGGAGTAACGACATGGCAGCAAATGTAAGCGGGCAAGCACCCGTGCCGCGTCTTGAGGTCCGCGGAATCAAGAAGGCGTTCGGGCAGAACGTCGTCCTCAAAGGGATTGATCTGAGCGTGCGCGCCGGCGAGGTGGTCGCACTCATCGGCGGCAACGGCGCGGGCAAATCCACGCTGATGAAGATTATCATGGGGATTTACACCTGTGACGCCGGCGAAATTCTGCTGGACGGCAAGGTCGCCAGGCTGGGCAAGCCGGCGGCGTCGCTGGCGGCCGGCATCTACCTGGTGCCGCAGGAGCCGCTTCTCTTCCCCAACATGACGGTGCTTGAAAACATCCTCATGGGCTTCAGCGAAAATGAAAGCGAGCTGAAAAAGCGCCTGAGCCGGCACATGGAGGAGTTGGGCGTGACCCTCAGCCTTCAGCGCAAGGCCAACACGCTCTCCATCGCCGAGCAGCAGCTGGTCGAGCTGCTGCGCGGCATGATGCGCAATGCGCAGGTGCTCATCCTGGACGAGCCCACCAGCGCGCTGACCTTCGGCGAGGTGCAGGCGTTGTTCAAGGTCGTGCAGGACCTCAAGCGCAAGGGCATCGCCATCATCTACATCACCCACCGCCTCACCGAGGTCTTTGAAATTGCGACCAGCGTCGCCATCATGCGCGACGGCCTGATCACCCTGGAGGGCCCGGTGGAGAACTTCACCAAGGAAATGCTGATTCAGGGCCTGCTGCCCGGCGGCGCCGAGGTGCAGCAGCAGGGGAAGCGCGCCTACGAGCCGGTGCGCTATGACGCGCTCGAGCCGGTGCTCAAGGTGCGCAATCTGAGCGGCTACGGCTTCAGCGATATCTCCTTTGATCTGTATCCGGGCGAGATCCTGGGCATCGCCGGCGTCGTCGGCGCGGGCCGCACGGAGCTCATCAGCACCATCTTCGGCCGCGACAAGACCCTCGGCGGCACCGTGACGCTTGCCGGCCGCGACATCACCGGCCTGCCCACCAGCCGCATCCTGAAGGAGGGCATCAACTTTGTGCCCGAGGACCGTCACTACCACGGCCTGTTCAAGATCCGCTCCATCTCTTCCAACACCACGTCGGCGCTGCTGAACACCCGCGAAATCGGCCGGGTGAACATGAACCGCCGCCGCCAGAAGGAAATCGCCGGCAAGTACGTCGATGACTTCAGAACCAAGATCGTCTCCCTGGAGGATCTGATCGGCAGCCTCTCGGGCGGCAATCAGCAGAAGGTCGTCATCGCCCGCGCGCTGTCCACGAAGCCCAAGGTGGTCATTCTCGACGAGCCGACCCGCGGCATCGACGCCGCCGCCCGCGGCGACGTGTACAGCATCATCCGCCAACTCAAGGACGCCGGCGTGGCCGTGCTGATGGTCTCCTCGGACATCGAGGAGGTCGTGGAGCTGGCCGACCGCGCCGTCACCGTGTTCAAGGGACGCATCAACGGCGAGTTCAGCCGCGAGGAAATCACGCAGGACGTGCTCACCAGCGCCTCCTTCGGCATCGTGCAGGAAAGGACGGTGTGACCATGAGCAAAATCAAGGGCCTGTTCAAGGCGCGCTGGATGTCCAGCCTGATCTTCCTGATCCTGCTGTTCCTCATCACCGGCATCGCCGACCCCGCCTTCCTCAATTATTCCAGCATCATCAGCTGCTTCAACACCGCCACGATGTACACGCTGCTGGCGGTGGGCATCGCGTTCGTCATCATGACGGGCGAGATTGACGTTTCCATCGGCTCCACGCTCGGCCTCACCGCCGCCATGACGGGCCTGATCGCCCAGCAGGGCGGCAGCGTCGCCACCATGCTGCTGGTGTGCATCGTGGTCGGCGCCCTCATCGGCCTGTGCAACGGCATCGGCGTCGCCTACTTCGGCGTTCCCTCGCTGATCTTTACGCTGGGCACCAACAGCGTGGTCCGCGGCCTGATCTACATCCTGACCGACGGACGCACGGTGGAAAACTTCGGCGGCGCCATCTCCAGCTACGGCAACAGGACACTGCTGGCGGGCATCACGGTGTATTACGCCATCGCCGTCGCGCTGGTGGCCGTCTCCCATCTGGTGCTGACCAGAACCCGCAAGGGCAAGTACTTCATCGCCGTGGGCGACAACGCCGGCGGCGCGAACCTCGTCGGCATCTCCGTGCTGGGCACGAAGGTGCTGGCCTATGTGCTGTGCGGCCTGTTCGCAGGCCTGGGCGGCTTCGTCTTCGCCTCCAAGTACGGTCAGGTCATGACCGTGGCCGGCAACGGCTACGAGATGACCGCCATCGCGGCGTGCGTGCTGGGCGGCATCTCCCTGTCCGGCGGCCTGGGCAACATGGTGGGCGCGGCGCTGGGCGCGGTCATCATGTCCTCCATCAGCAGGCTCCTGGTCTTCATCGGCCTGCCCTCCACCTATGACAACACCATCACCGGCGTCATGCTGATCGTGATCGTCGTGGTGGACGCGCTGGCTCAGCGCCGGTCCGTTGAAATGGCCAGAAGAAAGCGCCTTCTCTCCAGAACGGCGGAGCACACGCCGGAAGGAGGCGCGAAGCAATGAAAAATCTGCTGAAAAAGGTCTTTAAGCACTGGGAGGTCTTCCTGCTGGTGTTCCTGGTGCTGGAGTTTGTGGTCTTCGGCGCGGCCAATCCCAAGTTCCTTAGGCCCAAGTCCATCATGAACAGCATCGTCAATTACATCAGCGTCTGCATCATCTCCCTGTTCGTCACGCTGGTGATGATCACCGGCGGCATCGACATCCAGGCGCCCTCGATCATCGGCCTGACCAGCATCATCATCGGCGTGCTCTGGAGCGACGCCGGCATGAACGTCTGGCTGGCTGTGGTCATCTCCGTGCTCGTGGCGGCGCTGTGCGGCCTGCTGTCCGGCTTCTTCATCGCCTACTGCGGCGTGCAGCCCATGGTCGTCACGCTCGGCGGCAGCTTCCTGTACTCGGGTCTGGCGCTGCTCGTCTCGGGCATGTCCGCCACCCCGGCCTACAAGGGCATCAGCGGCTTCCCGGC
>CAMFCQ010000131.1 GCA_945948915.1 uncultured Clostridia bacterium | reverse complement strand
GGCATCCAGATTGACACGAACATGAACGCCATCGACACCGAGGGCAACCCGATCCAGGGCCTCTACGTCGTGGGCAACGACAGCGGCTGCTACTTTGCCAACACCTACCCGAACCTCTCCACCGGCATG
The DNA here is from genome assembly GCA_945948915.1 of uncultured Clostridia bacterium. Taxonomy (GTDB): domain Bacteria; phylum Bacillota; class Clostridia; order Christensenellales; family Aristaeellaceae; genus Ventricola. The sequence continues at coordinate 4,206 of CAMFCQ010000131.1, read as the reverse complement.
GCCTGCGGCCGCACGGTGACGTTCGGCCGCCTGCTGGGCAAGCAGCTGGCCAAGGGCTGAGTCTTCGCTCTTCCCGCGCCTCCGCACTGTAAACGGCTTACAGCGCGGAGGCGCTTTTTCGTTGATGATACTTCCGCGATCCGCCTGCGAATCCCTTGTCAATGCGAGCCAAAAACAGTATAATATATACTCAGGATGACTATCGGAATGCATCCGTTTACGGTGGGAGGGAAAAACGATGTGTGCGACCTATATCCGCTGCGGCGCCGAGCGCCATCTGGGCAAGGAGAGCATGGGCGTGCTGATGCAGGCTGCCGTTCCTGCGTGCAGGGAGGAGCTGCTTGCGCGCTACGCCGGTTCCGTGCAGACGGTGTACCTGGATCCGCCGTTCAACACGGGCAAGCGGTTTGACATGAAGGTGCGCATCGGGGAGAAGGGCTACAGGACCGGCTCGCCTTCGCTGACCCTGCCCGCCTACGACGACCGCTGGCCCAGCCGCGAGGCGTATCTTTCCATGATGCGCGACGCCCTCACGCTCTCGCGCGACCTGCTGAAGAAGGAAGGCACCATCTTCCTGCACATCGACTGCCGCATGCACGCGCACTTGCGCCTGCTGATGGACGAGATCTTCGGGGAGAGCAACTTCCTCAACGAGATCATCTGGTCCTATCAGTCCGGTGGACGGGCGCGGACGTACTTCCCCAGGAAGCACGACGTGATCCTGTTCTACGCGAAGTCGCGCTCGTATTACTTCAACCTCAAGGCTGTGCCGGTTCCCCGGGGCGAGATGCGCAGCAACCACATGAAGCGCGGCGTTGACGAGGATGGCCGCAGCTACCGCTCCATCATGTCCGCCGGCAAGGAATACCGCTACTACGACGATGAGCCGGCGTATCCGGGCGACGTGTGGGACGACGTGAGCCACTTGCAGCAGAAGGATCCGCAGCGCACCGGCTATGACACGCAGAAGCCCGTCCGCCTGCTGGAGCGCATCATCCGCTGCTCGACGCAGGAGGGCGACCTGGTGTGCGACCTGTTCTCCGGCAGCGGCACGACGGCGGTGGCTGCGGCGAACCTGAACCGCCGGTTCCTGTGTGTGGATCAGAGTCCGCTGGCCGTTGCCGTGGCGGGCAAGCGCCTGAGCCAGACGACGCTTGCCAGACCGTCGGGCGTGTGCTACGACGTGGAGGCGCCGTGCGGCGAGGACGACTGCTTTGTGGAGGCCGAGGTCTTCCCGGCCATCACCTCCTATACCGTGCACCTGATGAGCTTTGACAGCGTGCAGGCGCGCGAGGCGGACGTCAGGGGGCTGGATGCGGTGGATCACTGGTCTGCGGGCTTCGTGCAGGGGGACATGTACCGCTCCTGCGTGGCGAGCGTGCGCACCGCGAATACGCCGCAACTTCAGACGACGATGGAGATGCCTGTGTGCACGGGCGAGCCGTGCATCATGATTGTGGATATATGGGGCAACCGGAGATTCTACCTGCCCAAGAGGAGATATTGATATGCCAACCAACGGATATATGGTCTATCTGCTGCGCATCCTGGCCGCGCAGGGCGCGCTGGCCTCGATCTATACCGATCCCAACGATCCGGACGGATTCTGCGCGGGCTTTGTAGAGGCGGTGGACGCCAAGCATGTGCTCATGTGCGATCTGACGCCGTGGGGGCAGATCGACGGATGGCGCGTGCGCCGCAACAGCGACGTGATCCAGGTGCTCTCCGGCGAGGAATACGAGCAGCGCCTGGCGATGCTGATGGCGCACCACAAGGAGCGCCACCGGTGCTTTTTCACCGACTATCCGGCGGAGGACACGGATCTGCTGCTGAGCGTGCTGCTGGAGTGCAAGGCGCGGCGCGAGATCATCAGCATCATCATCGGCAACGAGATGATCACCGGGCGCGTCGTGGAGGCCAACGGCCTGCGCGTCAAGATCCGGCTGCTCGACTTCTTTGGCCGGGAGGCAGAGGAGGAGACGGTCACCCTGCGCGAGATTGAGATTCTGGAAATCGATACGCAGGAGGAAAAGATGTACGGCATTCTGGAAAACATGGAGGCGCAGCGCATGACGCTGGTGCAGCCCGAGGACAAGCAGGACGACTGAACATGAAAATCACGATTCTGACGATCTTCCCGGAGATGTTCGCGCCGCTGCACCTGAGCATGCTGGGCCGCGCCGAAAAGGCCGGGCTGCTGGACATCCGCGAGGTGGACATCCGCAGCTATTCCCAAAACAAGCACCACAACACGGACGATGCGCCCTATGGCGGCGGCGCGGGCATGGTGATGCTGGCCCAGCCCATCGTGGACGCCATGCGCGACGTGCAGGGTGAGGACTTCCGGGGCAGGCGCATCTACCTTTCCCCGCGCGGCAGGACGCTGACGCAGGAGAAGGTCGAGGAGCTGGCGAAGGAAGAAGAACTGATTTTGCTGTGCGGCCATTACGAGGGCGTGGATCAGCGGGCGCTGGATCTGTGCATCGACGAGGAAATCTCCATCGGCGACTACATCCTCACCGGCGGCGAACTGGGCGCGATGGTGCTGGTGGACAGCGTGGCGCGGCTGGTGCCGGGCGTGCTGGGCTGCGAGGAGAGCGCGCAGACGGAGAGCTTTTCCTCAGGCCTGCTCGAGCATCCGCAGTACACCCGTCCGCGCGAGTTCGAGGGACTCACCGTGCCGGAGCCGCTGCTGAACGGCAACCACGCGCACATTCAGGACTGGCAGCTGTCCGAGTCGCTGTACATCACGATGAAGCGGCGGCCCGAGATGGCGCAGAGGTTCCTTGAGGGAAGGAAATTCACCCGCCATCAGAAAAAGGTGATCGACGCGGTGTTTGAGCGCATCCGGCAGGAGGATGAAGCTGCGGCGGAAAGCGCGCGAAGCGAAGAAGAGGTCTGATGGGCAGACCCAATCCATCATACATACAAAACAGGCATCCGGCAGCGGATGCCTGTTTTGATGCAGAGAACCGGTCATACCTGCAAATCGGACACATTCCCCTGCAAAACGCGTCTATCGGACGGCCGAATTCTCCTGTACAATAGACGCGTAAAGAGGTGAAGCGCCATGGATCAGGATGTCCATGTCAGCGCCCGCATGCGGATGCTTGCCGGCTGGCTGATGGCCTGCTCCGGAACCCTCATGATGGGATGCGGCAGAACGGCGATCGGCGCGCTTGAATGGGCGGCGGCGGCCTGTATGCTCCTGACGGCCTGGCATATCCGTCTGGCTGGGGACAAAAAGAAGAAAGCGGAGGAATTCAAGTATGAAGAAGCTGACGAAATCGAGCAGCAATAAGATGGTGGACGGCGTGTGCGGCGGCATCGCGGAGTATCTGGGGATCGACCCCACGCTGGTGCGGCTGGCCTGGGTGCTCTTTTGCGCCATGGGCGGCAGCGGCTTTCTGGCGTACATCATCGCGGCGCTGATCATGCCCAGCGCGTCGGCGGCGTACTGAGCATCATGATCCTTTCCCTTTCAGCAAGGAAAGTCGGGAAAAGGCGCGCCCGATGTGGTATGATGGGGGAGAAAGCGAGGGGATGAAGATGAAGAAGATCCTTGAAACCGGGCGGCTGATGCTGCGGGAGATGACGCCGGACGACTTTGACGCGCTCTATGCGGTGCTGGCAGATTCGGACATCATGCAGCACTATCCGTATACCTTCGATGAAGCGCGTGTGCGCAACTGGATTGCGCGGAACATCGGACGCTATCAGAAGGACGGCTTCGGCCTCTGGGCGGTGATCCTGAAGGAAACTGGCGAGATGATCGGCGACTGCGGCCTGACGCTGCAGTGCATCGACGGCGAGATGCTGCCCGAAATCGGCTACCACATCCGCAGGGACTGCCAGAGAAAGGGCTATGCCAGCGAGGCGGGACGGGCCGTGCGGGACTGGGCCTTTGAGCAGAAGGGGTTTGACCGCGTGTATTCCTACATGAAATACACCAATGTCCCATCCTATTCCACGGCGATGGCGCTGGGCATGGAGAAGCTGAAGGAGTATCCCGACGAAGCGAACGGCATCACCTGCGTGTATGCGATCAGCCGGGAGGCGTGGGAAAAAGTGCGTCCGTCCGACGCGAAAAAGTAATCCTATAGAACGGAACACATCGCGCAGGCGGCGTGTTCTTTTCGCCCTGTGCGCGCTGGGCAAGGAACGTTGAGAAACAAAGAAACGTGCATCGGGCACAGAGCGGCGCGC
>CAMFCQ010000130.1 GCA_945948915.1 uncultured Clostridia bacterium | reverse complement strand
CGCTGAACAAGGGCATGATCGAGTTCACCGGCTCCATGCTCTTTGCCACGCAGGATCACGAGTGCATCCAGACGGTGGCCAACCGCATCATGGAGCTCCTGCCGGGCGGTCTGGTGGATCGCCGCGAGAGCTATGACGATTATCTGGACAGCGAGATTGCCGCGCAGCAGCGTGAAGCGCTGATGAACGCGTAATCCGCCCATTACCAAGGGTAGATTTCATCCGGGCACACCGGCGCTGAGAAAGCTTGACGAGTGAGGCCAAGAATGCCGGGCTGAAAGGGGAATCGAATGTGGAAAGCATTCGAAAGGAAAATCCGTTCAACGTGCCCAATCTGCTGACCGTGCTGCGCATGGCGATGCTGCCTGCCGTCGTCTGGCGTTACCGTATGGGCGATGCCCGCGGCGCGCTGGCGGTGTATCTGCTGGCCATGCTCACCGACGCGGCGGACGGATTTATCGCGCGCAGGTTTCATCAGATTACCGCGCTGGGCAAGCTGCTGGATCCCCTTGCCGATAAGCTGTCGCTTCTGACACTGCTTGGGCTGTTTGTTGCGGACGGACAGATCCCACTCTGGGTGATGGCCGTCGTCCTGGGCAAGGAAGCGATCCTGATTGCCGGCGGCGCGGCTGCGCTGCGTGAGGGCAGCGTCGTCTATGCGCTGCCCATCGGCAAGGTGACGACCGTGTCATTCATCCTCTCGATGGTTACGCGGTTTATGGCTATGCGGCAAATCGCGGATCTCCTGCTCGGACTATCGATAGCCTTATCGCTGGCGGCTCTGGTGTGGTACACCGCAGCGCTGCTTCGGCAGATGTACGGACGTCAAGATGTCTGATGAACAGAAGATGGACAAGCTCCTGCGCAGATGCGGGGCTTGTTTTTCTTTAATTGCCAGCATGCCTCGGCGCGGGGATGCAAACGATATGCTCAGGCTCACAGCACGGTGAAAGCGGGGCGGCAAACAGCATGATCAGAATGAGCGCGCTGCGCAATATTCCGGTGATCTGCTGCAGCCGGCAGATCGGCCTTCTGCAAAGCATCAGCCTGGACACGGCGCGAAAAAGGGTTCATGCGCTGGTGGTCTCCTGCGGGATGCGCGGGAAAAGGGTGGTGCTCGGGCAGCACGTGCAGGCGATTGCCGACGGCTTTATTCTGGCGGATCAGTCCGAAAAATACAAGCGCAGCTACGAAAAGGCGGACAGTCCGTTCGTGCGGGATACCACCGGGATGCTCACGGGCTGCGTGACGGATTATGCCGTGGACGAGAAGACGCTTGACATCCTGGCCGTGGAGATCATGCCGGGCTACTGGCCGGCGAGCAGCCGTCAGCGGTTCTGGGCGTTTTCCTACTATATCGCAGACGGCACGGACGGAAGCCTGATCGTTCCCGCTTCCCTGGGCAGTGGGCTGATTGTTTCAAGGGAGTGAAACTGAGATGCGCGTATCCACCATGAAAGGGATGGCTGCCGGCGGTCTGCTGGGACTGACTGTCGGCGCGGGACTGATGATGATGCCGCAGGGAAAACGGATGAAACGCGTACTGGCGAAAAACGGCCCGCAGTTGGTCAAACAGGTCGCAGAGTGCTGGATAAAATAAGGTGAGGAACAGGGAAAGTCCGCAGGGCTTTCCCTTTCTCTTTATGAGAACAGGGCAAAAGGAGGCGTTGGTATGAAAACCAGAAGAATGCTGGTCTATGCGCTGGGCGCGCTGATTCTGATGCTGTACCTGTACAGAAGGCGCAGCGCGGTCATGGGCATTGCGGCGGTCTTCGCCTTTGCAGCTGTGTTCACACTCCTTCTGGCGCCGGTCTGCCGGACGCTGGAACGGCGCGGATTTCGCACGCATTGGGCTGCATGCGTGGCCGTAGGCGGTTTGCTGCTGTTGGCGCTGATGATCGTTTCGGCCTTTGTGCCGTATCTGGTGACGCATTCCATCGACCTGATCCGCCGCAATGCCCCGGCGCTTACGGCACTCATGCAGCGCATCGGTGAGATGCTTGAACGGGCGGGCTTGCGCGGCGTGGGCGGGCAGGGCACCGGCGATATGATCGCATCAGCGGCAGCGGGCGTGACAGCATTTGCCGCAAGGGCGGGCATGACGTTTGCTGCGCAGACAGGGCGGATTCTGTTTGCGCTGGTGCTTTCGTATTATCTGCTCTGTGAGAGAAAGCGCATCGGCGGACATCTGCTCCTGTGCGTGCCGCCGGTTTGGCGCGCGGCGGTGCTCTCCGCGCTGCAGGGCTGCAAGAACGCGGCTATGGGTTATCTGTCCGGCATGCTCAAGACCAGCGCATTTGTCGGGCTGGCGACCTATCTGGGACTCCTGCTGCTGGGCGTGCAGGACGCGCTGCTGCTGGCAATGTTTATGGCCATCTTTGAGGTGCTGCCGTACATCGGCCCCGTGCTGGCGGCCATCCCGATTCTGCTGAGCAGCCTGCCGCAGGGCATGCATCAGACGCTGCTGGCGCTCTTTCTGGTGGTGCTGGTGCAGCAGATCGAAGGAAACTTCATCAGCCCGTACTTCACGGCCTCCAGCACGTCCATTCATCCTCTGGCGGCGCTGGTCAGCGTATTTGTGCTGGGCAGCCTGATGGGCATTTGGGGGATACTGCTCGCTGTGCCGCTGGCGGCGGCGCTGCGCAGCCTCCTTTGGTCGCTTCGGCAGACGCGCAGTCTGGCGCCCACGGGATAGACCGGCAAGAATTTGCTGCGCAAAAGATTGAAACCGTTCGCCGTATCGTGTATAATATAGTCTGCCAACAACCTGTAGGGGGGACGCGCCATGATCAATTCGGATATGGGGACGCAGCATTTCAAGGCCATCAGCGACAATCCGCAGGACGCGCAGACGATCCTGCTGTGTGTCTATCACGCGCTGTCTGCGAAGGGCTACGATCCGATTACGCAGATTGTGGGCTACCTGATCAGCGGTGATCCGACGTACATCACCAGCTATCAGAATGCCCGTTCGCTGATCTGCCGCATCGACAGGGATGAACTGCTTGAGGAGCTTGTACAGTTCTATCTGTCCAAGAACGTTTGAGGAAGCAAGAAATGGACAAGAGAATCGTCGCGCTGGACGTGGGAGACCGCCGCATCGGCATCGCTGTGAGCGATCCGCTCGGCGTGACCGCGCAGCCGATTGAAACCTATACGCGCGTCGGATACGGCCCGGATTCGCGCCATATTGCCGAGATTGCGCGCAAATACGAGACTGATCGCATCCTTTGCGGGCTGCCGCGCAATATGGACGGCACGCAGGGCTTCCAGGTGGAGAAGGTCAAGGAGTTTGCCGCGAAGCTGGAGGAGCTGGGGCTTTCCGTCGAGTATTACGATGAGCGCATGACCACCATGCTCGCAGAGAGCGCGCTGCTTGAAGCGAACATGCGCCGTGAGGACCGCAAAAAGAAGGTTGACATGGTCGCAGCGGTGGTGATCCTTCAGTCCTATCTGGACGCTGCCGCCGCAATGACGGACGACGGCGAGGACGAAGAGGACGTGGACGACGGCATCCTGGAGATGGAAGACGAGGACGGCAACCCGATTCGCTTCTATCTGAGCGCCAACATCCGCTATGCAGGAGAGGATTATGTGCTGCTGACCTGTGCGGAGGCGACCGGCGACATCGAGCAGGACGAGAGCTTCATCATGCGCAGCACGACGGATGCACAGGGCAACGCGTGTTACCAGTCGCTGGAGGACGAGGCGCTCATCGCTGCGGTGTATGAGGCGTATCTGGCGCAGAACGAGGAAGCGTAACACATCAACCATCATTTTGAAGGGAAACACATGACGCAGTCATTTGGAGAAGACGAGCTCTTTGACGACGAGTGGGTCGAGATCTGCGACATCGAAGGACGGCGGATGTCCATGCGGCATCTGGCGACCATGCGGCTGGGCGAAAAGACATACATTCTCCTCGACGACGGAAGCGAAATCGAGCGCGGCGAAGGCATGCTGATGCTCGTGCGCGAGGATCGGACGGTGGACGGCGCGAAGGAGTACGTCGTGTCCAGCGACGAGAAGGAGATTGAGCGCGTCATGGGGCGTTTTGCCGCCCATCTGTTTGAGATGACCATGAAGGAAGAGATGGAAGAGCTTCCGCCCATGGATGTCGCCGAGCTGACGGAGACCTGCGGACGCGAGCACTGCCCCGGCGAGTTCTGCTACTGCGACGATCCGGCGTATCTGCAGTGATGCCTTGAGCATTTTCTGCTTGCCATCCGCCGGGAAATCATGTATAATACACCCTAAAGGCGAAGATTGAGACAAAGCCCGGTACAGGCGGCCTTACAGAGAGAACGGGACGAGGCTGGAATTCCGTTTAGGCATGCTGCGGGAAATTCACTCAGGAGCTGCTCCGCTGATATGTAGGCGGGGACGGATGACCCGTTATCTTGTCAAGGCCTTACTGTATGCGCATGCATGCACGAGGTGAAATTTGGGTGGTACCACGGGGAAATTCAGCCTCGTCCCTTTGCGGACGGGGCTTTTTTCTTTTGATAATCAAAGGAGGGCTTAACTCAACATGGATATGCAAGAACAACTGCGAAAGATCCAGGAAGACGCGCAGGCGCAGCTCGCGCAGATCAGCGACAAGCCGGGCCTTGACGCGCTGAAGGTCAGGCTGATGGGCAAGAAGGGCGAATTGACGCTGCTGCGCCGCTCCATGGGCCAGCTTGCGGCGGAGGACCGTCCCAGGGCTGGCCAGATGATCAACGAGGTGGTGGCTGCGCTGACCGAACAGATGGATGCGCTGGACGCCAGGCTCAAAAAGCTTGAGCAGGAAAAGAAGC
>CAMFCQ010000129.1 GCA_945948915.1 uncultured Clostridia bacterium | reverse complement strand
GTCATGGAGCGGATGATCGCCTCGGGCTTCTTCATCGCGTCGTCGGGGATATCGATGTCGCCGATGTTGCTCATGCCCGGCAGCATCTTGAGCACGCCGGAGAGCGGGCCCATCTTCTTGATCTGCTGCATCTGCGCGAGAAAATCGTCGAGCGTGAAGTCCGCGTTTTTGACGCGCTTGGCCATGTCCAGGGACTGCTGCGCGTCCTCCTCGCTGAAGGTCTCCTGCGCCTTCTCGATGAGCGTCATCATGTCGCCCATGCCCAGGATGCGGGAGGCCATGCGCTCGGGGTGGAACGGCTCGATATCGCCGAGCTTTTCGCCCGTGCCGGCAAACTTGATCGGCTTGCCCGTCACCGCGCGCACGGACAGCGCCGCGCCTCCGCGGGTATCGCCGTCCAGCTTGGTGAGGATCACGCCGGTGATGCCCAGCTTCTCGTTAAAGGTGTTGGCGACGTTCACCGCGTCCTGACCGGTCATCGCGTCGATGGTCAGCAGGATCTCGCTGGGGCCGACGGCCTCGCGCACGCGGGCCAGCTCGTCCATGAGCGTCTCGTCGATGTGCAGGCGGCCGGCGGTATCCAAGATCACCACGTCGTGCTGGCGGCTGCGGGCGTACTCGACCGCCTCCTTCGCCGTCTGCACCGGATCCTGCGTGCCGCGCTCGAACACCGGCACGCCGACCTGTCCGCCCACCACCTGCAGCTGCTTGATGGCGGCCGGGCGGTAGATGTCACAGGCAACCAGCAGGGGCTTCTTGCCGTCCTTCTTGAGCCAGTTCGCCAGCTTGGCGCTCATCGTGGTCTTGCCGGCGCCCTGCAGGCCGCAGAGCATGAACACGGTCACCGGGGAGGAGCTGAACTGAAGCCGCGCGTTGCTGCCGCCCATCAGCGATGTCAATTCCTCGTTGACGATCTTGATGATCTGCTGCTGCGCGCTCAGGCTCTCCAGCGTCTCCTGGCCCACGCAGCGCTCAGTGGCTTTCTTGACAAAGTCCTTGACGACCTTGTAGTTGACGTCCGCCTCCAGCAGCGCCATGCGCACCTCGCGCATGACAAGCTTGACATCTTCCTCCGTCAGCTTGCCCTTTCCGCGCATCTTGCCAAAGGCCTGCTGCAGTCTCTGCGTCAATCCCTCAAAGGCCATCTTACTCCTCCTCTTCCAAAAGCAGCCGCTCAAGGATTTCCCTTGCGCGCTGCGCCTGCTCCCCGGGCGCGTCCCGGAGAACGTCAAGTCCTTCGCTCAGTCCCTCGGTCAGCCTGCGGTAGCGCTCGGCCAGGCCCAGCAGCGCTTCGTAGCTCTCCAGCTGATGCGCGCCCTTGCGCACCGCGTCGTGCACGCCCTGGCGGGAGATGCCCTCCCGCGCCGCAATCTCCGAGAGCGACAAGTCCTCCTCGCAGTAGAGCGCGAGCAGCTTCTGCTGACGCGGTGTCAGCAGCGGGCCGTAAAACGTGAGCAGCCAGCCGGTCTCCAGTCGATTCTCCACAGATCCCTCCGTAAAGTGAAAACACTTGACAGCCTGCTTATTATACGCGAAGGCGCGCAGTCTGTCAAGTGTATTTGCTTTACATCTTCAGTTTTTCTTCGATTTCGCGCTGCGCCGCGGCGATTGCCCGCCCGACCTGAGCGCCGTCCAGCGCGTCAGGCGTCAAAACCGGCCCCGGCACACCCGCGCCCACGCGCTTGTGCAGCCAGGCCGCGTCGTGCCACTGATCAAATTTCCAGCCCGTCTTCTCATGCAGGCCGATCTGCCGGTAGCCAAGCCGCTCGTGCATCGCAATGCTCGTCCTGTTGCTGGCCGTGATCACGCCGTAGAGGTTCACGTAGCCCTGCATGGCCAGCAGCGCTTCCAGCAGCCGGTACAGCGGCGCACCCATCCCCCGGCCGCGCCAACCCTCGGCCAGATAGATGGACAATTCCGCGTTCCAGGCGTAAGCCGCCCGCTCGGCCTGCCGGTGCGCATACGCATAGCCGGCCAGCTCGCCGTCAATTTCCAGCACCAGATAGGGAAAGCCCGCGCTGATGCCCGCCACGCGCCGCGTGAATTCCGCAAGCGCAGGCACCTCGGTTTCAAACGTGATCTCCGTCTTCTCGATATACGGCGCGTACACCGCCAGAATCCCCGCCGCGTCGCGCTCAGGCTCGGCAAAACGAATCCTTACGCTCATGCTTCCTGCTGACCCTTTCCAACGATCACAATGCTCAGGCACACCAGCACCAGCGCCGCGCCGCAGCGCAGCAGCGGCGTATCCGCGCCGCCGTAGAACAGCAGAGAAAGCATCACGCCGAAAATCGGCTGCAGGAACATGTACGGCGCGATGCGCGAGACCGGGTTGTACTTGAGCAGCAGCGCCCACACCGTGTACGCCACCGCGCTGAGCGCCGCCAGATACAGCAGCACCGCCGGCGCGCCCAGGCTCGTAGGATGCAGCCTGCCGCCCAGCAGCAGGCCCACTGCTGCCATGATCGCGCCGCCAAGCATGAACTGCCAGCCGCTGAGCGCCACCGGGTCCTCCCTGGCCGAGAAGAGCTTGATCGTGCCCGCGCTGCACGCCGAGGCGATCATGGACAGGATCAGAAAGCCCTCGCCCGTCAGGCGCACGCCGCCGCTCACGTCTCCGCCCAGGTTCATGATCACCACACCGGCCACGCCGACCGCGCCGCCGATCCACTTGAGCCGGTTCATCCGCTCGCTGCGGAAGATGTAGCACGCGATGAGGATCGCCACAAACGCGTTCAGGCCCTGGATGATCGCGCCCTTGACGCTGGTGGTACGCGCCACGCCGATGTAGAACAGCACATACTGCGCGACCGTCTGCAGCATACCAAGTTTGACGACCATGTGCAGGTTCTCCCGTTTCGGCCGCACAAGCGTCTTTTTCGGGAGGCTGGCAAACAGGATCGTCAGCGCACCCGCCAGAAAGAAGCGGCAGCCGGCAAACAGGATCTGCGTCGCTGTCTCGCCGGAAGGAATGGCAAAGAGCTTGTAGCCCAGGTTGATGAACGGAATCGCGCTGCCCCAAAGCGCGTTGCACAGGATCGCCAGGCCAATCACGACCGGCGTCTGCGAAAGGATCGGTTTCTTGTCTTTCATCGGTATCTTTCCTCGCATGCAGAATATACGGACAGTATAGCACCTTTTGGGCAAAATGCAAGCCGAACCACGCCTTGACTTCCGATGGACTTTTTCGCGGCTCTGCGGTACAATGGCGGTACAAATCCATCCTTCTCAAGGAGGTTCATATGAAAAAGTGGTATGATGAGGAATACGCGTGGCGCATCGAGGTCACTGGCTTCCTGCGCGGCAGCCGGACGGAGGGCTACTGCCGCAACGGCGAGGAGATCGGCGACGTGTACACCTGCACCTACGGATGTCCGGTCAATCAGGACGGGCACGGCATCTGCTCCAAGGTCATGATGATGATGTTTCCCATCATGGAGGCCGTCCGCAGCGGCGGCGACCTGCGCAACATCGGCGGCAGCGACGCATACACCAAGGAGCTCGTCTGCCCGGACGGCTGCGTGATCTTCAAGATGACAGCCGCAAAGCTCGGTCACGAAAACTTCCACACGGGCGGGTTCTGGCGTCCGGAGTGATCCCGTCTTGACAGCCTCCGCCATCCTTGGTTATAATAGCCTCGCATCACGTTTGACGAGGTAACGCACATGAAGCTCCTGATCATCGACGGCCAAAGCGGCCGTCTGGGCGCGCAGATCATCGAAGGCCTGCGAAAGGCCGGCCTCTCCCAGCCGCACACGATCATCGCGGTGGGCACAAACGCACTGGCCACCAGTGCCATGATCAACGCGGGCGCAGATCAGGGGGCAACGGGCGAAAACCCCGTCGTGGTGCAGAGCAGAACGGCGGATGTCATCGCGGGGCCCATCGGGATCACGCTGGCCGACGCGATGCTCGGCGAGGTCACGCCCCTCATGGCCGCCTCCGTAGGAAGAAGCGCCGCGCAGCGCGTCCTGCTTCCCTCCGACCGGTGTGCGACGTTTGTCGCGGGCGTGCCGCCAATGACCAGAAAGCAGCTGATCGACGCGGCCGTCGAGCGCATTCTGCAAATCATCTCTGCGGAGAAAGGCCGCGCGTTATCCTTCAACAACTAATCACATAACGGCGTCCTGAAGGCGCTTCTCCCGTCCCAGATTGGAAACATTTCATATTCAAAGGGAGAAGAATCATGAACACGAACACCATCCGCATCCAGAAGCTCGTCCTCGCCGCCCTCTGCCTTGCCCTGTGCATGGTGCTGCCCTTCCTCACGGGCCAGATTCCCGAGATCGGCAACATGCTCTGCCCGATGCACATTCCGGTGCTGCTGTGCGGCTTCCTCGTCGGCCCGCTGTGGGGCGCTGCGGTCGGTCTGGTCGCGCCGCTTTTGCGCTTTGCACTCTTCGGCATGCCCAAGCTCTTCCCCACCGGCATCGCCATGTGCGCTGAGCTGGCGGTCTACGGCGCGGTGAGCGGCCTGCTCTACGCCAGGCTGCCGCGCAGGACGGTCAACCTCTACGTTTCGCTGCTGGCAGCCATGCTGCTGGGCCGCGTCGCGTGGGGCGCTGTCCGTCTGCTGCTGTCCGGCCTGTCGGGCTCCGCGTTCACCTGGGCCGCCTTCATGGCCGGTGCGTTCACCACGGCCATCCCGGGCATCATCCTGCACATCGTTCTGATTCCGGTCATTGTGCTCGCGCTGCAGCGCGCGCTGCCCTGGCTCAAGAACATCCAGTAACTGAATACGTCAAACGGCCCTCCGTGATGGAGGGCCGCTTTGTTATTTGCATAAGGGCGCTAAAGCTCACTAACAAGATACTTGAATTGAATTTGCTGCTGAAGGGGAACGCG
>CAMFCQ010000128.1 GCA_945948915.1 uncultured Clostridia bacterium | reverse complement strand
GAAAGGGAGGGATTGACCGTGATCCAGGTTATCTTTGGCAAGAAGGGTTCCGGCAAGACCAAGCGCATTTTGGATATGGCAAACGCTTCCGTGAAGGAAGCCAAGGGCAACGTGCTCTTTGTGGACGACGATAAGAGCTACACCCTCAGCCTCAAGCCCCAGGTTCGTTTTGTGGACGCGAGCGAGTACGCCGTCAAGGGCAAGGACTCCTTCTATGGCTTCCTCGCGGGTATCCTCGCCGGCAACTACGACATCAGCGTGATCTATGTGGACGCTTTCCTCAAGCTGGTGAAGGCGGACGCTGCCGATCTGGTGGACTTCTTTGCCAAGCTCGAGACCCTCGTGGCCAACGCTGGCTGTGACATGATCATCAGCTTCAGCGAGGACGCGGCGAACGTGCCGGAGAGCATCCGCAAGTACCAGATCTGACGGATGCATTTTCCCTGCGGAAAAACCAAATCCTGCGACGAAAACGCCGCTTTCCTGTCTATTGACGGGAAAGCGGCTTTCTTGTATAATGGGGAAACAGTTTTTGCCAACAAGCCCTGCGCGGCTTATACAGAGGAGGGACTCCTGATGCAGATGCTTTCCACCCGCGGTGCCGCTGCCGTGACCCCGTCCATGGCCATTTTACGCGGCCTTGCGCCGGACGGCGGCCTCTACGTACCTGCCGAATTCCCGGTCTTTACCGCCGAGGAGATTTGCGCCCTCGCGCCGATGTCCTATCAGGAGCGCGCGGCCTTTGTGCTGGGCCGCTTCCTGCCGGACTTTACGCCGGAGGAGCTGAAGGACGCGATTGCCGGCGCGTACGGCACGGGCTTTGATTCGCCGGCCGTGGCGCCGATGACAAAGGTGGGCGCATGGGCGCACGCACTGGAGCTGTGGCACGGCCCGACACTGGCATTCAAGGACATGGCGCTGCAGCTGCTGCCCTACCTGCTGACCATGAGCGGCAGGAAGCACGGCGAGACGCGCGAGGTGTTCATCCTCGTGGCGACCAGCGGCGACACGGGCAAGGCGGCGCTGGAGGGCTTCCTCGACGTGCCGGGCACCCGCTGCTGCGTGTTCTATCCGGACGGCGGCGTCTCCCAGGCGCAGCGCCTGCAGATGGTGACCACCGGCGGCAGCAACACGCACGTCATCGCCGTGAAGGGCAACTTCGACGACGCGCAGAGCGGCGTGAAGAAGATCTTCTCGGATCCGGACTTCGCCAAAGCGATGGACGCGCAGGGCCGCGTGCTGTCCTCCGCGAACTCCATCAACTTCGGCCGTCTCGTGCCGCAGATCGTCTATTATTTCTCTGCCTACGCCGATCTGCTCGCCGAGGGCGCGATTGCGATGGGCGACAAGGTCAACTTCTGCGTGCCGACCGGCAACTTCGGCGACATTCTCGCCGCGGACTACGCCGGCAAGGCGGGCCTGCCGGTGGGCAGGCTGATCTGCGCGAGCAACGAGAACAACGTGCTCACCGACTTCATCAACACCGGCGTGTATGACATCTCCGGCCGCGACTTCTACAAGACCATCTCGCCGTCGATGGACATCCTGATCTCCTCCAACCTCGAACGCCTGCTGTTTGACCTGTGCGGACAGGATGGCGCGAAGGTCGCCGGTCTGATGGCGCAGCTCAGGGAGAAGCGCGTGTACACGGTGGACGCGCAGATGCTTGCAAAGCTCCAGGCGAAGTACGCCGCGGGCTATGTGAACGAGGACGGCATCCGCGCGGAGATCAGGCGCACCTGGGAAGAGGATCACTACCTGATGGATACGCACACGGCGGTGGCCTCCGCGGTGCTGCGCAGGTACCGGCAGGAGACCGGCGACAAGACCCCGTGCGTCATCGTCTCCACGGCCAGCCCGTACAAGTTCGGCGCGTCCGTGCTGGAGGCGATTGCGGGGAAGGAGGCCGTCGCGGGCAAGGATGACTTTGCCTGCTGCGCCATGCTCAGCGATATGACGGGCACGAAGGAGCCGGAGCAGATCGCGAAGCTCCCGATGATGCCGGTGCGCCATACCGCCGTGTGCGAAAAGGACGCGATGGCCGAGGCTGTGCTGGACGCGGTGAAGTGATATGGCTGCACTGCCGCGGGTTCTCCCCAATGACCGATTCCGCAAAAGCAGGTGATGCCGATGAAATACACCATGTCGAAGTTCATTGTGAAATACTTTGAACGCTACTGCAGCGCGCATTTCGATGGGGAAGCTGCGGCGCTCACGCAGAAGGCGCAGGGAATCTTTGACCGCCTGATGCATGAAGCGCCTGACATGGGCGGCAGCGCGAACATGATGGCCAGCAATATGGACATCACTGCGGCTTTCTTCGCGTACTATGAGGCGAGCGATCACCGGATCGGCGGAGAGGCCATCGAGACGCTGATTGAATGGCTGGCCGAGGACTATCGCTGGCTCGGCTTTTTCACAGACATGAACAGGCGGAGGTATGTCCGCCCGCTCTATTACAGCATCTACAGCAGGCATGCCAAAGAGGTGGAGCGGCGCAAGGCCAACGGCGAATGGCTGGGCACCTGGAGCATCAAGATCAATCCGGAGAACCGTAAGGAAGGGATCAGCTATCACATGAGCAATTGCCCGCTGCTCGCGTTTGTGCGCGCGCATGGGTATGACGAGCTGATGCCCTATATCTGCAGGTTTGATTTCATCTTTGAGAAATTCCTGCACGCGAAGCTGATTCGCACGCAGACGGAAGCCACCGGCGGCGCGTACTGCGATTACTGGTTTGTTCCGGATCGGAGCAGCCTCGCGAAAGCGTACCGGGATTTCAAGAGCATTTGACGACAATCAAAGAAGCTGTCCATGCGGCATCACCGCCGGGACAGCTTCTTTTGTTTGCGGATATGGATGGACGTGAACGGCTGTCAGATGTCGTAGACGTTCTGCGTCGGCTCATAGTCGGAGCGGTAGGCGATGATCCTGCCGAATTCATTCTGCGCCGCGATGCGCAGCATGTCGTCCTGCGTGCAGTGCACGCCGTAGCGCACCTTCTGCGCGGTGCCGGCGCGCAGCATCTGCGCGGCATAGGTCTGGGGCTCGACGGTGCCGGTGAAGATCACGCGCGTGCCGTACCCCAGCAGCTCGTCCGCCAGGCGCTTGCTGTCCGGGTTGTCCAGCTGCGGATCGCTGAGGAAGTAAACGCCCAGCGCCACAAAGCCCGGATACGGGCGCACAAGGACGCTGGCCAGCATGTCCAGCGCGCTGGGCTTGACCCACATGGCGGAGGCGTCCAGATGGCTGATCTCGTTGATGAAGTGCTCGTCGCCGAAGATGCAGGCGTCGGGCAGGCGCTCGGAAATGTGCGTGAGGATGCCCAGGCCGCGGCCGTACTTGGGCACGGGCAGCAGCACCGGCCGGCCGTCGTCAAGCGCCTCACGGATCAGGCCCATCAGCACGTCAACGTGATCGGCGCGGGCGTTGCTGCCGGCCTGATGGCCGTAGTCGCAGTCCAGCACGGCCAGATCGGCCCGGATGCCCTCGATGGGGTCGGCCATGTGCACGCGCGCGGAGGTGTAGTAATCGCCGGAGAAGAAGATGGTGCGGCCGCCCTCGCTGATGGAGAACCAGGCGCTGCCGGAGCAGTGGCCGCTGCGGCCCCAGATGAGCGTGATGCCGCCGGGCAGCTCCGCCGGCGCATAGGGCAGGCTCAGGCCCTCCAGGATGACCGGCTGGTCGATCGGCGCAGTGAGCTGGCGGGCCGTCTCCGTCGTGGTGACGACCTTGCCGGCAAAGCCCATGGTGTACAGGTATTCGAGCGCGCCGGACTGGTTCTCGTGCGAGTGGGTCAGAAAGAGGTAGCGTGCGGAGCGGATCTGCTCCCCGGTCAGGTGGGGTAGCTCATCGCCGGCATAGCAGCGCTGATAGCCGCAGTCCACAATGAACGATACTTGACTGCCCTGAACGAAGTAACAGTGGCGCTGCTGGTTACAGGGCTCTCCTGTCAGATAGAGCTTCATGCGTACCTCCTGCACGCGCTTGTTCCGCGCGGCGCTTAAAATTCTGAACGAATAAGCATAGTATATCCGAAAACAATCGGCCAGTAAATCATCAAAATCGACGAAAGTTCAAATTGTGTTCATACCAGTCCTCATAATGTCCAAAAATGTTCAGAAATACAAATGTTCCCCTTTTGCGGGATGCGGTTTCCGTGGTAGAATAGGGAACAGAAACCGGGATGGTGCACGATGTTTTCGCGGCTTGGGGAAGGAATGCGGCCGCTTCATCGTCTTTATGGTTGAGATGGAAGAGTTTCCCGACGCCCCTGAGGGCCAATGAGATGAGGTGAGAGCATGAGGAAGAGATGTCTTTTGCTGGTGTGCGCGCTGCTGCTGCTGCTGCCGGCGTTTGCGCTGGCGCAGAGCGCGGTCATTGACAATGGCAGCGATCCGGGGAGCCGGCTGAATCTGCGCAGCGCGCCCAGCCGCGACGCGCAGGCGGTGGGCAAGTTTGTCAGCGGCACGCGGGTGGAGATCCTTTCCGACGCAGGCGACGGCTGGTCGCAGGTGCGCATCGGCGGCGGGCAGAATGCCGTGACGGGCTACATGATGACGCAGTATCTCAGGAGCGCAAGCAGCGTGGATGCGCGGGAGAGCCGGAAGGTGACCTCGCCGTACGGCACGCAGTCCGTCGTGCTGCGCGACAGGCCGTCCAACTCCTACGACGCGGTGATGATGCTCATGGTCGGCGAGACGGTGACGGTCATCGGCGTGAGCGGGGACTTCTGCTATGTGCAGACGGGCGATTCGTCCGTGGGCTGCCTGGCGAGCGATGAACTGAAATAATGCAGTTTTCTAATAGAAACGAGCTATAAGCGCGAAGCGAAGAAGGGGTCTGGGGACTGGTCCCCA
>CAMFCQ010000127.1 GCA_945948915.1 uncultured Clostridia bacterium | reverse complement strand
CAGTGTTTTCAAGGCTTTCTGACCTTGCTCCTATTATAACCTAATCGTCGATGCGACGAACAATGCCCGTTGCCCGCACGAATTGCCGCCTCCTTCTGATCTGTTTCTGTCGGCTCTCCTAGTATGATTCGTGCAAATGGGAATATTCGCTTTGGCGGGTGGCAAAGGTTGTCATTGTCCAGTGCCGGCCGTGTCTTCCGGCCTGTCCGTTCAGCGTGCGCTCACGCCTCAAAAGGATACTTCATGCCCCACTGCGCGCGCAGCGCGTCCATGAGCTCCATCACGCGGATGGTCTCGGCATGGGGCATCTGCGGGCATTCAAGCGCTCCGTCCTCAAGCGCCTTCAGGCAGGCGCGGACCTCATACTCATACCCCGTGATCTGCCCGGGCACCGGATAAACCTTCGGCTCTGCAAAGCCATCGGCGTCGGTATACAGCTCAATCCGCTGAATGTTGTTGACATTGTCGGTGACGATGTAGCCCTTGCTGCCGCTGATGAGGCAGCGACGGTCACAGCGCGAGCCGATGCCTGCCGAGAGCACCGCCATGCGCCCATCGGCATAGTGCAGGGTGAAGCTCTCCTGATAGTCCACGCCCGAATCGGTCATCTGCACGCTGCTGTCCATGCGGACAGGATCGCTGCCGAAGATCATGCAGGCGAAGTTGAGCGGATACACGCCCACATCCAGCAGCGCGCCGCCCGCCAGATGGGGATCGACGATGCGTTCCACATGATCGATCGGATAGAACAGGCTGGCAGACAGCATCCTGATGTCGCCCAGCGCGCCGCTGCCAACGATCTCCCGCAGAATCTCCAGCGAGGGCATGTAGCGCGTCCAGATGGCTTCGGTGACGAGCACGCCCCGCTGCTTTGCCAGCGCCAGCACCTCGCGCGCCTGCTGCGCATTGGCCGTGAAGCTCTTTTCGCACAGGACGGCTTTTCCGTGCTCGATGCACAGCTTCATGTGCTCCGCGTGGTGAGAGTGCGGTGTGGCGATATACACCAGATCCACCTTCGGGTCGCAGAGCATCTCCTCATAGGAGCCGTAGGCCACCTCAAAGCCCTCCTGCGCGCAGAAGGCCTGTGCCCGGTCGGCATCCCGCGCCGCAACCGCGTACAGGCAGACCGGTTCGCCCTGCGCCTTCATACCGCGCAGCGTTTTGGCCATCGCCAGCGCAATCTTTCCTGCGCCAAGAATCGCGATATAGGTCATATGATTTCCTCCTTTTCAGCAGTTGTCGTATCTCATCGGGCATTGCGTTATGCCCGGACAGCCGCCTCCAGCACCGTGAGCGTGCAGGCATCTGCGTCCATGCGGCAGCGCACGCCGAGCGGCAGCGTCAGCTTGGGCGTGCAGTGGCCGCTCTGCAGGCCCGTAAAGATGGGCTTGCCGCAGGGCGCAACCACGTCCTTCACGATCTGCTCCAGCGTCAGTCCGAACTGCTCATATTCGATTTGACAGTTGTTGAAATCTCCGAAGACCACGCCGGCGCAGTCGTCAAACTTGCCGGCCAGACGCAGCTGCGTGAGCAGCCGGTCCACACAGTAGGTGTGCTCGCCGATCTCCTCGATGAAGAGAATGCGGCCCTTCGTGTCCAGTTCGTACGGCGTGCCCAGCAGGCTGGCGATGAGCGTCAGGTTGCCGCCGACCAGCCGGCCTTCCGCCTGCCCCGGGTTCACGGTCCTGCGTTCCCGGTAGCCCGGCGCATTTTCAAGCGCGCCCATCGGCTCCGTCGCGCCGATCGCCTGCATCATCGACGCGAAGCTTACGGGATGCATGGGCTCCGTCCAGTCCGACACGCCCATCGGCCCGTGAAACGTCACCAGCTCCGCCTTCTGCAGCATGGCGATGTGCATCGCCGTGATGTCGCTGAAGCCCATGAAGACCTTGGGATGCGCGGCGATAGCCTCATAGTCAAGCAGGTTGAGCATGCGCGTGGTGCCGTAGCCGCCGCGCACACACATGAT
Organism: uncultured Clostridia bacterium; assembly: GCA_945948915.1. Classification (GTDB taxonomy): domain Bacteria; phylum Bacillota; class Clostridia; order Christensenellales; family Aristaeellaceae; genus Ventricola. The sequence goes on along the minus strand of CAMFCQ010000127.1, from coordinate 2,951 downwards.
CGCGTCCACCTCATCGTCAAGGAACATGCGGTTCACGTCGCGCGCGCGCACCTCATCCGTGCCGGAGAGGTAGCCGTACTTCTGCCCGCAGCTCTCGCCCAGCTTCACGCGGAAGCCCGCCTTCTGCGCCTCAGCCACCGCGCACTCGATTGATCCCTCCGTGCGCACCGCGCCCGACGGCGCGATAAAGCCGATGGTATCGCCGGTCCTCAGCCTCTTTCCGTAACGCATATGCTCCTCCTCACTGCCCGTCCAGCACCAGCGCGACGTGCATCATCGCGCCTACGGTCAGGCAGTCCTCGTCCAGATGGAAATCGCGGCTATGCAGCAGCGGCGCGGGCATATCCTCCGGCTTTACGCAGCCCAGGTGGAAAAACGCGCCCGGCGCGACGTCGCAGAAGAAGGAGAAATCCTCGCCGCCCATGCTCGGCGCAGCCTTCTGCACCACATGGTCTTCGCCCAGCAGGCGCGCGCCCACGCGCATCACGCGCCCGGCCTCCGCCTCGTCGTTCACCAGCGCCGCGTAGCCGGAGGTAATGTGCACATCCGCCGTGCAGCCCATCGCCGCCGCCACGCCCTCGGCGACCTCCGCAATGCGCCGCTTCATCATGGCGCGGATCTCGCTGTTGGCTGTACGCAGCGTGCCGCGCATCGTCACCCTGTCACAGATGATGTTGCCCGCCGTGCCGCCGGAGATCATGCCCAGGCTGAGCACCGCGCTGGCCAGCGGCGAAACGTTGCGCGAGACCAGCGTCTGCAGGCTCGTGATCACCTGCGCCGCGCAGACGATCGCATCCGCGCCGCTCTCGGGATACGCGCCGTGGCTGGCACGCCCGTGAATCGTCAGCTCCACAGAGTCGGTCGAAGCATTCAGCGTGCCCGGACGCGTCTCGATGGTGCCCACCGGCAGATACGGCTGCACATGCAGGCCGTACACGCGCTCGACGTGCGGATTTTCCATCACGCCGCGCTGCACCATCGGCTCCGCGCCGCCGTCCGTCTCCTCCGCCGGCTGAAAGAGCAGCTTCACCGTGCCCGGCAGACGATCCCGCATCCCCATGAGCACCTTTGCCGCGCCGAGTACCATCGTCATGTGCGCATCGTGGCCGCAGGCATGCATCATGCCCGGGTGCTCCGAGCGGAAGGGCAGCCCCTCCGGCTCCTCGAGCGGCAGCGCATCCATGTCCGCGCGCAGGGCGACCACGCCGCCCGGCAGCCTTCCCTCGATCAGGCCGACGACCCAGGTACGCTCCGTCGTGTACGGAATGCCCAGCTCGTCCAGCGTCTCCATGATGACCTTCTGCGTCTCGACCTCCGCAAAGCCCTGCTCCGGAATCCTGTGGAGCTTTCGACGGATGTTCACCATCCAGTCCTTCTGCGCCTTCACCAGCGCGCTCAGTTCACGATCTTCCATCTTGTCCTCCACTCAAATCAGTCATGCCGACGCGAAGCGAAAATGGGAGTCTGAGGGATGAAATCCCTCAGGCAGGTCTTAGGGCGGCAGCCCAACGTTTCCTATTCCATCGCTTCCGTCACATCGACGACCTGTCCATGCTCCAGATACACCCTTGGCACGCGCCTGCCCGTGCGGGCCAGGGATTCATTGCGGTTGAGGTTCGCCCAAGCGGCGTACTCGTCCACGCCGATGGAGCCGCCCAGCAGGATCACCTCGTCCCCCTCGCATGCCTCGGGGATGTCCGTCACGTCCACCATCATCTGATCCATGCACACCAGGCCAACGACCGGCGCGCGCTTGCCGCGGATTTCGACCTCGCCGCAGCTGTTCTGCCGCGGATAGCCGTCAACGTAGCCCGCCGAGAGCGTCGCCACTACGCTGTCGCGCGCGACAGGATGCGTCTCATCGTAGCCCAGGCACTCGCCGGCGCTGACACGGTGCAGCTGCGCGATGCGCGTCTTCACCGTCATCGTCAGCCGGCATTCCTCGGGGTGCGCATAGCCGCGCGGACAGACGCCGTACAGCCACGCGCCGGTGCGCACCGCGTCCATGTGATCCTCGGGATAGCGCACCATGCCGATGCTGTCCAGCGCATGCACCATCGGGATGCGGATGCCGCGCGCGGCCAGCGCGTCACGCACGCCGGTCAGGCGGTCGAGCTGCGTCCGGTCGCTGTCCTTGTCGCGCAGCGCCAGGTGCGTAAACAGCCCCTCAAGCGCGACGACGCCGCTATCCTGCATCGCCTGCACCACATCCGGCGCATCCTGCGGCAGCAGACCGATGCGGTTGAGGCCGGTCTCGATCTTCACATGCACGCGCGCCGTTTTGCCCGCTTCCTTCGCCGCGGCGATCACGCTTTGGGCGTACTGCCTTGTGAAGACCGTCAGCAGCATGCCGCTTTCTATCGCCCGCTTCAGCTGCGCCTGTCCGCACAGGCCAAGGATCAGCACCTGAGCCTGCGGCTGCGCACGCAGCAGCTGCGCCGCCTCGTTGCAGGAGGCCACGGCGAACAGCCGCTGCCCCTCCTGCCACAGCCTTTGGGCGACCGCCCTGGCGCCCAGGCCGTACGCGTCCGCCTTGAGCACGCAGATGAGCTGCGCGCCTCCGCGCAGATGCGCGCGCGCATGGCGGTAGTTCTGCGCCAACTGCGACAGATCGACCTCCGCCCAGCAGCGCGAAATGGCTTCTTCATAGGAGATGTGCAAAGAAATCCCTCCGAATCAAAGCAAATCAGGAAGCGATAGTGAACTAAAGGGAGCTAATGTTCATTAAGAAATATGAAGACTGCCGTCTTCAGGGGAAGCGCGCTGCGCTGGGCCCAGAGGGATGAGGGGGGATTTCGATTACCTCGCGAAATAGTCGCGAAAGGTATTCGCTCCTTTTCGCTCGGGACGTTCCGCCTGCCTGCATCCGCCACAGGCGGCGGCAGGCTCCAGTCCTCCCTACATCCCTCTGGACTCCCATACCCCCTTGAAACGACCAGGACTGTGGTCCT
>CAMFCQ010000126.1 GCA_945948915.1 uncultured Clostridia bacterium | reverse complement strand
CGAAGGTGCCGTTCTTCTCCATCTCCGGCTCGGAGTTCGTGGAGATGTTCGTGGGTATGGGCGCGGCGCGCGTGCGCGACCTGTTCAAGCAGGCAGGCGAGAAGGCGCCGTGCATCGTGTTCATCGATGAGATCGACGCCATCGGCAAGCGCCGCGACAACGCGGGCATGGGCGGCAACGACGAGCGCGAGCAGACGCTCAACCAGCTGCTGACCGAAATGGACGGCTTCGACGCAGGCAAGGGCGTCGTCATCCTGGCGGCGACGAACCGCCCGGAGATCCTGGACAAGGCGCTGCTGCGCCCGGGCCGCTTTGACCGCCGCATTCCGGTGGAGCTGCCGGACCTGGCCGGCCGCGAGGCGATCCTGCGCGTGCACGCCAAGGAGGTCAAGACCGACCCGAACATCGACTACACGCAGATTGCGCGCGCCACGAGCGGCTGCTCCGGCGCGGAGCTGGCGAACATCATCAACGAGGGCGCGATTGCCGCAGTCAAGGCGGGCCGCAAGACCGTCTCCCAGCGCGACCTGGAAGAGGCGATTGAGACCGTCATCGCCGGCTATCAGCGCAAGAACGCCGTCGTCTCCCAGCGCGACAAGCTGACCGTGTCCTATCACGAGATCGGCCACGCGCTGGTGGCGGCGAAGCTGGAAAACGCCGCGCCTGTGCAGAAGATCACCATCGTGCCGCGCACCAGCGGCGCGCTGGGCTACACGATGCAGGTGGACGAGGAGGAGCGCCTGCTGATGACCCGCGAGCAGATTCTGGACAAGATTACCACGTTCTGCGGCGGCCGCGCGGCGGAAGCGCTGGTCTTCGGCCGCATCACCAGCGGCGCGAGCAACGACATCGAGCAGGCGACCAAGCTGGCCCGCGCGATGATCACGCGCCTGGGCATGAGCGACACGTTCGGCATGATGGCGCTGGAGACCCAGTCCGGCCAGTACCTCTCCGGCGACGCGAACCTCGTCTGCTCCGATCAGACGGCGGCGCGCATCGACGTGGAGGTCAAGCAGATCATCGCGGGCTGCTACGAGCGCGCGATGGAAATCCTCAGCGACAACAAGGACAAGCTGCATGAGCTGGCCAAGATTCTGCTGGAGAAGGAGACCATCACGGGCATCGAGTTCATGGCCGCGCTGGCCCCGCGCCAGCTGTCCTCTTCCTTCAGCGATGAGGTGAAGGACGCGGAGCCGGAAGAGGCTGCGCAGGATGACGGCGACGTGACCGTGCAGGGGGACGAGGCATGACGCTTGGGCTGCTCTGGGGTGTCTGGGCGGTGATCAACCTGACCGTGTTTGTGCTCTACGGCGTGGACAAGCGCAGGGCGATCAGGGGCGCATGGCGCATTCCTGAAAAGACGCTGCTGACCGGCACCTGGCTGCTGGGCGGCGTGGGCGCGTGGCTGGCGATGCGGCTCTTCCGGCACAAGACGAAGCACAGGATTTTTCAGGTGAGCGCGCCCGTCGGCGCGACTTTGAGCCTGCTGCTGATGGTGCTGGCAAGCGCAAGACTGCTGAATTTGATCTGATACTATTTTCTGATAGAAACGAGCTATAAGCGCGAAGCGAAGAAGGGAGTCTGAGGGACTGCGTCCCTCAGGCAGGTTTGGGCGGCAGCCCAACGTATCCCCATATGGCGAAGCCATTCAGACAAAGCAGTCAGGGAGCGAAGCGTTACCTGACGGGGCTTAGCACTTGGCTGTTTCTATTTGAAAACAGTATGAATAAAACGAGGCCGGAGAATTCCGGCCTCGTTTGTGCGATAAGGTTGAGCGGCTTTCAGCGCCGATTACCCTCTCTCCACGCCCGGCTCACGGCACACGAATGCCGCTGTTTCCTCCTGGGACATGTGCAGGACATAGGAGAACTCCTGGTGCAGCAGGTGCTCGGCCTCGGCGAGAATGGCTTCGTCGGCGGCGCAGGGCTTCTTGCCCTCGTGCGTGCGCCTGGCGCGTTCTTCGTGGATTTCGACGATCATCCGGATGAGCTTGGCGTAGTTGCCCTCGGTCAGGATGCGGGTGAACGCTTCCTTGCGCTGCTTGTTGTCCGCGATCCACAGTCCGGCGTATTCGCCTGAACGGCGGATCAGCGCATGGATGTCCTGCTCATTGAGCAGCGGACGCAGGATGTCGTTTCCGCGGGCGACGGGCATGTAGACGGTCGAGGAGCTCTTCTGCGTCGTGGGCTTGAGCACATAATAGGTGCGCATCTGCGCGTCGCTGAGCGCCATACGGCGCAGCTCCGTGATGGTGCATACGCCCTCGGACGGGTGCATGACCGTGTCGCCGGCGCGATAGACGGGCTCGGCGTCCGGGACGGAAGGCGCGGCGGGCATGCGGATGGCGGCGCCAAAACGACCGCTGTGCGGCGGACGGTTGTTCATCATCATCAGGACCCTCCCATTTCATCGATGATTATATATAGAATAATATCATTTTGGACGGGAGGAAATCAAAAGACATTCTCAACAAATTCAGGCGTTTTGGACATATAAAAAAGCGCAGAGCCGGGCTCTGCGCTGTGCGGGACAGGCTTACTTCTTCTTGGCGTCGAAGTACGCGTTGAGCGCCTTCACCAGCTCGTCCGCGTCGATGCCGTGCACCAGGCTGGCCTCGGCGATGGATTCGGCGGAAGCGTGCGGGCAGTAGAGACAGTGCATGCCGTAGGACATGAAGACCGGGGCGACCTCCGGATCGAGCTTCATGACGGAAGCGATGGACATATCGGAAGTGATCATGGGACGACCTTCTTTCTTATACTGATTCTGATGCTCTCTTATGATACACTACTTTGCCCGATCTGGCAAGAAAAAATCCGTCTGTCAAGCGAAACGGCCCAAAGCCTACCCGTCTCCACTGACCGCGGGAATGCGTACAATCTGCTCGTAGACAGGATGAATCGATCGTGCTATAATATTTGCATAGAAATCAGGCTCGCGATTTGGTGAAATGGTGAGCCGGAGATCACAGGGAAGGAATCATGAGAAATAATGAACTGCGCGGACCGGCTGCCATCGAGATGGACATCATCCCGTCGGACACCGAGCATCTGTTTTCGCACGAGGCGCTCTATCAGGAGACGATGATGCGCTACCACTGTGCGATTCTGGAGATGCGCACCAAGCTGGAGGTGCTCTCCAAGGATCTGGCGGTGCGCTACCGCCGCAACCCCATCGAGTTCATCGAAAGCCGGCTGAAGAAGCCGTCCTCCATCGCCCGCAAGCTCCGGCGCAACGGCAGCGAGATTACGGTGGAAAACATGGTCGAGCAGGTGTCGGACATCGCCGGCATCCGCGTGCTGTGCGCCTATATTGACGACATCTACGAGATCGCGCGCATGCTTGCCCGGCAGCAGGACGTGCGCATCATCAACGTCAAGGACTACATCAAGCACCCCAAGGACAACGGCTATCGCAGCTATCACATGATCGTGGAGATTCCGGTGAATTTCTCCGATACGGTGCGCCCCGTGCGCTGCGAGATCCAGATCCGCACCATCGCCATGGACTTCTGGGCGACGCTTGACCACGACATGCAGTACAAGAAAAAGGTCGAGGACTCGGAGGCCATCATGCGCGAGCTCAAGGAGTGCGCGGACGTCATCCACAGCACGGATGAAAAGATGATGCGCCTACGCGAGCGCATTCACCGCATCGAGTAAACCGGCTGCTGCGGCGCGCTGATGTGCGTGCTGTTTGCATGGAAAGACAAATAAATTTTGGATAATGGAAAATATAGTTGACAATACGTGGGCGCTGCGCTATAATCAGGACAACAGGGAACAGGTCGTAACGCGCATGCGGCGGACGCTTGAAAAAAGCGACCGTGCCTGCTATAATAAGCAGAAAACTGTTTCTGGCGAAGGTGAATGCAATGGATGAACTGATGCTGGGCGATCTGGTGCAGATGCGCAAGACGCATCCCTGCGGCAGCGACAAGTGGACGGTGATCCGCGTGGGTGCGGATATCAAAATCCGCTGCTCCGGCTGCAGCCGCATCGTGATGATGGACAGGGCGGATTTCATGAAGCGCATGAAGAAGATCATCGCGCACAGCGAATCGCCCATCCGCGGCACAAACGAGTTTGACGAACTTTAAGGCATAAGGAGAGGTCCTACCCATGGAGAAGGAAAAGAAGCTGAAAACGGACGGGCAGAAGGAAAAGCCGAAGAAGTCCATAAAGCGCGAGATTTTTGAGTGGATCATGGTGTTCGTGGTGGCGGCGGCGCTGGCGTTTGTCGTGCGCACGTTCATCTTTGAGCCCGTGCGCGTGGACGGCTCGTCCATGCTCAACACGCTCACCGACGGCGAATACATGATCGCCACCAAGTTTGACTATCTGCTGGGCGATCCGGAGCGCTTTGACATCGTGATCTGCAACTATCCCAACACCAGCGACGGCATGTACCGCGTCAAGCGCGTGATCGGCCTGCCGGACGAGACGATCGAGCTGCGTGCGGGCGAATTGTATGTGGACGGCGTGCACATCGAGCAGGGCTTTGACATGACGCCCAACGAGACCTACTTCGGGCCGTATACCGTGCCGCCGGGACATTACTTCGTCATGGGCGACAACCGCAACAACTCCAAGGACAGCCGCTCCGCGATGGTCGGCGCGCTGCCCCGTGATCAGGTCAAGGGCCATGTCCGCGCGGTGGTGTTCCCGTTTGGACGATTCAGGCTGATGCCGGACTGACAGAGGAATATGAAATCGCGGGTTCTCCCATCGGAGGACCCGCGATTTTCGTAAGATGGAAAGTGTGCTTAAGGGAGCTAAAGTTCATTAAGAAATATGAAGACAGCCGTCTTCAGGGGAAGCGCGCTGCGCTGGGCCCAGAGGGATGAGGGGGGATTTCGATTTCCCCCCTACATCCCTCTGGACTCCCATACCCCCTTGAAACGACCAGGACTGTGGTCCT
>CAMFCQ010000125.1 GCA_945948915.1 uncultured Clostridia bacterium | reverse complement strand
AGCACCTCGTGCAGCAGCGTGCCGCCGTTGATGCGGATGGCGAACCGGCCGATGGTGCTCGAGCCCGCCTTGAAGTCGCCGACGCGGCTGACCGTGATGAACTCGCCCGCCGGGGTCTCGTTGTAAGGCTGGCTCTTGGTGTTCTTGCCCGTGGACACATCCAGCGATGTGATGATTCTGCCGTCCTCAAAGACGTAGAGCTTCTGGCGCAGCTTGTCAATCAGCAGCGCGTATTTGTCGCTGGGCGTCACCTGATACAGCCTGCTCGCCTTGATATAGCCCTGCACCTTGCTGGCCGCGATGGACTCCATGTAGCTGTTTTCGGTCTTCGTGCCGTCGTTGGTGTAGGCCTCGATGAGCGCGTAGCCGTCCACATTCTCGTTAAGCACGTGCACGCCCTGGCTCTGCCCGTGCAGCTCGCCCGCGCAGTTCTCCTTGTACGGGCGTGCGCTGGTGCCCGGCTGATTGGTGATGTAGATGTTCTCTGTCTGCTCGCCCTCAAGGACGGTGATCGGCTGCATCATCAGGTCCCAGATCGCCTGCTGGTGCTCGGGGTTGTTCAGGTCGTAGTCGTCCGGGTTCATGTCCCAGAAGCTCGTCGCCTGCGGCACGGCGCGCTCGGCGGACGGAGAAAGCGCCTCTTCCGGCTCGTCCCAGCTCGCCGCCTCCTCGGCCTCAATCAGGCTCAGATCGAGCACGTTCTCGCTGCGCGCCTGTTCGCTTTCAAAGATGTGCAGCGAAAAGACGCTGCTCTCGCTCTCCTCGCCCCAGGCGTTTCTCAGCTGTACCTGCACCATGTATTCGCCAGGCAGCACGGCGCTGCCGTCCGCAAGCAGGCCGTTCCAGCCCATGCGTCCGTTTCCGGCGTCCACACTGCGCGCGCCGATGTCACAGACGAACTCGCCGGTTTCTCCGCTGAGCAGCCGCACGGCCAGCGTGCCGCCCTCCCCGGCGTAGAAATCGAAGGTCCAGCCGTCCTGCCCGCTCACCAGCGTCATCTCATCGGCAAAAACACGCTCAAGCGCCGGCGCGGCAAGGGCCAGCGCGGGCATCAGGCACAGCGCCAGCAGGAACATGCACATGCTCTTCTTCATGATCGTCTCCAATTTCTGTCAGATGGGGATATGCAGGAAAAGGGGCTGTAAAGACATGCGCTTTACAGCCTCTTCTTTCCAAATCAGCCCGGCAGATTCATGATGTCATCCGGGCCCACGGTCGTCTCCGGGATCGGGGTCACCGAGGACTTGGCATACAGCGCCTCCAGCGTCTTCTTGCCGGCGATGCCGTCGGCCTCCAGGCCCTGATCCGCCTGAAATTTCTTGACGGCGGTCTGCGTGCCGGTGCCGAAGTTGCCGTCCGCCGCGCCGCTCAGGTAGCCCAGCTCAGCCAGCGCCTGCTGGAGCGTCACTACTTCAGGGCCTTCGTCGCCCTTGCGCAGCGTGGAGTAGGAGGGCGCCGCCGCCGGGGCCGGGGTCGCCGTCACCACAATCGCCGGCGTCGGCGTCACGATGATCTGCTGACCCGGGGTGGCCGTCGCGCCGAAGACGATGAAATTGCCCGCCGCAGTGTTCTGCACCTGCGCCGCCTGCGTGGGGCTCGCCGCGTTCGGCGTCTTCTGGTTGTCGCCCGCGCTGAACATGGACCTGAAGATCATCACGATGATGATGATCAGGATCACAATCAGGCCGAAGGCGATGATCATCGGCGTCATATCGGCATTTTTCCTGCTGCCGCGGCGGCGCGTGGCGTAGGCCGTCTTCTTGCTGCTCTTGCGTGCAGGCGTCCTCGCCGCCGCATCATGGTCCTCGATATTCTTCGGTGCGGCGGTCGTCTGCGTCTTCACGCCCGCCAGATTGGAATAGCACAGCGGACAGATGTTGCTTCCGTCCGGAATTTTGTTATGGCAGTGGGGACAAAACATGGTCAGCCCTCCTCATCTTTCCGTCGTTCTCCCAGTAGTATAAACCACACCGGAAGAACATTTCAAGGCTTTTTGGCAAATCTTGGGCGTTTGCGGATATCCCGTACATATATATGACGGATCATTTGCCCTTCATGCTCCCGCCCAGATCAATTTTTGCCGGAATCGCGAAGCGCTGTGATGCCGCATCCAGCCGCGCCGTCTTCGCGCGGAGCTCAAGCGCGGAGGTTTTCCCGCATGCCCGCGTCCTCCCTGGCATATACCGGCAATACCCTGCAATCATTCAGTTTATTATAGCATTGCAGATATGGGCTGTCAAACCAGCGCGTTCAACTTTGTACAGATTGGGGCTTTACAAATGGCAAATGTTAGGCTAAACTATCTGTCGTAAGGATGTTATCTTAAACAAACTCATTGCATGAGGAAGAAGGAAAATCCATGACGCTCAATCAGCTTTCAATCGGCGGCTCCGCCGTCGTCACGCATGTCGGCGGTGAGGGTGCGCTGCGCCAGCACTTTCTGGACATGGGCGTGATTCCCGGCGCGGAGGTTACGCTTGTCAAATTTGCTCCGATGGGCGACCCTATGGAGCTGCTCATCAACGGCTACTCGCTCACCCTTCGCGTGGACGATGCGAAGAACATCGGCGTGGAGCCCATTCCCGAGGCCAGCGCGTGCGCGCCCGCCGGGCCGCGCCCCCGCACCCCGCACCCGGGCTTGGGCGAGGGCGGCAAGTACCACGTCAAGGCGGATGAGCATCCGCTGCCCTCTGGCACCAGGCTCACCTTTGCGCTGGCCGGCAATCAGAACTGCGGCAAGACCACGCTGTTTAACCAGCTCACCGGCTCCAACCAGCACGTGGGCAACTTTCCCGGCGTGACCGTAGACCGCAAGGACGGCGTCATCCGCGGCCATGCCAACACGCTCGTCACCGACCTGCCGGGCATCTACTCCATGTCCCCGTACACCGGCGAGGAGCTGGTCACCCGCCAGTTCCTGCTCGGCGACAAGCCCCGGGGTATCATCAACATCGTCGATGCGACCAACATCGAGCGCAACCTCTACCTGACCATGCAGCTCATGGAGCTGAATGTGCCGATGGTGCTCGCGCTCAACATGATGGATGAGGTCCGCGAGAACGGCGGCTCCATCCGCGTCAACGAGCTCGAGGCCCGTCTCGGCATCCCGGTCATCCCCATCTCCGCATCCAAGAACGAGGGCATCGGCGAGCTCATCGACCACGCCATCCACGTCGCGCAGTATCAGGAGCGCCCCGGCCGTCAGGACTTCTGCGATGCGCAGGAGTGCAACGGCGCGGTGCACCGCTGCCTGCACAGCCTCATGCACCTGATTGAGGACCACGCCGAGCAGGCTGGCATTCCCGTGCGCTTTGCCGCCAGCAAGCTGGCCGAGGGCGACACCCTCATCCTGGAGCAGCTGAACCTCTCCCAGAACGAGCAGGAGACCGTCGAGCACATCATCGTGCAGATGGAGGAGGAGCGCGGCCTGGACCGCGCCGCCGCCATCGCGGACATGCGCTTCTCGTTCATCCGGCGCATCTGCTCCGCCGCCGTCGTGCGCCCGCGCGAGAGCCGCGAGCATGCGCGCTCCGTGGCGCTTGACCGCATGCTGACCGGCCGCTACACCGCCATCCCCGCGTTCATCGCGATCATGGGCCTGGTGTTCTATCTCACCTTCAACGTCATCGGCTCGGTGCTCTCTGACTGGCTGGAAGCCGGCATCTCGCTGCTCAGCGACCTCGTGGCGCAGCTGCTTTCCGCAACCGGCGTCAGCCCGATCCTGCACTCGCTGATCATCGACGGCGTGTTCGGCGGCGTGGGCAGCGTGCTCAGCTTTCTGCCGTTCATCGTCACGCTGTTCTTCTTCCTTTCGCTGCTCGAGGACAGCGGCTACATGGCCCGCGTCGCGTTCGTCATGGATAAGCTGCTGCGCAAGATCGGCCTGTCCGGCCGCAGCATCGTGCCGATGCTCGTGGGCTTTGGCTGCACGGTGCCGGGCGTGATGGCCACGCGCACGCTCCCCTCCGAGCGCGACCGCAAGATGACCATCCTGCTCACGCCGTTCATGAGCTGCTCGGCCAAGCTTCCGATCTACGCGTTCTTCAGCGCGGTGTTCTTCCCGGAGCACATGGCGCTGGTGATGATCGGGCTGTATGTGCTGGGCATCGTCTGCGGCATCCTGATGGCGCTGCTGCTCAAGAAGACGATCTTCTCCGGCGAGCCGGTGCCGTTCGTCATGGAGCTGCCCAACTACCGCATGCCGGGCGCAAAGAACGTCGCCCTGCTCCTGTGGGAGAAGGCGAAGGACTTCCTGCAGCGCGCCTTCACCGTCATCTTCGTCGCCACCATCCTCATCTGGTTCCTGCAGACGTTTGACGTGCACCTGCGCGTCGTCGCGGATTCCCACGACAGCCTGCTCTCCGCCATCTCCGGCCTGCTCGCGCCGCTGTTTGCGCCGCTGGGCTTCGGCGACTGGCGCGTGGTCACCTCTCTGGTCTCCGGCTTCATGGCCAAGGAGAGCGTCGTCTCCTCGCTCGTGCTGCTCTACGGCTCCGCGGAGGTGCTGCTCGCCTCGCTCACGCCGCTGGCCGCCGCCAGCCTGCTGGTCTTCAGCCTGCTCTATACGCCCTGCGTCGCCGCCGTCTCCTCCATCAAGCGTGAGCTGGGCGGCAAGTGGGCCGTGGGCGTGGTCGTCGGGCAGTGCGCCGTCGCCTGGATCGCGGCGTTCATCGTCCGCATCATCGGCCTGGCGCTGGGAGGGATCTGAATGAACCTGGCTACGCTGCTCGTCCTGCTCCTTCTCGCTGTGCTGGTCGTGCTGGCTGTCCGCCGCATCCGCAGGAAGAAGCTGCTCTTCTCCTGCGGCGGGGACTGCGCGCATTGCTGCGCAAACTGCCGGCGCCGATCCGACGAATGACAGAATCCTAAAGACAATCAAAACGCTGGCCGTTTACCCGGTCAGCGTTTTTCCTTATTCATACTCTTTTCTGATAGAAACGAGCAATAAACGCGAAGCGAAGAAGGGAGT
>CAMFCQ010000124.1 GCA_945948915.1 uncultured Clostridia bacterium | reverse complement strand
ATTCCAGCACGCAGGTGATCGAGACGGAGGAAGAGGGCGACGTCTCCATGAGCATCGGCGGCTAATCCCCCGCATTTGCAAAGCCTCCGCTTCACTGCGGAGGCTTTTTCATGCCCTCGAGCAGGTATACAGCTCACGTTTGTACATAAAAAGACGGACGCTTTCCGTCCGTCTTGATTCTCGAATTACTTCTGGTTTTCGCGATAGCGGGTCAACAGCTTCTCAATACGGGACCACGGATCCAGCAGATAGCTGAGGGACTGATCATGGTTAAGCGTCGCGATGACAAACGCCATGTACTTGCTCATATCCGCCTGGGTAAACCACGGCGCCTTGAGCAGCTCCGGCGTGGCATAGGTCAGGTTGGTCGCAAAGACGTGATCAATCACGCCCTCCTCGTACGCCTTGTTAAACGCTTCCAGACCGCTGGTGAAGAACGCGAAGGTCGCGCCCGCAAACACACGCTTCGCGCCGCGCTGCTTGAGATTATACGCCAGATCGAGCATGGAATCGCCGGAAGCGATGATGTCATCCGCCACGAAGATATCCTTGTCCGCCACGTCGACGCCCATGTACTCATGCGCGACGATCGGGTTACGGCCATTCACCACGCGCGTGTAGTCACGGCGCTTGTAGAACATGCCCAGATTGACGCCCATGGCAGAGCTGTAATAGATATTGCGGCCGATGGCGCCCTCATCCGGAGAGACGACCATCATGTGATCCTTGTCGATCTTGAGGTCGCTGTAGGTGGCGCACATGGCCTTGAGCATCTGATAGGTCGGCATGATGCTTTCAAAGCCGTTGAGCGGGATCGCATTCTGCACGCGCGGGTCATGGGCATCAAACGTGATGATGTTGGAAACGCCCATGGACACCAGTTCCTGGAGCATCAGCGCGCAATCCATGGATTCACGGGCTGTGCGGCGATGCTGGCGGCCCTCATAGAGCATCGGCATGATGACGTTGATGCGCTTTGCCTTCCCGCTGACCGCAGCAATGATGCGCTTGAGATCGGCATAGTGCTCGTCCGGCGTCATCGGCACTTCCCGGCCATAGAGCTTGTATGTGCACTGATACGCGCCGACATCACAGATGATGTACAGGTCATAACCGCGCACGGAATCAAGCAGCATGCCCTTGCCTTCGCCGGTGCCAAAACGCGGGCAGGTTGCGTGGATCAGAAAGCCGTTGGCCTCAGAGCCATAGAAGCTGTGGAGCTTTTCGTCCGTGCTGTTGTCCACCTGCCACTTGGTCAGGTACTCATTGACAGCATTGCCCATCTCCTCGCAGCCGCGCATAGCGATGATGCCCAACGGTGCAACCGGCATCATCGGGAACTTCTGGGACGCTTCAGTGTTGATGTTCTCGCTCATGATAATCCCTTTCTTCAGTGATTACTCCGACCATCCACATGGACACTTGCTTTACTATTATATCACAACTCTCACGATAATGAATTATAACTTTTCAGATTCTGTGATTTTTGTCTGCTTGCGACAATTTTGCATTCCACGCATGCAGGAACCTTGGCTATTTTCTGTGCTTCCGGCGAAAAGAATTCCGCTCTTCGTTGTCATGCTTGACCCATTTCTCTCCCCTTGGTATAATAGGAGAAACGACCAACGAGGAGGTCTTTTTGTGAAGCGCATCGTTTTGACCGGCGGCGGTACGGCCGGCCATGTTTCCCCCAATCAGGCGCTGATCCCCCTGCTGCTTGAAGAGGGCTGGGAAATCCACTACATCGGCACAAAAGCCGGCATCGAGCGTTCCCTGATCGAGCCAATGCAGGGCGTCACCTACCATGCGGTCAGCTCCGGCAAGCTGCGCCGGTATTTCGATCTGAAAAATTTCACCGATCCGTTCCGCGTCATCGCGGGCATGTTCCAGAGCTTCGGCATCATCCGCAAACTGAAGCCCGCCATCGTCTTCTCCAAGGGCGGCTTTGTCAGCGTTCCCGTCGTGGTGGGCGCGGCGATGTGCCGCGTACCGGTGGTCATGCACGAGAGCGACATCACGCCCGGCCTGGCGAACAAGCTCTGCAAGCCGTTTGCCAAGGCCGTCTGCACGACGTTCCCGGAGTGCGCGAAGCTGCTGGGCGACAAGGGCGTTCAGACCGGCACGCCGCTGCGCGCGCAGATCTTCTCCGGCGAGCGGGCGAAGGGCCTCAAGCTGGCTGGCTTTGACGGCAGCAAGCCGGTGCTGATGATGATCGGCGGCTCCCTGGGCGCGCAGACGGTGAATGCGGTGCTTCGTGAGGCGCTGACCGTGCTCACGGCAAAGTATGATGTGCTGCACGTCTGCGGCAAGGGCAACCTCAGCGCTGAGCTCGAGGGCACGCCAGGCTACAAGCAGTTTGAGTATCTCTCGGAGGATCTGCCGGACGCGTTCGCCTGCGCGGATATCGTGCTCTCCCGCGCGGGATCAAACTCGCTCTCTGAGCTGCTGGCCCTGCGCAAGCCTGCGCTGCTCATCCCCTATCACAGCGGCCGCGGCGACCAGGTGCTCAATGCGAACTCGCTCAAGGCGCGCGGTTTGGCCCATGTGATGCCCCAGGCAGAGATGAACGCCGAATCCCTGCCCGCCGCGATCGACGCGCTCTGGGCGGACAAGGACCTGCTGATCCAGCGCCTGAACGCGCAGGAGGACGCTGACGGCACGCAGGCCGTGCTTGAGCAGATTCACAAATACGCGAGGGCGTAAGGAATAAGGACGTCACCTTTCCAAGAGAATTGAACATGCAAAAGGCCGGACGGAAAACCGTCCGGTCTTTCATTTTTCGTTATTTCGTATAGGTCTTCGTCTCTACGCCCTCGTCCAGCTTGACATTGTCAAGCACATAGTCCCGCATGAAGCCCGTGGTATTGCCGGATTCCGTGGAGATCTCATACCAGATCTGGCCATAGGAATCCTCATATTTGCCCAGGATATAGACCTTGACACCCTCGCTCAACTGGCGCACCAGCTTGCCGTTGGAGACGGGCGTCTTGCGCACATTGGCGTCGCGATTCGTCTTTCCCGTGCCGACAGAAGCCTTTTCGGCGTCTGTCACCACCTCAAGCTTCACGTCATCATCTTCGAGGTCGATGACATAGTCGCGCATATAGCCAGTCTGACCGCTCTCATCGGCGCTCAGTCTGTACCAGGTCTTGCCGCTCTTGTCCTTGAGCACCTCATAGATGCTGACGGTCTTTCCCTTTCCCACGGTGCCAAGCACAGCGCCGTTCATCTGCTTGCGGATGTTTGCGTCACGATTGGTCTTGCCGGCGGCAATCACGTCCTCCGCAGGCTCCTGCTGCACGTCCTGCGCGCCGTCCAGCAGCGCATCTGCCTCTGCAGCCGGATCTGTTTCTGCCTCCGGCGCAGCAGTCGGCTTTGGCGTGCTGGTCGGCTGTGCGATCTTCTCCGCCAAATCGAGCACATAGTCACGCATCCAGCCAGACACCGCCTCATCGTCAACCGTCAGGTGATACCAGAGATTGCCGCTCTTGTCGCGCTGGCTCTCGTGAATCGTAACCGCTTCGCCCTTTTTCACCGTCTGCTTGACCTTACCGTTCGAAGAAGCGCTTGCGCGCAGGTTGGCGTTGCGGTTCACCTCGCCCGTGCCAATCTTTGCAAGCGGCGTAGGCGTAGGTTCGGGGGTGCTGGTCGGAACGAGCGTCGGCGTCGCTGTCGGCGTAGGCGTAGGCGATGGGCTTGGTGTCGGCGTATTCGTCAGGATGATCGGCAGCGGCGTATCCGTCGGTTCCGGCACGTCAGTCGGTGCAGCCGTCGGTACAGCTGTCGGCGTAGGCGTCGGCGCGGCCGTCGGATCAGGCGACTCCTTGACATCGATCACCGGCGCAAAGACAACGGCCGCCGGCCCCGGCGTATGTGTCTGCATGACAGGCTCAGGCGTGTTTTCCGCCGAAGGCAGTTGCTGTGCATCCTGCCCGTTTCCCAGGAACCGGACTGCAGCCAGACCCAGAATCACGATGAAAAGCAACGCAATGACTGCAATCAGGATTTTTCCAAGCTTTCCAGAGAAGAAGCCTCCGCCCTGGCTGTCCTCATCTTCTGCATCGTCATATTCATACTCATCAGCATAGGCATCATCATACGGCTCGTCGATCAATTCCTGATCGCCGTTCTCGTATCCTTCATCGATCTGCTGATACGGACTGATTCGCTTTGTCTGTTCGAGATTCTCCGGCTGTTCGCGCCTCTTGGCCATGATCTGCCCCTCCTCACACACACCTATACGATATATCTATTATAGAGTTTTCCGGAGCAGGATGCAAGCTTTTTCTGTCCCCAGTCTATGATTGGGAAAACGCCCCCTCCTCAAGGCGCACGGCCTTGGAGAGGGGGCGAATGTTATGCGGTTACGCTACCAGCAGACGGGCAATTACTGCGCCATCTTCTTGTAGGTCTCCAGACGGCGCTTCGCGTCGGCCTCGTTGATCGCGAAGGCTTCCTCGGCCTTGCCCGGGAAGAGCTTGGCCAGGGAGGCGTAGCGAACCTCGGACTTGATGAAGTCCTGATAGGACTCGGTCGGATCCTTGGAATCGACGATCAGCGGGTTCTTGCCCTCCGCCTCGAGAGACGGGTTGTAGCGATACAGCGGCCAGTAGCCACAGGCAACGGCACGCTTGATCTCCATCTGGGAGTGCGCCATGTTGATGCCGTGGTTGATGCACGGAGCATAGGCGATGATCAGGGACGGGCCCGGATACGCCTCAGCCTCAGTCATGGCCTTGAGCAGCTGCGCCGGGTTCGCGCTCATGGCGACGGTCGCAACGTACACATAGCCGTAAGACATGGCCATCATGCCCAGATCCTTCTTGCGGGTCTTCTTGCCGGACGCCGCGAACTTGGCGATGGAGCCAGTCGGGGTGGCCTTGGAAGCCTGTCCGCCGGTGTTGGAGTACACCTCGGTATCCAGAACCAGGATGTTGACATCCTCGCCCTGCGCCAGGACGTGATCGACGCCGCCGTAGCCGATGTCGTAGGCCCAGCCGTCGCCGCCGAAGATCCACTGGCTCTTCTTGACCATCA
>CAMFCQ010000123.1 GCA_945948915.1 uncultured Clostridia bacterium | reverse complement strand
CATGATCTGCGCGGCCTTGTCGGCGTAGGAGACGGAGGTGAAGATGACATCCGGCTGCGCAGACAGCACGGCGCCCAGCAGCGCAGAGAAGTCCTCATCCTTGTTCATGAAGTCGCACACCTCGATGACCTCGAAGCCCTCGTGGTT
The DNA here is from genome assembly GCA_945948915.1 of uncultured Clostridia bacterium. Classification (GTDB taxonomy): domain Bacteria; phylum Bacillota; class Clostridia; order Christensenellales; family Aristaeellaceae; genus Ventricola. The sequence goes on along the minus strand of CAMFCQ010000123.1, from coordinate 4,959 downwards.
GGCGAGCTCGTCCTGGAAGTACTTCACCAGGCCGACGGCGTACTCGGAATCCTTCTCGCGCATGATCGCGATCTTCTTGTACTCATTCTTCACAGCGTAGCGCGCGAGCATCGTGCCCTGGAACGGATCGATGAAGCAGATGCGGGCGTACCATTCGCAGTCCAGCGTCACGGTGGGGTTGGTGGCCGTGGCAGTCAGCGCGGGAATCTCCTCCTCGGCGAAGACCTCGCCGCCCGCCATCGACAGGCCGGAGGCGTAGGAGCCCAGCACCGCGACGACGCCCTTATCGACCAGGGACTGAGCGGCCAGCGTCGCCTCGGCACGGTCGGACTTGTTGTCGCCGTAGATGAGCTCAATCTTCTTGCCAAGCACCTCAGGATACAGCTCGTTGGCCAGATCGAAGCCTTCCTTTTCCATCGCGCCGCCGGCTGCGGTCGCGCCGGTCATCGGCTCAAAAATGCCGATTTTGATCGTATCGTCTGCCAGCGCGCCAAGCGCGGGGCAAAGCAGGGCAAGCGCCAAGGCCAGAGCCAGTATCTTCTTCATGATCGTTTCCCTCCAGGTTTTGATGATACAGCGCAGCGTTGCTGTGCTATATTGGTGTATTATAATGGCATGAGGTGGAAAAATCAAGAGAAAAATGCATTTTTAAAATTCGAAAAATCCTAAAATACGAAATTTTGTGAAGAAAAACGCGCGCAAATGAACGAATCATGCAGGATTGAATCGAATTCTTTTCAATGTGCGGCAGGGAAGGCGGGAAGGCTCTCCCTGCGCGGGCATGGGCATCGTGGCGGACATGCCCCGGGCAGATGCATGGCGGCGATTCATGCTGCGCAGAACGCTGTACCGATGCAAGTTCAGCGCGGTTAATGCCGCGGAAGAGATTGAAAGTTTTGTCTTTATGAATTAGAATATGGTTAAGGAAAAAACGAGAGCCTGCCTGACGGAAACGGCAGATCTCCGGCTGAACGAATGGAGAAGACTTCAGGAGGGATACGCATGAACAGAGCATGGTGGAAGGAAGCGGTCGTCTATCAGATCTATCCGCGCAGCTTCATGGACAGCAACGGCGACGGCGTCGGCGATATCCGGGGCATCACCAGCCGGCTTGATTATCTCAGGGAGCTGGGCATCGACGTGATCTGGCTTTCCCCGGTGTACAAATCCCCGAATTACGACAACGGCTACGATATCAGCGATTATCAGGATATCATGGACGAATTCGGCACCATGGAGGACTTTGACGAGATGCTGGCGCAGGCGCATGCGCGCGGCATCCGGGTTGTCATGGATCTGGTGGTCAATCATACGTCCTTTGAGCACAAGTGGTTCATCGAGAGCCGAAAGAGCAAGGACAATCCCTACCGCGATTTCTACATCTGGCGCGATGCGAAGGAGGACGGCGGCCGGCCCAACAACTGGGGCGCATGGTTCGGCGGCCCGGCGTGGACGCTGGATGAGACGACCGGCCAGTACTACCTGCATCTGTTCACCCCGCAGCAGCCGGACCTCAACTGGGACAATCCGCAGGTTCGCGACGCGGTGTTTGAGATGATGACCTGGTGGTGCGAAAAGGGCATCGACGGCTTCCGCATGGACGTCATCAGCCTGATTTCCAAGGTACCCGGCCTGCCGGACGGCCCGAAGGACCCCGGCGCGCTCTACCACGCACGGCCCGCATGTGCACGAATACCTGAAGGAGATGAACCGCAGGGTGCTCTCCCGGTACGACCTGCTGACCGTGGGCGAGACCGCCGGCGTCACCGTGGAAGAGGCGGCGAAATACGCCAATCTGGACGGCAGCGAGCTGGGCATGGTCTTCCAGTTTGAGCATGTGGAGGCGGAGCGCAAGTTCGGCAAGTGGACCGACGAGCCGGAGGCAGTCGCTTTCGTCCGCGAGAACCTGTCCAAGTGGCAAGTTGATCTGGAGGGCAAGGCGTGGAATTCCCTGTTCCTGGACAACCACGACCAGCCGCGCGCCGTGTCGCACTTCGGCAACGACAGCGAGGAATTCCGCGAGGCCTCCGCGAAGATGCTGGCGACGATGCTGCACATGATGCAGGGCACGCCCTACATCTATCAGGGACAGGAGCTGGGCATGACCAACTATCCGTTCACGGACGTGAGCGAGTTCCGCGATATCGAGAGCATCAACGCCTGCCATGAGTGGGTGGATTCCGGCCGGGCGAGCTTCGAAGAGTTCTGGCCGTGCCTGGTGTTCAAGAGCAGGGACAATGCCCGCACGCCGATGCAGTGGGACGACAGCGAGAACGCCGGCTTCACGACCGGAACGCCGTGGATCAACGTGAATCCGAATTACAGGACCATCAACGCAAAGGCGCAGATGAATGATCCGGATTCTGTGTTCAGCTACTACAAGAAGCTCATCGCCCTGCGCAAGCAGTATGAAATCATCACCTACGGAAGATATGACCTGATCCTGAAGGACGATCCGCAGATCTTTGCGTATACCCGTACGCTGGAGGGCGAGCAGCTGCTGTGCGTGTGCAATTACGCGGACAAGGCCGCCGCGTTTGAGCTGCCCGGGGCGTTTGAGGGTGCGCAGTGCCTGATCGCCAACATGAAGCGCGAAAGCATCTCCGGCGCCATGACGCTTGCGCCGTATGAGTGCTTCGTGCTGCGCCGCACAAACGGATAAGAAGGCTGCATCAAGGAGGATCGAGGATGATTCGCTATCATGCTCAGGAGCAGTCGTTTCATTTGACGACCAGGAACAGCAGCTATCTGCTGGCCATCTACAAGGGCGCCTATCCGATTCATCTGTATTGGGGCGCGCGTGTGTATGGCGACGATGCGCTGTGGTCGCTGGAGGCAGCCTACCGCCGCTTTGACCGCCTGCTTTCGCCCATGCCGGATGACGCGGAATTCTCCTTGGAATATCTGCCGCAGGAGTATCCCGCGTACGGAACGGGCGATTTCAGGCCCTGCGCCTATCAGATCCGGGATGAGCACGGCGACAGGATCAGCGATGCGCGCTATGTGGGCTACGAGATCCTGGAGGGAAAGCCGCCGATTCCCGGGCTGCCCGCCTGCTATGGCGAGCCGGGCGACCGTGTGCAGACGCTGATTATCCGCATGAGGGACGAAGGACTGCATCTGGATATTCTGCTCTATTACGCCGTGCTGGAGGATTACGATGTGATTGCCCGGCACACGGAATTCCGCTACGATGGAGAAGGCATGCTGTATCTGGAGAATGCGCTGTCCGTCAGCCTGGATACGCCCCGGGGCTATGATGAGATGCTTCAGCTCTGCGGCACGGCGCTGCGGGAAAAGCACATCGAGCGGCGAAAGCTGGGCAACGGCATCACGGCGGTTGAGAGCCTCAGGGGCATTTCCTCCCATCAGCAGTCGCCGTTCTGCGCGCTCCTGTCCAAGGGCGCGGGCGAGCATACCGGCGATGTGTGGAGCGTGAGCCTTGTGTACAGCGGCAACTTCATTCTGCGTGCGGACTGCGACATGTATCATGCCGTCCGCCTGCAGGCGGGCATCCATCCGGATACCTTCTGCTGGCAGATGACGCGCGGCAGCAGCTTCCATACGCCGGAGGCGCTCCTCGTGTATTCGGGCGAGGGGCTCAACGGCATGAGCCAGCGGCTGCACCGCCTGCAGACCCAGCGCCTGGCGCGCGGGCCGTGGAGAGACCGGGAAAGGCCGGTGCTGCTCAACACCTGGGAGGCCTGCTATTTTGATTTTGACCACGACAGGATTGTGCAGCTGGCGCACGCGGCGAAGAAGGCGGGCATCGAGCTGCTGGTGATGGACGACGGCTGGTTCGGCCATCGGGACAACGCGTCGTCCTCGCTGGGCGACTGGTTTGAAAACCGGCGCAAGCTGCCCCGCGGCATCAAGGGCCTGGCGGAGGATGTGAACGCGCTGGGACTGAAGCTGGGCGTCTGGTTTGAGCCGGAGATGGTGTCTCCGGACAGCGAGCTGTACCGCGCGCATCCGGACTGGTGCATTCATGTGCCGGACAGAAAGCGCAGCACATGGCGCGACCAGCTGGTGCTGGATCTGTCCAGAGAGGACGTTTGCACGTACATCATCGAGCGGCTGACCGCCGTGCTCTCCAGCGCAAACATCGAGTATGTGAAATGGGACAACAACCGGCGCATTACGCAGCCGGGCAGCGCGCTGCTGCCGCCGGAGCGCAAGGGCGAGTTCTTCCATCGCTATGTGCTGGGCCTGTACCGCGTTCTGGAGACGGTCACGTCCCGGTTCCCGCATGTGCTGTTTGAAAACTGCGCCTCGGGCGGCGCGCGCTTTGATCCCGGCATGATGCATTACTTCTCCCAGACCTGGGCGAGCGACAACACGGACGCGATTTCCCGGCTGAAGATCCAGTACGGCACGTCCATGCAGATGCCGCCGCTGTTCATCACCTCCCATATCTCCGCTTCGCCCAATCATCAGCTGGAGCGCGAATCGCCGCTTGCATTCAGGGAGCATGTGTGCATGCCCTTCAACATGGGCTACGAGCTGAACCTGCTGGCGCTCAGCGAGGAGGAGCTTGCGCAGATTGCCTGCCAGACCCAGCGCTACAAGGCGATCCGGCGGCTGGTTCAGTTCGGGCGGTTCACCAGGCTTAATAGCCCGTTTGAGGGAGACCGCTGCAGCTGGCAGATCGCCTCGCCGGACGGTGGCGAGGTGCTGGTGTGGTTTTACAAGCCGTATGCGGCGGCGGAGGAGGCGTACATCCGCGTCTATCCCGTGGGGCTCGATCTGCATGCGGAATATGAGGATCTGGTCTCCGGCAGGCGCTATCATGGCTCGATGGCGATGCGCATGGGCATGACCATCGACTGGAGGAACGGCGATCATTTCAGCCAGATGTGGCACCTGGTGAAAAGATGAAATTACCCTCTGATAGAAACGAGCTGTAAGCGCGAAGCGAAGAAGGGAGTCTGAGGGACTGCGTCCCTCAGGCAGGTTTGG
>CAMFCQ010000122.1 GCA_945948915.1 uncultured Clostridia bacterium | reverse complement strand
GCTGGACGATGCGCTGGCGATCATCGAGAAGATCTGCAAGAGCCGCGAGCAGATCACCGCGTCTGCGGCGCCCATGGGCTCCAGCGCGGCGGGCGGCGTGTATGTGCCGTATCCCATCCGCGTGACCGTCGGCGGCGCGACGATCTTCGTGCTGGAGGTTTCCCAGTTCATGAAGGTGTAAGCCATGCTTTCGTTTGAGGATTTCAGCGGGCAGTCCGCGCACATCGCGCAGCTGCACGCGGATTTCGCGAACCACACGTTCGTGCACGCGTACCTGCTGTGCGGGCCGCGCGGTACGGGCAAGAAGTCCGTCGCGCGCCTGTGCGCGATGGCGGCGGTGTGCCGCAGCGATGGCGCGCGCCCCTGCGGCGAATGCGGCCCGTGCAGGCGCGTTTTGAGCGACACGCATCCCGATCTGCACACGATCGTGCCGGAAAAGGGAAAGCAGACGATCGGCATCGGCGTCATGCGCGAGGTGCTGGATCAGGTGGCTACCCGATCCTTTGAGGATACGACGAAGGTGCTGGTGTTCCCTGAGGCGGAGCGGATGACCCCCGCCGCGCAGAACTGCCTGCTCAAGACGCTCGAGGAGCCGCCGCAGGACACAGTGTTCTTCCTGATCACCGATCAGCCCGGCACGATGCTGCCCACGATCGTCTCCCGCTGCCGCGTGATCCGGTTCCACCCGCTCACGCAGCAGGACTGCGAAAAGCGGCTGATCGCGCTGGGGCAATCGCCCCTGGACGCGAGGCGGCGCGCGCGCATGGCAGAGGGGTGCGTCGGTCAGGCGCTTCAGATTGACGATGAACGCCTGGCGCTGCTGGAGCGCGTGACGAAGGATGTCTTTTCGGTGCATCGCCCCGGCGATGTGCTGGCCACTGTCAATCTCTACAAGGACGACAAGGAACGCCAGAAGCTGGTGATGGACCTGCTGGAGACGGCCGTGCGGGATATCCTGCTGGCCCAGGCGGGCAAGGGCACGCTCGAGGAGAGCGGCTATGCGCGCGAGGCGGCTGCCTACGCGCGCGCGGTGCCGCTTTCGGGCGGGCTGAAGCTGTCCGCGAGCGTCACCAGGGCGCGGATGATGATGGCGAGCAACGTGGCGTTCGCCTCGGCGTTTGAGTCGGTTCTGCTGAATATATCGGAGGAATATGCCCAATGGCCATGGTAATCAGGGTGCGCTTCAAGCGCGCCAGCAAGCTGTACGACTTTGATCCGGCGGGGCTGGATCTGCACAACGGCATGCACGTTGTGACCGAAACCGCGCGCGGCGTGGAGCTGGGCGAGTGCATGTCCGGCGTCATGGAGGTGCCCGACGAGCGCGTGAACGCGCCGCTCAAGCCGATTCTGCGTATCGCGACCGAGCAGGACATGCTCACCCAGAAGCGCAACGAGGAATGCGAAAAGGAAGCGTTTGACATCGCCATCGAGCGCATCGCCGAGCACAAGCTGGAGATGAAGCTGGTGGACGTTGAGTACGCGTTTGACCACTCGAAGATCATCTTCTACTTTACAGCAAACGGCCGCGTCGATTTCCGCATGCTGGTCAAGAACCTGGCCAGCATCTTCAAGACCCGCATCGAGCTGCGCCAGATCGGCGTGCGCGACGAGGCTAAGATGCTCGGCGGCATCGGCCCGTGCGGCCGGCCCATCTGCTGCCGGACGTTCCTGGGCGATTTCACGCCGGTGTCCATCAAGATGGCGAAGGAGCAGAGCCTGTCGCTCAACCCGACCAAGATTTCCGGCCTGTGCGACAGGCTGATGTGCTGCCTCAAATACGAGCAGGATCAGTACGAGGCGACCCGCAAGCGCATGCCGCGCGTGGGCCGCGAGATCATCACGCCGGACGGCGTGGGCACGATCAACGCGATCAACGTGCTGGAGGAAACCGTGCGCGTGCGCATCGCCGTGGGCGATTCCTTTGAGCTGCGCGAATATCCCATCGACGACTGCCAGCGTCCGGAGCCGCAGGGCGCGCCGCACGGCGAGCATGCGGACAAGGGCGAACGCCCGGAGCGCGGCGAGAAGCCTGAGCGCAGGGAAAAGCCGGAGAAGGGCGAGAAGCCCGAGCGCAGGGAAAAGCCGGAGAAGGGCGAAAGGCCCGAGCGCTTCCCCAAGGGCAAGCGGCAGGAGCGCGGCGAGAAGCCTGAACGCGGCGACCGCCCGGAGAAGGGCGAGCGCGCGGACAGGGGCGACCGGCCGGAGCGCGCACCCAGGCGCGGCGACAAGCCGTCGCGGCAGACGAACGTGAAGTCTGCTGCGCAGGAGGCGGCTGCCGCGGCAGAGCCGCAGCAGGAGAACGCGCCCGAAAGGAGTGCCGACGTTCTGGAGATCATCGAAGAGAGCATCGTCGAGGATCTGCTGTAATTCAGGATGTTTGCAGCATAAAACTGGAGTGGCGGATTGAATTGGCACGAAAAACGATGGAAATTGACAAAATGTCTTGCAATTCCTCCGGCGTCGTGATAGAATAAATCCATCCCAAAATCACAAATTATTTGGAGGTATACTGTTATGGCATACGTTATCAGCGATGATTGCATCTCCTGCGGCGTCTGCGCCGGCAACTGCCCGGTCAGCGCGATCAGCGAGGGCGACGGCAAGTACGTGATCGACGCCGATACCTGCATCGACTGCGGCGCTTGCGCCGAGAACTGCCCGGTGGGCGCTCCGACTCAGGGCTAAGCATAGCAACGAAAGTGCATTCCGGGTTTCCGGGATGCACTTTTTTAGCGCCTGAGAAAGATCAATCGGGAAGGAAGGTGGACGCAATGGGCAGAAGGCCGGGACGCAGGATGTCCCTGGGCTCGGTGGTGATGCTGCTGCTGACGGCGCTGGTCGTGATCGGCTGCGTCTGCTTCCTCTCGCTCATTGTGGGCGACGAGCTCTACGCGCGCACGGGCGATTTCCTGCGGACGCTGACCGAGGAGGGGCTCTTTGACGCGCCGGCGGCGGCGCCGACGCCCGCTCCCACAGCAACGGCAGGCGTCGTCTGGATCGAGGATACGCCGGCGATGACCGTGCAGCCGACGCAGACGCCCGCGCCTATGCCGGCAACGATCACCATCGCGGCGGCCGGCGCCGTTTACGCGCCCAAAACAGTGCGCGAGAGCGCGCTGACGGGCACGCGCTATGACTTTACGCCGGTGTTTACGGGGCTGGGCGACACGCTTTCCGGCGCTGATCTGGCGATTGCCACGCTGGAGACGACGACTGCCGGACAGGACATGGGCTTTGGCAACTACAATACCACGCCGGAGATTCTGGATGCGCTGCGCGGGTGCGGGGTGGATCTGCTGTCGCTGGCGACGGAACGCGTGCTTGACAAGGGATACGAGGGTCTTGAACTCACCCTCCGTTCGCTGACGGCGAGCGGGCTGGCCTATGCCGGCGTCAGCGCCGACGCAGAGGGCGGCGGTGCGATGATGATGCGCATCGGCGGCGTGCAGGTGGCGGTGCTCGCCTATACCTACGGCCTGAGCGACGAGGGCAGCGCCAAGACGGACGGCGACAAGCGTGCCGCTGTGGCGCTGATGGACACGCAGAGGATGATCGGCGACATCCGGCAGGCGCGCGCCGACGGCGCGAACGTCGTGATCGTACTGCCGCACTGGGGCACCAAGAACATCAGCGAGACGCCGGTGAATGTGAAGCGCCTGGCTGTGCAGCTGGCCGAGGCGGGCGCGGACGTGATCCTGGGCACGCATCCCAACGTGCCGCAGGGCACCGAGCGCCTGACGGTGACGCGCGCTGACGGGCTGACGCACGAGGCGGTCGTGTGCTACTCGCTGGGCAGCCTGCTGACGGATTCGCGCATGGCAGAGAACACGGCGGGCATGGTGGCGCATGTGTCGGTCACCTATGATCCGGTGACGCGGCGCACCACGCTGGGCGAGATGTACTGCACGCCGGTCTACATCGCCCGGCAGCGGGAGAACGACGAGACGGTGTATCGCGTCGTGGATGCGGAGAGCGCCGCGGCGCTGAGCACCCTGACACAGAGCGAACAGCAGGCCGCGCGCGAGGCGGTGGAGATCATCCGCAGCGCGACGCAGGCGGACGAACAGGAGGGACAGGGATAATGCGGATTGCAGATTACGGCGTGCAGGTAGGCAGCCTGCCGCGCGGCGCGCGCAACAGGATCACGGACGTGCCGGGCGTGCGCGTGGGCCACGCGACGATCCACGACGAGCGCCATCACACCGGCGTGACGGTCATCCTGCCATGCGCGGACAACATGTTCAGAAGCAAGCTGACGGCGGCTTCCTTTGTGCTCAACGGCTTTGGCAAGACGCAGGGGCTGGTGCAGATTGACGAGCTGGGCACGCTGGAAACGCCCATCGCGCTGACCAACACGCTGAACGTGGGCAAGGTGCACGACGCGCTGGTGGGCTACATGGCCGCACGGTGCGAGGAGGACGGGGTGGAGATGCGCTCGATCAACCCGGTGGTGGGCGAGTGCAACGACGCGTCGTTCAACGAGATCACCGACCGCCCGGTGGAGGCGGCGCACGTGCTGCGGGCGATTGAGACAGCCGGCGAGGACTTTGAAGAGGGCTGCGTCGGCGCAGGCGCGGGCACCGTTTGCCACGGGCTCAAGGGCGGCATCGGCTCGGCCTCGCGGGTGCTGGAGATCGCGGGCGGCTGCTATACGCTGGGCGTGCTGGTGCAGAGCAACCACGGCACGCTGGAGGAGCTGCATGTGATGGAGCGCCCGCTGGGCCGGGAGATCATCCAAAGGCGCAAAGCCCTGCCTGCACAGGAGCCGAACGACCGAGGCTCCATCATGATGGTGCTGGCGACGAACCTGCCGGTATCCGACAGGCAGCTGCGCCGTATCCTCAAGCGCTGCGCTGTGGGCCTGGCGCGCAACGGTTCCTACTTCGGCCACGGCAGCGGCGACGTGATGATCGGCTTCACGACGGCGAACCGCGTGCCCCACGGCGGCATGCACCGCGTGATTGCGCAGCAGGTGCTCACCGAGCACACGCTGGAATTCGCGTTCCGCGCCGCGGCAGAGGCGACGCAGGAGGCGGTGCTCAACTCGCTGACGGCGGCGGTTGAGATGACGGCGCTGAACGGAAAGGTCTACGAGAGCATTACGAAATATCTCTGATATGGCTGAAAACCGCGCGAAGCGAAAAGGGGTCTGGGGACCATGTCCCCAGGCAGGTTTGGGCGGCAGCCCAACGTATCCTCATATGGCGAAGCGATTCAGACAAAGCAGTCAGGGAGCGAAGCGTTACCTGACGGGGTATCGCACATGGCTGTTCTATTTGAAGACAGGATAATACTACTCTAAAATAAAATCGGCCATGCAATAACCGGCCGTCAGGTAACGCTTCGCTCCCTGAC
>CAMFCQ010000121.1 GCA_945948915.1 uncultured Clostridia bacterium | reverse complement strand
GCACCAACGGCAAGACGACGACCACGACGCTGGTGGGTGAGCTCTTCCGCGCGACGGGCCGCGGCACGCATGTCGTGGGCAACATCGGCTACCCGATCACCGCGGACGCGGGCGAGATGACCGATGACGACCTGACGGTGGCCGAGGTCAGCTCCTATCAGTGCGAGACGATCAGCACGTTCCATCCGCACGTCGGCGCGGTGCTCAACATCACGGAGGATCACATCGCGCGCCACGGCTCGATGGAGGCGTACATCGGCATGAAGCGCCGCATCTTTGCGAACCAGACGGCGGAGGACTGGGCAGTATTCAACTACGACGATCCAACCTGTCATGAGATGGCGAAGGGCCTGGCAGCGAGGATCGCCTGGTTCTCCCGCACGCAGCGGGTGCCCTGCGGCGCATGGGTCACAGGCGGCGTGATCGTGCTGAACCTTGACGGCGAGGAGCGGGCGATCTGCCGCGCGGACGAGGTGTACATCCCCGGCCCGCACAACCTCGAGAACGCGCTGGCGGCGGTGACGATTGCGGGCGCGATGGGCGTGAAGCCGGAGCTGATGGCGCCGGTGCTGAAGACCTTCAAGGGCGTGGAGCACCGCATTGAAACGGTGCGGGAGCTGGATGGCGTGACCTGGATCAACGACTCCAAGGGCACCAACGTTGACTCCACGCAGAAGGCGATTGCGACGATGACGAGGCCGACCGTGCTGATCCTCGGCGGCAGCGACAAGGGCACGTCCTTTGATCCGCTGGCCCGGACGATCATCGCCGCGCCGCAGATCACGCACTGCGTGCTCATCGGCGATACGGCGGAGAAGATCAAGGCGGCGCTGGACGGCGTGGGCTATACGGCGGTGACGATGGCGGGCTACGACTTTGACCTGTGCCTGAAGCTGTGCCGTGAGCTGGCGGTCGAGGGCGGCTGCGTGCTGCTTTCGCCGGCGTGCGCGAGCTTTGATATGTTCAAGGATTTTGAGGACAGGGGACGAATCTTCAAGGAAAAGGTGATGGCGCTCTGCTGACAGGCGCCTGACCGGCTGCATGCGGAGGATGCGCGGGCCATGCCCGCCGCCGCATGAATACGCCCTGAAGGGATGAAGTACGGGGCGTTTGCTGTACGATTTTGCACAGATTCCGCAGGATGAAAAAATCGGATGGCGGCCGGAAGGGGCGTTTGATCATGGAGAAGGCGCAGACGCGGCGCACGTGCGACAAGACGATCGTCCTGCTGATGGTGCTTCTGCTCATGCTGGGGCTGATGACGCTGTTCAGCGCGACGTATTACCAGCGGACGGCGAGCGGTGACCCGCTCTCGGCGGTGAAGAAGCAGCTCTTTGGCGTGCTGCTTGGCGCGGCGTGCTGCGTGGTGCTTTCGGAGGTGCCATATAGGGTATACAGGAACCCGAAGGTGACGCTGGCGCTGCTGGCGGCAAGCGCGCTGCTGCTCATCCTGGTCATCATTCCGGGTATCGGCGTGAGCATCAACGGCTCGCGGCGCTGGTTGAACCTCCTGGGGCTTAGCATGCAGCCCTCGGAGTTCGCCAAGTACGCGATGGTGATCTTCATGGCCGGCGCGCTGGACCGCAGGAGCGACCAGCTCGGCTCGCTTTTTGGCGGCGTGGTGCCGCTGCTGCTCGTGCCGGGCGTGATGTTTCTGCTGATTCTGGAGCAGCCGAACCTCTCCACCGGCGGCAGCATCCTCATCTGCGCGCTGATCATGCTCTTTGCGGCGGGGCTCAAGAAGCGGCACATGGCGCTGCTGAGCGTGTGCGGCCTGTGCGTGGGCGCGTTCTACGCGTGGAGCGCGCCGTACCGCCGGGAGCGGCTGCTGTCCTTCCGCGACCCGTTTGCCAAGATGAGCGACGAGGGCTATCAGCTCTCGCAGTCGCTGATTGCGCTGGGCTCGGGCGGGCTGTTCGGCATGGGGCTGGGGCAGGGCAAGCAGAAGTTTGCCTACCTGCCGTATCCCGAATCGGACTTCATCTTCGCTATTGTCGGCGAGGACTTCGGCCTGGCCGGCTGCACGGCGGTGATCCTGCTGTTTGCAGCGTTCGTGTTTGCCGGGCTTCGCGTGGCGCTGACCTGCCGGGACCGCTACGGATGCCTGCTGGCGGCGGGCATCACCTCGATGATCGGCCTGCAGGCGTTCATCAATATGGGCGTGGTTACGGGCATCCTGCCCACGACGGGCCTGCCGCTGCCGTTCTTCAGCGCCGGCGGCACGTCGATCACCATGATGATGGCGGCGGTGGGCATCCTGCTGAATATCTCGCGCGGCTGCGGCCGCGCAGTCGTGAAACGTGCTGGCGGAGGAAAACGGCCATGAGACACAGAAAACGAAAAAAGGCGGCCAGACAGACGCTGGCCATGAGCATCCTGGTGGTCGGCGTGCTCTCGGCGCTGATCGTGCTGGCCTGCTCGCAGGTGTTCGTTGTGCGCGACGTGATGGTGGTGGGCAACCGCAACCTGCTGCGCGAGGAGATTGTCACCCAGAGCGGCGTGCAGATCGGCGACAATCTGCTGGGCATTTCGAATCAGAAGCTCCGGCAGGCGCTCGAGCAGAACCGCTACATCCAGTATCAAAGCTATGAATTCGACTATCGCGGCACGCTGACGCTGCACATTCAGGAACGGCTTGGCATGGCGGTCTTCTACGATCTGGGCTATTACTATGTGCTCGATGCGCAGGGCATGGTGCTGGAATGCGCGGGCAGCGCGTATCCCGCGGGCGTCGCAGGGCCGAAGGTGACGGGCCTGAATCTTTCGCCCAATTCCCGCGTCACCGTGGGCGAGAAGCTGCCGGTGTATGACAAGGGTCAGCTTGAGGCGATGGAAGCGGTTCTCGCTGAGCTGGAGAGCACAAATCTGCTGGGACGTACATCGGAGCTGAGCGTTAAAAACACGGACAACATCTACGTTCTGACTGCAGAGGGCACGAAGATCGAGCTCGGCGATACCGGCAGCCTCAGGACCAAGCTGCTGATCGGCCGCGAGGTGCTCTCCGTGCGGGAGGAAGAGGGCGATCTGCAGGGCGCAAAGATCGACGTGTCCAACGGAAAGAATGCGCATTATATCCCGGCGGTGCTGCCGACGATCACGCCGACGCCGACAACGACGCCTACGCCCTCGCCGACGCCGTCGGATACCCTGTGAACATGCACAGCGTCCGGGAAAAATTGGACGGAAAATGGACAAAATTTGCTCAAGTGACTTGAAAGAATGGGCATAATCGGTTACAATAAACTCGCATAATAATAGCAAAATCAGATGATATTTTGCGCCCATTTGGGCGAATTTACATGCGGGCAGACAGGAGCATGAGATCGTATGATGAAAAAAGCGACAGCGGTGCTGGACTTTGGCACGTCCAAGGTGCTGGTGCTGCTTGCAGAGGAGAGCGCGTATCAGAAGGTGACCATCACCTCCGCCGGCATGGCGCAGTATGATGGATTTATGAACGGAGAATGGAATGCTCCGGGCGATGTGACCGATGCGATCGCCAGCGCTGTTGAGGCTGCGGAAAAGAAGGTGGGCGCCCATATCAAGGAAGTCTATGTGGGCGTGCCGGGTGAATTCGTTCGCGTATATGTGATCGAGTCGAGCGTGACGCTGCAGGGCGCGGATCCGAAGGTGACCAGCGCGGACGTGGAAAAGCTGCAGCGCCAGGCTACCGAGATGCTCGACCGGCCGACCGGCGTCATCATTCACCGCAGCCCCGCCTGGTTCAAGGTGGACGGCGGCCAGAAGACGCTCGAGCCTGTCGATCAGAAGGGCTCCACGCTCGAGGGCATGATCGGCTTCGTGCTGGCGGATCAGTTCTTTGTCAACGACGTGACTGAGCGCCTGCGCGAATTGAATATCGAGGTCAAGGGCTTCTTCTCCACGTCTGTGGGCGAGGCCATGCAGATGATCCCGTTCGAGGAGCGCGACCATACGGCCATCCTGGTGGATGTGGGCTATCTCTCCACGGAGGTCATGGCGGTGGAGGGCGACGCGCTGATCTGGCAGAAGGTGCTGCCGGTGGGCGGCGCGCACATCACGCTGGATCTGGCATACGGCCTGGAAAAGCCGTTTGACATGTGCGAGAAGATCAAGCGCAGCTACACGTTCAACGCGCCCAAGAATACGCAGATTGAGGTGCAGGGCGAGGAAGGCCCGGAGACCTTCTCCGGCGAAACGGTCAGCATGATCGTCGATGCGCGCGTGGACGAGATTTTGGAGATGATCGATGAGGCCATCAAGAAGAGCGGCATACGGCTGGGCAACTGGTCCAACATCTATTTCACGGGCGGCGGCCTGATGCCGATGGCCGGCGCGCGGGTGTATGCGGCGAGCAAGCTCTCGCGCAATGTGCGCGAGGCGGCGACCAAGACGGTCAAGCTCAAGCCGGCGCAGATCTTCGCCAGCGGCAGCGGCCTGCTCGAGCTGGTGTACAACACCATCGAAATGGAAGAACAGGACGAGAGTCTGCTTGATCGGATCAAGCGCATCTTCCGCCGTTAAGCGCGAAATTGCGGAAGGGCATTCCAGCGAAACAAACCGGCATGCTGCCGGCGGCATCATCGACATAGTTCCGTAAATCATGAAGCGCTGTGCCCGGGAACGGCATTATGCGGAAAGGTTTACATAACAAAAGGGGGATTTTCCTGTGTTTGAAATTGAAATGGACGAGCGTCCGGCAGCTTCCATCAAGGTTGTGGGATGCGGCGGCGGCGGCGGAAATGCGCTCAACCGCATGGTGGACTGCGGCGTGACCGGCGTTGACTTCATCGCGGTCAATACCGACGTGCAGGCGCTGCGCACCAGCCGCGCTGCGACCATGATCCAGATCGGCGAGAAGCTGACCAAGGGCCTTGGCGCCGGCGCGACGCCGGAGATCGGCAAGAAAGCTGCCGAGGAGAGCCGCGAGGAGATTGCCAACGCGCTCAAGGGCGCGGATATGGTGTTCGTCACGGCCGGCATGGGCGGCGGCACCGGCACGGGCGCTGCGCCCGTCGTGGCCGAAATCGCCCGCGACATGGGAATCCTGACCATCGCTGTGGTGACCAAGCCGTTTGCCTTTGAGGGAAAGACCCGCATGCGCAAGGCGGAGTCCGGCATCGACGAGCTCAAGCAGCGCGTGGACACGCTGGTGGTCATCCCGAACGAGCGCCTGCTGCAGGTCTGCCCGAAGGGCACCTCCTTCAAGGGCGCGTTCAACTTCGCGGACGACGTGCTGCGCCAGGGCATTCAGGGCATTTCCGACCTGATCTCCCAGACCGGCATCATTAACCTGGACTTTGCGGACGTCAAGGCGGTCATGGAGTCCGGCGGCATGGCGCACCTGGGCATCGGCGTGGGCAAGGGCGAGAAGGCCATGGCCGACGCGGCGCAGAACG
>CAMFCQ010000120.1 GCA_945948915.1 uncultured Clostridia bacterium | reverse complement strand
AGTCAGAGCGGAAAAGATGGTGCGCGGATTAGGCTATTTTAACAAGAATTAGTATCAGTTCAGCATGGCCTTGATCTCGTCCACGAGAATCTGCGCCAGGTCGCCCGTGACCTTGCGCGGCGCCTCACCCTTTTTGATCAGCAGGCCCGCGCCGTTTCCGCCGCCGCAGATGCCGATATCCGCCTCGCGCGCCTCGCCCGGGCCGTTGACCACACAGCCCATGACGGCCACCTTGAAGGGCACCTTCACGCCCGCAAGCTCCTGCTGCACACGCGCCATGATCCCGCCCACGTCGATGCAGGTACGCCCGCACGTCGGGCAGGAAACGTATTGCACGCAGTCCGTGCGCAGGCCGCAATCCTGCAGGATCTCGATGCCCGCCGGCGGCTCCAGGCACGGATCGCCCGTCAGCGACACGCGGATGGTGTCGCCGATGCCATCCAGCAGCAGCGCGCCAATGCCGATCGCGCTCTTGATCCTGCCCTGCTCCGGCAGGCCCGCTTCGGTCACGCCCAGGTGCAGCGGATAGTCGCACTGGGCGCTTGCCAGCCGGTACGCCGCGACGGTGTCCGGCACGTTGCTCGCCTTCATGGAGAGCACCATGTCGTAAAAGCCGCAGTCCTCCAGCATCCTCGCGTGCGCCAGCGCGCTCTCCACCATGCCCTGCGGGGTCGGCCCGCCGTATTTCGCCAGAATGTCCTTTTCCACCGAGCCGGAGTTGACGCCGATGCGCACCGGGATGTGGTGTGCCTTCACGCAGTCCGCCAGGATGCGCACGTTCTTCTCCCCGCCGATATTGCCGGGGTTGATGCGCAGCTTGTGAATGCCGTTTTCCACGGCTGCCAGCGCCAGCTTATGATCAAAGTGAATGTCCGCCACCAGCGGCACCGGGCTGCCGTCCACCAGCGCGCGCACCGCTTTGGCGCAGTCCTCGTTGTATACGGAGACGCGCACGATGTCCGCGCCCGCGACCGCCAGCGCCCGGATCTGGGAGAGCGTCGCCTCCACATCCGCCGTATCCGTATTGGTCATCGACTGCACGGAGACAGGCGCGCCGCCGCCAATGCACACATTGCCCGCCTTCACCTGTCTGGTCAGCTTTGCCATCGTATCTCTTCCCCCTATTTCTCATCAAGGTATCGTCCCCGGGCGCGAAGCTGCCCGGCCGGCAGCCTGCCGGTTAGCGGACGAAAATCTGCATGATGTCCTTGTACGTCAGCGCGAGCATCAGCACCATCAGCAGGATGAAGCCCGCGCCGTGAATGGCGCCCTCCAGCTCCCGCCTGACAGGCTTCCTGCGCACGGCCTCCACCAGCAGAAACAGCAGGCGGCTGCCGTCCAGCCCCGGAATCGGCAGCAGGTTCATCACGCCCAGGTTGACGCTGATGAGCGCCAGCAGCTCGAGGTAGATGTCGATGCCGCCCTGCTGTGTAACCTCCTGAATGACGTACACCGTGCCCACCGGGCCGGTCACGTCGCCGACGCCCTCGCCCTTGAACACCAGGTTTTTGAGCGTCTTCACAATCAGACGCACGCTCTCCACGTTGTAGCTCACCGAGAACGGAATGCTCTGAAGCGGTGAGATTCGCACGCGCTCCTGCGCAAACGTGAAGCCCACGCGGTAGCGCGCAACCTCCTCGTCGTAAAACGGCGCGATCACCACGTCGATCTCCTCGCCGCCGCGGCGCACATGCAGCGTCACGTCCTTGCCCGCGCTCCCGGAAATCTCCGTCAGCACGGTGTTCACGTCCGTCACGTCCACACCGTTGACCGCCAGCAGCGTATCGCCGGCCATCAGGCCCGCCTCAGCCGCATGCGGCTCCACCTCGCCCACGCGCGGCACCGTCGTCGTAATGCCCAGCGCGCTCATGTAGAGCACGATCACCAGCAGCGCGACCACGAAGTTCATCACAGGGCCGCTGGCCACCGTCAGCATCCGCTTCCACACAGCCTGGTTGTTAAACGCGCGCGGATCGTTTACATCCTCGTCCTCGCCGTAGAACTGGCAGAAGCCGCCGATGGGCAGCAGACGGATGGAAAACTGCGTGCCGCGTTTACTTTTCCATTTGGCCAGCAACGGGCCCATGCCCATGGCAAACTCCTGCACCTCGATGCCGCACGCGCGCGCCGCCCAGAAATGACCGGCCTCATGCGCGATGATCAGCACGCCCAGCAGCAGGATCGCCAGCACAACATACACGGAAACAATCTCTCCTTCAACGATCAAACCGCAAACCGGCTCGTTTTCAGCAGCGTCTGCGCCTTCTCGCGCGCCATGCGGTCGCTCTCAAACACCTGATCAAGCGTCGCGTGATGGATCAGCGGCACGGCGTGCATCGTCTCCTCGACGAGCTGCGCAATCTGTCCAAAGCGGATGCGGTCGTGCAGGAACGCGTCCACGGCGATCTCGTTGGCGCCGTTGAGAATCGCGCTCATCGTGCCGCCCGTATGAAGCGCCTCGTACGCCAGGCCCAGGCCCGGGAAGCGCTCAAGGTCCGGCTGCTCAAAGGTCAGCGCCTTCATCTGCGCAAAGTCAAGCCGCGCGCCGCCGGTAGCGAGCCTCTCCGGCCAGCTCATCGCGTAAAGAATCGGCAGGCGCATATCCGGCGTGCCCAGCTGGGCCATCACCGCGCCGTCCTCAAACTCGACCATAGAATGTATGACGCTCTGCGGATGAATCAGCACATCGATCCTCTCCGCCGGCATGTCAAACAGCCAGCGCGCCTCGATGACCTCCAGCGCCTTGTTCATCATCGACGCGGAGTCGATGGTGATCTTGCGGCCCATGTTCCAGTTGGGGTGCTTGAGCGCCTGCTCTTTGGTGGCCATCATGATGTCTTCCTTCGCCCAGGTGCGGAACGGGCCGCCGCTGGCCGTGAGGATCAGCCGCTCGGGCCTGTTCGGCCCCGCGCCCTGCAGGCACTGGAAGACCGCGCTGTGCTCGCTGTCCACGGGCAACAGCGGATGACCCGCCTTTTTAGCTGCCTCAGTCACCAGCTCGCCGCCGGCCACAAGCGGCTCCTTGTTCGCCAGCAGCACGCGCTTGCCGCACTTCAGGCTCTCCATCACCGCCGCCAGACCCGCAATGCCCACCACGGAGACCAGAATGTCGTCCGCATCGCACGCGCGCACCACATCCAGCAGCACGTTCTCGCCGAACATCCACTGGCAGGCGTTCCTGATGTCCTCCGGAATCTCCCCGGGCTCGACCGTCAGCGCCGCAATCTGCGGGCGGAACGCGCGAACCTGTTCAAACAGCTTCTCCGCAGAAGAATGGGCGACGATCGCCGTGACCGTAAAGCGGTCGCTGTGGCGCGCGGCGACGTCCAGCGCCTGCGTGCCGATGGAGCCCGTCGAGCCCAGAATAGCCAATTTACGCATATGAATCCCTCATTACAAGACCAGCGTGTAGCAGTACATCACAATCAGGGTGAAGATCACGCTGTCAAACCGGTCCATCACACCGCCATGGCCCGGGAACAGCTTGCCGTAGTCCTTGATGCCGCTGTGCCGCTTGAGCAGCGAGGCCGTCAGATCGCCAACCTGACCGGCCACCGAGCCGATCACGCCCAGCAGAATCGCCGCCGGTACGCCCGGCATCGGCATGCCCAGCGCAAAGACGAAGAACGCACGCACCGCCAGCGCGAACACAACGCCGCCAAGCAGACCGGATACCGCGCCCTCGACCGTCTTCTTCGGGCTGACCGCCGGGCACAGCTTGTGCCTGCCAAACGTTCTGCCGCCCAGGTAGGCCAGCACATCGCAGCCGTAGGCAATGCCGAACGCCATGGTGATCAGCGCAATACCCGGCACACGGCCGTAGGTCGTGTTCAGCATCATCATGAACATCGAGAAAGGCAGCAGGCAGGTAAACAGCGGATAGACGGACGCCGCCGCATCCGGGAACGCAGGCGTTTTGTTCAGCAGGACGCCGAGCATGGAAATGCCCATCGCAGCCACCACCAGCAGCAGCGGATCCAGCACGCCCATCAGGCGGCTCAGCGGCCACATCGCGGCCGCCGCCGCATAGCCGCCCCATGTGCAGACCCGGTATCCCGCCGTCCGCAGCGCCTTGTAGCACTCGTCAAGCGCGACCAGCGTCAGCACCAGGATCAGCAGCTCGGCAAACCACCCGCGCACAATCAGCGCAGTGATCAGCAGCGGTATGCCCACAATCGCCGTCAGGATGCGTGTCTTCATTTAAAACCCTCTTTTCTGGTTTATACGCCGCCAAACCGGCGATTCCGCCTGGTATAGGCGAGCAGCGCTTCATCATAAGCATGCTGATCGAAGTCCGGCCAGAGCACGTCCGTCTGATAGAACTCCGCATACGCCAGCTGATAGAGCAGGAAATTGCTCAGGCGGATCTCGCCGCTGGTGCGGATGAGGAAGTCCACCTCGGGCAGCCCGGCGGTGTAGAGCTCGGAGGCAAACAGGTCCATGTCGATGTCCTCCGGGTTGATCTCTCCATCCTTCACCTTCCGCGCCAGCACGCGCGCCGCATGGACGATCTCCTGACGGCCGCCGTAGTTGAGCGCAATGTTCAGCTTCAGGCCCGTATTGTCCTTCGTCTTCTCCATCGCGACATACAGCGCCTGCTGCTGGCGCTCAAGCCCCTTGGGCATGTCGCTGATATCGCCCAGAATGCGGATGCAAACATGCTCGCGGTGCAGCTCATCCAGCTCACGGGTGAAGTATTCCAGCAACAGCCCCATCAGCGCGCCAACCTCCTCGGCGGAGCGCTTCCAGTTCTCCGTGGAAAAGGCGTAGATCGTCAGCGCCTCAATGCCCAGATGATCCGAATGGCGGATCACCTCGCGCAGCGCCTCCACGCCGGCCTTGTGGCCAAAGGAGCGCGGCATGCCGCGCTTCTGCGCCCAGCGTCCGTTGCCGTCCATGATGATGGCGACATGACGCGGCAGCAGCTCGCGTTCAAGCTCCACGCTCTCCATTTCATCCTTGCCAAAGAAAGCCATACTATTCCCTGCTTTCATGCGCCGCAGCGCCGTCGTGTCCTGCCCCTGCCGGCAGCCTGTCCATCCTTCAGGATACCATAAACAGCGGGATTCGCGGCGTGCCGCCCCGACGAATCCCGCTTGAGTATACGTTTTCCTTCAGCCGTTTTCCTGTTGGCCGTCTGCAATCGGATTCAGAAATCTGGCGACGGTCAGTCGCTCGCCGCCGTCAGACGCATAGACCACGCGCAGCGCACCCCGCGTTTCATCGGCTCGTCTCGGCGCATGCGTCCTCGTGACGCTCGCCGAAACGCCCTCAGCCCTGAGCACAGCCAAAGCCTGCTCAAGCGGAAGGCCCAGAAGGTCGTCTCTCATTTGACGTCCATGATCTCCTTTTCCTTCTCGGCGGTGATCTTGTCGATGTCCTTGATGTTCGCGTCTGTCAGCTTCTGGATCGCTTCCTCGGCGCGCTTCTGATCGTCCTCGGTGATCTCGCTGTTCTTCTTCATCTTCTTCACCTGCTCCACAGCGTCGCGGCGGATGGAGCGGACAGCGACCTTGCTCTCCTCAGCGGTCTTGCGGACCAGCTTGGTCAGCTCCTTGCGGCGCTCCTCGGTGAGCTCCGGCAGCATCAGGCGGATGAC
>CAMFCQ010000119.1 GCA_945948915.1 uncultured Clostridia bacterium | reverse complement strand
CGTATATGGTACAATACACGCAGAAAGACAGGGCGAGCCCCGGAAAGAGGACGACATGGACAGACGATACGACGTGCTGCTCTGCGACGCGGACAACACGATCTTCGATTTCAACAAAGCGGAGGAGCGCGCCTTTGAGGCGGCGTGCGCGTTCGCGGGCCTGACGCCCACGCCCGAGCTGCTGGGCACGTATTCCGCCATCAACGAGCGGCTGTGGAAGCTGCTCGAGCAGGGCGGCATCACGCAGAGCGTGCTGCGCGTGCGCCGGTTTGAGCAGTTCCTGGAAAGAATCGGCAGAAGCGACCTGGACGCGCAGACGATGGCCACGGCCTTCACCGACTCGCTGGGCCGCCAGAGTGTGCCGATCGACGGTGCGGTGGAGGCCGTCGCCCGCTGGAGCCGCATGGTGCCGGTTATCATCGTGACCAACGGCATCGCCAGGGTGCAGCACGGCCGCATGGACGGGAGCGAGGTGCGCCACTACATCCGCGGCATGGTCGTCAGCGAGGAGGTCGGCGCGGCGAAGCCCGATCCGAAGATGATCGAGATGGGCATGGAGATGGCGCATGTGACGGACCGCAGCCGCGTGCTGATGCTGGGCGACTCGCTCTCCAGCGACATTGCCGCCGCGGCCAACGCCGGCGTGGACGCCTGCTGGTATAACCCCAAGGGCAAGGAGAACGCCAAAAACCTTCCGGTGCGCTGGGAGATCAGAAGCCTTGACGACGTGGACGCCATCCTGCAGGGTGCAGAGGAATGCTGAACAAAGACGAGGAGGAAGCAGCATGAAAAAGCTTGTTCTGACGGTGATGCTCGCCGCGATGCTGTTTCTTTTGAGCGGCTGCTTTATCCAGCCCGATCCGACGCTTGATCCGCTGGTGATCACCGAGGGCGTGATTCCCTTCGGCACGGTGCAGCCGCTGCCCACGAACACGCCCACGCCGGTGCCGGAGAGCCGGCCCACGCCGACGCCGGACACCTGGCAGTCGAGCGACCAGAGCACCTGGGAGGACTGGGTGCAGGGCAGCCTGCCCACGTCCACCCCGCGCACGGCTGCGACCGCCGCGCCGGGCGCGCAGAGCTGGGCGACCTCGACAGAGGACTACAACGCGGGCTATCCCGTGCTGATGATGGGCTCGACCGGCACGGACGTCAGTGATCTGCAGGCGCGGCTCACGGAGCTGGGCTATTACAGCGGCACCATCGACGGGCGCTACGCTTCCGCCACGCAGGCGGCGGTGCAGGACTTCCAGACGATGAACGGCCTGACGGCGGACGGCATCGCGGGCCGCCAGACGCAGGACCTGCTGTATGCCTCAAGCGCGCAGCCCAAGAATTTCACCGTGTCCGCGAGCGCCCCGACGGAGGAATACCTGCTGCTTAAGCAGGGCACGACCGGCGTAGAGGTGCGCAAGCTGCAGGGCCGTCTGGCGGAGCTGGGCTACTATGCCGGCGGCGTGGACGGCATCTACGGCGAGACGACGGTCAGCGCGGTGAAGGCGTTCCAGCGGGCCAACGGCCTCTCCGGCGACGGACAGGCGGGCGCGCAGACGCAGAGCAAGCTGTATTCTTCCAGCGCGCGCTATGCGAGCAGCCCTGTCGCGACGGCAAACCCGGACGCGGCGAGGACGCTGACGCTGGGCATGACCGGCAACGATGTGTACGCCCTGCAGGAGCGCCTGATCGAGCTGCGCTATCTGAGCGGCGTGGCGGACGGCGTGTTCGGCGCGGAGACGCAGGCGGCGCTCATCGCATTCCAGAAGAACAACAGCCTCACGGCGGACGGCAACGCGGGCAGCGCCACGCTCAAGAAGCTGGCGGGCAGCTGCAAGGCGGCCAGCCGCACGACGCCCACGCCGGTGCCTTCCGGCACGGTGACGCTGCGCGAGGGCGACGAGGGCGAAAACGTCTACATCCTTCAGGCGTATCTGTTTGAGCTGGGCTACTACACGGGCCGCATCGACGGCCGCTTCAGCGCGGAGACGACCGAGGCGGTGAAGGCGTTCCAGCGGGCCAACGGTCTGACGGCGGACGGCATCGCGGGCAAGGGCACGCAGAGCAAGCTCAAGAGCGGCTCGGCGGTTCCGGCGCAGAGCGCGAGCGGTGAAACGGAAGAAGAGACCCTGCCGCAAGCCACGGAGCTGACCACGCTGCGCCGCGGCGACCAGAGCGCGCAGGTCATGGTGATGCAGCAGTACCTGGCCAATCTGGGCTATCTCAGCGCCCAGCCGGACGGCCAGTTCGGCTCCGCGACGGAGCGCGCGGTGAAGCTCTTTCAGGAGGCCAACGGTCTGACGGCGGACGGCATCGCGGGCAGGGGCACGCTCTCCATCCTCTACAGCGGCAGCGCGGCGGCCTACGGCGATTCCTTCGGCGGCACGTCTTCCTCTGGCTCCGCGCCGTCGGCGACCGCGACGCCTGTGCCCAATACGAATATCGTCATCCAGTGGGAGAGCGAGGGCGACGACGTGCGGCAGTACCAGCAGCGCCTTGTGGAGCTGGGGTATCTGGGCGGCAAGTATGTCACCGGCAAGTTCAATCAGGCGACGGTCGAGGCGACCAAGGCCTTCCAGACGATGAACGGCCTCAAGGTGGACGGCGCGGCCGGTCCGCAGAGCCTCAAACTGATCTATTCAAACGACGCGTTAAACGCTGACGGCGTGCGCGCGGGCGATTTGCTGATGAGTTCCTCGGGCACAGGGGTGTCCGAGGTGCTCACCGCAGGCATGACAGGCGAACAGGTGCGCCAGGTGCAGAGCCGATTGGCCGAGCTGGGGTACCTGTCCGCCTCTTTTGTCAGCGGCGTGTATGACAGCCATACCCAGCAGGCGATCCGCCAGTTCCAGCAGGCCAACGGCCTGAGCGCGGACGGCGCGGCGGGCAGCGCCACACAGTCCCGGCTGTACGCTTCCGGCGTGGTGACGGCGCAGGCGGCGCGCATGGCGGCGGACAACACCGCGCGCCAGACGCAGGAGTACCGCGTCAACGGTGCGTATCAGCTGTCCGTCGGCGGCGGGGGCATCGCGGTGGGCGACCGCAGCGCGCTGTACTGCGCGGATGCGTCGCAGGGCGGCGTGCTGGTCAAAAGGCCGTACAGCGGCGCGGCCGCGACGGTGCTGAGCAGCGACGTGCCGCGCTTTCTGCACCTGACCAACGGACGGCTGTATTATGTCGCCAGCTCGGGCGGCGAGGACTGCGTCATCCGCATGAACGCGGACGGGACGAGCCGCGAGGTGCTCGACCGAGCGGGCGTCATTCTGCGCTTCGCGCTGCACGACGGCGTGATGTATCTGCTGGACGCGGGCGGCACGCTGAAAGAAAGAACGCTCTCCGGCGAGGAGAGCGAGCTGATGGCGGACGTGGCGGATTTCAGTCTGGATGTGCAGGGCAACGCGCTGCTGTGCGTGACGCTGGAGGGCGTGGTGTCCTTCGGCATCGACACGGGCAAAACGACGGCGCTGTACGCGGGCGGCGCGGATCAGGCGGCGCTGTGCGGCGATGCGCTGCTGGTGCGCAGCGGCGGCAATCTGCTGCGCGTGGCAAACGGACAGACCGCGACGATCCGACGCGACGGCGCGGCCCTCATGGGCGTGTACGGCCAGAAGGTGATCCAGTTGACGGGCAAGGGCGTGATGACCTGCGACGTGAACGGGGAAAACGCGACGACGATCCTCTACGGCGAATACGAGACGATGTCCGCGGCAAACGGCGTGCTCTACGTCGGCGGCGGGCAGGGCGTGACGCAGCAGGTGACGTTATAGCGTGAACGCCTCGTCAAGCGCCCTGAGGTAGGCGGCGCAGGCCTCGTCCTCAAGCAGCAGCTCGTATGCCCGGCGTGCGGCCTGCCGGAACTCCGGGTCGAGCGCCTTCAGGCCGTAGTCCGTCAGCGGGCAGACGGCGCGGGCGCGCGCGTCCATGCGCAGCACGGGCGGCTGATCCTCCCTGAACCTCAGAAACAGCGGAAACAGGCGGCAGGCAAGCGGCCTGTTTTTTCTGTCGCAGGATCCTTCACAGACCAGCAGCAGCGCAGGGGCGGCGCCGAGCGAGAAGTCCGTTTCCACCACCCTGGCAAAGGGACAGTCCTTGTACAGCGCTTCCTCGCCGGGGAACAGGAGCATGCCGGTGTTCTCGTCGCCCCGGCAGCATGCGCCCTGGCACAGGCGGCCGCAGTCGGTCTTCAGCGGCGTGAGGTTTTCAAGCAATTCGCGTGCCGCGAGCACGGCATTTCTCATGCGTAGTTCCTCCTCAGAATTGGTTTTGGGCTTTCATCCCGGCAATTTGCCTTGTGGAGCATGCGGGAATGCTCATTCCAGCGGCGCGGCCATATAGCCGTGATCCCTGCGCGTCCCGTCCGCGTCATGGGTGTGGAAGAGCACCGTCAGGTACACGGCTCCGGCAGGCCGCAGGCGCAGCGCCTCCATGCGCGAGAGGAAGCGCTCGTAGTGCTTTGTAAGCGGCGATTCCCCCGGCGCCACCTGCCAGCCGCAGTAGTCCAGCACGAACGCCTTGCGGGCGGGCAGCTGCTCGACGACGCTGCTTAAGGGCAGCGCGTGGGCCTGCGCGAAATCCTGACGGACGCTCAGCCCCCAGCAGTATGCCGGGCCCTCGTCCGACGGGGTGATGCGCAGGCAGGATTTGACCATGGGCATGTACGGCGTCCAGTCGGAGAGCACCTCGTAGATGCGCGGATCGTCCAGGAAGGTATACAGGTCGGTGTGCGGCAGGAACAGCAGGGCGGGCAGCTCCACGACATGCCAGTCCTCCTCGCGCCCCTCCATGCGCGTCATCCAGCGCGAGAGGGCTTCGTGCTCCTTCACGACGGCCTGGTTGAAGGCGATCTGCCTGCGCAGCGCATCGGCGCGCTCGTCAAGCTTTTGGCGGAAGGCGGCGGCGTCATCTGTGAGCAGCATACTGCTCATCTCCTTGAGGGGCACGCCGTAACCGCGCAGCGCGAGACAGTCCAGCAGCCGGCTCGATTCGCGGAAGGGATAGTAGCGATAGCCGTTCTGCGCGGCGCGCGGACTGATGAGGCCAAATTGCTCGTAATGCTTGAGAAAGTCGGGGGTTACACCCATATATCGGGTATACTCGCCGATGCGGTAGGCCTTTGTATTCTTCTGGTTTTCCATGCGCGCGTTCCTCCGTGGCAGCGCCTGCGCCCGGCAGACATCAGATGTTTTTGACAGTATAGCATAAAATGGCGGGATTGTTAAGAAATATGGAGAATTTGCGCTGCCTGCTTGACCTGGGGGCTGCACCCGGCTTTATACTGAGCCCATCAAAAACAAACAGGAGGGCTTTCACCATGAAGGATCTTTCCCGCAGAAACTTTCTGAAGGGCGCGCTCGCAGGCGCCGCGTCTGTCGCGGCTGTCGGCGT
The DNA here is from genome assembly GCA_945948915.1 of uncultured Clostridia bacterium. Lineage (GTDB taxonomy): Bacteria > Bacillota > Clostridia > Christensenellales > Aristaeellaceae > Ventricola. Next base: position 319 of record CAMFCQ010000119.1, on the reverse strand, counting down.
CACCGGCCTGCCGGCGCTCGCGCGTGCCGAGGGCATCTACACCCCGGGCACCTACAGCGCGCAGGCGCAGGGCATGGGTACCGTCACCGTGACGATGACCTTCAGCGAGAGCGCGATCACCGACGTCGTGCTGGACGTGCCCAACGAGACCCCGGGCTACGGTCAGGCGGCGGCCGAGGAGCTCAAGGCGCGCTTGATGAGCGCGCAGAGCGCGGAGATCGACGCGGTTTCCGGCTCGACGATTACCTCCTCCGCCGTGGCCAAGGCGGCGGACAAGTGCATCAAGCAGGCCAAGGGCGAAATCCCGGTCGAGGTGCTC
>CAMFCQ010000118.1 GCA_945948915.1 uncultured Clostridia bacterium | reverse complement strand
AGCCCATGTTCACCAGCACGCGGAAGAACGTCCAGTTGTTCTTGGGCATGTCGTGACGGTTGATCTGATCGAGCCAGGTATGCAGGTTCTTCTGCGCCTTTTCAGGCAGCGAGAAGAAAAACTTCTCCGGTGCCAGGGCCATGCCCATGCCGAAGACCGCCATTTCCACCAGCCGCTGGTCGTAATCCTCCACCTCACCCCAATACTCAGGGTGCTCGGGATCGACACCGTTGATGATGCCCTGCTTCCAGACGCTCCAGATCGGCTCCACGCCCTCGCAGTTCCCCGCGAGCATCGGCACGATCGCCCACAGTGGGCGGGCAAACGCTTCCATCTCCGCGATATCCGGCGGATAGACCGCGCCGGTGTCGCCCAGACTCAGCCGCGCCTTGCCCTCGCTCAGCAGCGGAATGAGCGGCTCAATCAGCTGGATTGCCGCGCGCTCCACATCCGCGCGCGTGCGCAAAGGATTATTCCTGACACAGTTGCCCATGTTCTCAGCTCCTTGTTATCCAAAATGTCTGCTTATGTGCGATGGCCGCCGGCGCGCGCAGCGTCAGCCGCCAAATGCTCCCCGGGAAATTGCGGGCCATGCGCGCATCCGTCACCGGCATCTCCTCAGCCTTTGCCTCAAGCGCCGGATCATACGCCAGCGTCAGGCGGCCAAAGCACGCCTGACCCTCCGCAATCGACGGCCGGCTGCGCAGCATGAAAACCCAGGTCATCTCCTGCGCCGATGCGAGCGCAGCCTCGTCCGTCAGGCGAATGCCTTCGTCCCGCACCGTAAACGTCCTCGCGAGCGACACAGCGCCCGCCTCCTCGGGATACGCGCCGGCGATGTCCATGCGCGCGCCGTTGATATCCGCGCACACATTCCGTGCACAGCGTTTGCGTCCGGCGCACTGCTCCATGCCGCCCACCAATGGAATATTATGGTTTCTTGCACGCGTGTTGTCAAGCGTATACCGGTTCGGCCCGAAGGTGATCGCCGTGTACACCTTGTTGCCCATGTCGATGATCTGCGGCTCGCCGTCCGCGTAGACAACAAAGCTGCCCACATCGTTGTGATTGTGGTTTTCTCCGTTGTGCCCGCCCTTGATCGCGGCAAACAGACCGTCCCTGCGCCAGGCAAACACCTGCAGATCCGGCAGATTCTCAAACGCCTCGTGCCGGGGCGCATCCGCCTGCGCCGGAATGTCGGCAAAGAGCTTGAGCAGCGTGCGGTGCATCTGCGGCGTATCCAGCGGCCGCGCCGAGGGATTGACCTGCACCTCCTGATTGTGCAGCCATGCGCCCAGCGCCGCAAGCGCCTCGCTGCCCGTGCGCACGCCGAAGCGATGAATGCGCTCTCCGTCCAGCCTGGGCATCACGTCGCAGTCCGCGAAGTTGAGGAAGTACGCACCGGCCACATGCGCCTTGAGTGGGAACGCGCCGATGGCGCGGATATGCGGCTCCTGATAGAAGCTGACCCTGCCCTCCGAAGCCAGATAGACGCTCTCCAGGCAGTCCAGCAGCGACGCGCCGGCCATGTTGAAGTAGCCCGCGCCCTCGTCACAGCCGCCGTCCTGCGGCATCACCGCCAGATAGCGATCCAGCATCCGCAGCGCGCGCTCGACAAGCTCCGCGCGGCGGATGCGGTCGTTCTCCAGCAGCAGCGTCACGTCGATCACATTGGAGAGAATCCATGGCGTCCAGTTGCACACGTCATGGCGGATCATGCCCATCCACCAGAAATCGTCATGCGTGAGGAACGGATGCAGGATCCGCCGCTCGATCTCCCCGCGCACACGCCGCACGATCAGCGGACTGACGGCGTCCAGCTTGTCCGCAAGCAGATAAAGTATGTCTGCCAGCGCCGCCGCCGTCTGCGCCGCAAAGAGATCGACGTACGGATTGGTCACGTCCGGCAGAGGCCGTTTGTTCATGGGCCTTGCGCCGGGATGATCGCTGCCGTTGTGCGCGGAAAGCACCCAGGTCGTCTCCTCGCAGATGCACCAGAGGCCGTCGATAACCGCATCCAGGTACGATCCGTCGTCCGCGACGCACTCTGCCAGCGCCGCACCGATAAGCTTGTGCCGGCGTTCAAAGTACGGCGTCTCATACGCGGCGCGACTTCCACTGCGCGAAAACGCGAGAAACTGCGTCGCCGTCAGCATCGGATAGCCCGCTTTGGCCTCCTCGCCCCAGGCAAGCAGCGCCTCGCGCCTTTCTTTGCTGAGTGATTTCCATTTTTCCCGTTCCTGCCTGCGTGGGAAGGGACGATACCCTTCCCGCGGGACAAGCAGTTCGGTCAGATCATGCTGATCCAAATATGCGTCAAACATATCAGCCCTTCATGCCGGTCGTGGCAATGCCCTCGATAAAGTAGCGCTGCAGGAACAGGAACACGACGGCGACCGGAATCAGCGAGCACAGAGAGGCCGCCATGATCAGGTTGTAGTCGGCGGAATACGCCTGGATGAAGCGGCGCAGGCCGACCTGAATCGTCTTATTGAGGTCTGTGGTCAGGTAGATCATCGGGCCCATGTAGTCGTTCCAGGTATTGACGAAGGTGAAGATGCACAGCGTCGCAATCGCCGGCTTGGCCAGCGGCAGAATGATGCGCGCCCAGATGCCGTACTCGGACAGGCCGTCGATGCGGGCAGCCTCGCTCAGGTCGTTCGGGATGCCCAGGTAGAACTGGCGCATCAGGAACACGCCGAACGCCGTGAAGCTCTGCAGCACCACCAGCGCCCAGATCGTATCATACAGACCGATGGAGCGCATCATGATGAACTGCGGCACCATGTACACCTGCCACGGCACCGCGATGGTGCCGATATAGCACATGAACAGCAGGTCGCGTCCCCTGAACTGCATCTTTGCAAACGCATACGCCGCAAAGGAGGACGTGAGGATCTGCATGAAGGTGACGATGATCGCCACCACAGCAGTGTTCTTGAAGTAGACCAGCAGCGGCACGCGCTCCCAGATCTTGAGGTAGTTGTCCCAGTGGAACTCCGTGGGGATCCACTTCATCGGCACGGAGAAGACATCGATGCTCGTCTTGAGCGACGAGGAGATCATCCACACGAACGGCACAAGCGCCACCACAGTCAGGCCGAGCAGAAAGCCGTACTTGAGGATGGAAAGCGCGATTTGCCCCGCGCTCATGGTCGAAAAGCTCTTCTTGGCGGTCATGAAATCGCACCTCCCTTACATATAATTGACCCATTTCTTCTCGCCGCGGAACTGCACGAACGTGACCAGCAGCACGATCGCCAGCAGCACCATGGAGACCGCGCTCGCCACGCCGTACTGCGCGGAGGTCGCGATATTCTCACCGCCGAAGCTCAGCTCGAAGATATAGGTGACCAGCATCTTGGTGGCGCGGCCCGGGCCGCCCTGCGTCATGATGGCGACGACGTCGTATATCTTGAAGCAGGAGATGACCATCATAATGGAGTTGAAGAACGTGGTCGGCGTCAGCATCGGCAATGTCACGTTGGCAAAGCGCTGCCAGGCGTTTGCGCCGTCGATGGTCGCCGCTTCATACAGCTCGCCCGGCACGCCCTGCAGACCCGCCAGATACATGACCATGTAGTAGCCTGCGTTGCGCCAGACAGAGACGATGATGATCGCCCAGATCGCCAGATCGCGGCTGGACGTCCAGCTCTTGGTCATGTGGAAGCCGATCGCGTTGAGCATCTGGTTGACCGGGCCGTTCTTCATCAGCAGGAAATTCCAGCAGACGCAGATGGCCACCAGCGACGCGACGTACGGGAAGAAGAGCACGGCGCGGAAGAAGTTTGCCCCCTTCACGGCCTTGTTCAGAATCATCGCAAAGCCCAGCGAGCACAGCAGCGTCAGCGGCACGGTCATCAGCGTGTAGAACACCGTGTTCTTGAGCGCAATGCCCAGGTTGCTCTTGGTGAAGGAGAAATCCTTGAAGATATAGCGGAAATTGTCAAGGCCCACAAACGTGATATTCGATCCGCCGCCCCAATCCATGAAGGCGAGCGCAAAGGAGAAGATGACGGGAATCAACGTAAAGACAACAAAGCCGATGAAGTTCGGCGCAAGGAACGAATACGCAATGAGCGTATTGCGCTTTTCAAGCGCGCTCATCTTCCGGCGGCTTTCAGCGTGACTGGCAGTCATCAGTTCCACTTCCTTTCAAGAAGAATGACGATCGATGTTTCTGCGGTCAAGAACCGCCCCTGCACATGTGTCCGGCGCATTTCTGCAGGGGCGATGCTTCGCCGGCAGCATCAAAACAAGTCTTAAGTAAAGGGGGAAGGCGCCCGGCGCCCTCCCCCCTTCAGCGATTGCTTACTTGAGGAATTCGGCAGCGCGCTCTTCCATGGAAGCGATGCCTTCGTTGATCTCGACCTCACGGGTCATGATGAGGGTGTGCTCCTCGTTCACGATGGTCTTGATCTCGTTGACGCCCTCGCCAATCGGCCACTCCAGGGAGATGGCGGTCGGCAGCAGCGCAGCCTTGCTGGTCTCGTCAGTCGGGAAGCCTTCCGCAGAAGCCATGACCGTGGCGACGCCCTCGCTCACGTACGCCGGACGGGTGCCGGTCGTCGCGATGGCCTTCGCGCCGTCCTCAGAGCACATCCAGGAAGCGAACTTCCAGGCAGCGTCCTTGTTCGCGCTGGCAGCGCTGATGGCAATGCCGGTCGGAGAACCGAAGGAGGAACCCGCAGCGACACCCTCGAGGTGCGGCACGGCGGCGATGCCCCAGTTCATGGAGGCGGTGCCGTCCTTGATGTAGCCAATCAGGGTGGACGCGTACCAGTAGCCCATCGGCATCATGGCGATGTTGCCCTGCGCAAACGCGCCGGAGTAGTGCATGCCGGCGGCCTTCAGCTCGTCATAGCTCATGCAGATGCCGTCGTCCTCGAAGCCCTGATAGAGCTCGTAGAAGTACACAAGATCGTCATAGTCACCGTCCGCCAGCGTGTTCACGCCGTCGCAGACCGCCCAGTTGGCCACGCAGGACAGCCAGGTGTGATAGTGGGTGCCGTACGCGCCGGTCTTTTCAGCCACTTCGCGGGCGATGGCGGCGTACTCGTCCCAGGTCCAGTCGTTGGTCGGATACGCCACGCCGGCCTTGTCGAACAGGTCCTTGTTGTAGAACATGACCCAGAAGTCCGCGCGGAACGGCAGCGCATACTGCTGGCCGTCCGCCAGGCTGACATAGCAGGCATCCATGCCGGCGTACTTGTTCATGTCGTAGCCGTCGGCCGCGATCAGATCGTTCATCGGCACGACGAGGCCTTCCTTAGACCAGTTCTGCAGGTCGGAAAGCTCCTTGACGCAGTACAGGTCGGTGGTGTCGCCGCCGGAGAGCATGGTGCTCGCCTTGATGTTGTAGTCCTGAGATGCCAAATCGACCCACTCGATCTTGATGTCCGGGTTCGCCGCCTCAAAGCCGTCCTTGATCGCGGTGTAGTACGGCGTGGTGGTGATGTCCCAGCCGGCGACCTTGAGGGTCGTCTCGGCCATCGCGGTCGCCATCACGGCCACCATCAGCACAGCCAGCAGCACAGCAAACAGTTTCTTCATGAAGTGTTCCTCCCTTTCATTTTCAGGCTTCAAAAATGTTACCGATAACATTTTGACTGTACAATTCTCAGCCGTTATCTGGTGCATGATTTCCGCCCTTTCGTTGAACTCATTATACGCCTTAACAAGTGCGTGGTCAAGGTTTTGTGC
>CAMFCQ010000117.1 GCA_945948915.1 uncultured Clostridia bacterium | reverse complement strand
TGAAGGTCAAGTCCTGCGACGTGGAGGCCTGGAGCCCGCGCCAGAAGAAGTACTTTGAGGTCGGCTCCTGCTCCACGCTGGGCGATGCGCAGGCCCGCCGGCTCGGCATCCGCGTCAAGGGCGAGGATGGCCGCAAGTACTTCGCGCACACGCTCAACAACACCTGCGTGGCTCCGCCGCGCATGCTGATCGCGCTGCTGGAGAACAACCTCAACGCCGACGGCTCCGTGCGCATCCCGGAGGCCCTGCGTCCGTACATGGGCTTCAAGGACGTGATTCGGCCGGCGCGCTGAGCGCGTACCACTTCCGACGAAGTGACCCGGCGCAAAAACTCTGGCGAACGAGGCCGATCGTTTGAAAACGGCAAACACAAAGAGGTCTCCTGCCTGAGCGCGGGAGACCTCTGCTTATTCCAAGGAGGAGAATCATGATCATTTGCGATACGCACTGCGATACGCTGTACATGCGCGCCCTGGAGCCGGAGGCAAAGCCCTGCGTGACCATGGAGAACATGAAAAGGGGCGGCATGAGCCTGCAGACCTGCACGCTCTTTGCCGGCAGCAAGGGCATGAGCGATCACCCGCACGACAAGGCGCTGGATGAATACGCCGCCTTTGAGCGCCTGGCAGACAGCGAGGGCTGGGAGAAGGTGGATTCCCCGCTGGAGGCTGAGGAGGGCAAGGTCAAAATCCTGCTGTCCGTGGAGGGCGGCGAAATCTTCGAGGGCAGCGTGGAGCGCGTGCACGAGTTCCACGCGCGCGGCATCCGCATGGCGGCGCTGACCTGGAACAACGAAAACGAGATCGGCTATCCGGCCAAGGGCGGCACGAAAAACGGCATCAAGCCGCAGGGCTGGGAGATCCTGAAGGCGATGGCGAGCCTGCGCATGGCGGCGGACACCAGCCACCTCAATGAGGCGGGCTTCTGGGACCTGATCGACCGGCACAGCCAGCCGCCGATGGCTTCCCACTCCTGCGCGGCGAAGCTCTGCCCGCACTTCCGCAACCTGACCGACGAGCAGATCCGTGCGATGGCCGCCCGCGGCGGCTGGATCGGCGTGAACTTTTACCCGCGCTTCCTGCGCGAGGACGGAAAGGCCGGCGTGAAGGACATCGTCGACCATATCGACCACATGTGCCAGCTGGGCGCGGCCAAGAACGTGGGCTTCGGCAGCGACTTTGACGGCATCGAGTATACGCCATTTGACTGCCAGAGCCCGGCGGATATCCCGGCGATCCTTGAGGAGCTGCGCAGGCGCGGCTACAGCGAGGAGGCTGTGGAGGACATTGCGGGACGAAATTTCCTGAACTATTATCGCAGGCTGGGATACTGACGCCAAAAGGCTTTAGCGGCGCGAAGCGGAGAAGGGTCAAGGGACGATGTCCCTTGCAGGGTTTGGGGGCAGAGCCCCAAGCAGGTAGATTTGAAAACAGGATCATCATGAAACAATAATGCCATGCCCGGGAAGAATCCCGCCGCATGGCGTTTTTATATGGATTTCATCAGTCGTTGTCCGGCAGCTTTTCGCTGGACGCGACGGCCTGGCACAGCGTGTGCATCAGCCTGCGCGATCTGGCGGAGCAGCCGCTGGCCAGCCTGGCCACGGACTTGCCCAGCGCCTGCGCGCTGTCGTCCGGCGCGCTGGCAAAGTCCTCCTCCATGACGCAGCCGTTGAGAAGAGAGGCGAGCGGAACGCGCAGCGTCTGCGCGATCAGGGCAATCTGCTCCAGCGAGGCCGGGCGCTCGCCGCGCTCCAGACGGCCAAAGTGCAGCTGGGACATCTTGAGCCGCTCGGCAATCTGCTCCTGCGTGAGCCCCGCCTCCTTGCGTGCCGCACGGATATTCTGCCCGATGGTCTTGTAGGAAACGATCATCGCAATCCCCTCCGCGTATAAAATGCATCCTCATGATATCCTGAATGCGTCGAAAATTACATTTCAGAATAAGATACATCTATCCGATTTAGAACCGGGATGGCGAATTATTGGGGATGGTATTTTTTGGCAGTCAGATGCGATAGGCGCTCATTGCGCGGAAGCGGTTGCAGAGCATGGTGTAGAGCGACTCGGCATAGGGCGCCGGCGGCTGATCCTTGGCATAGGCCATGTAAAACGGCGGCAGATATGCGTCCGTGCCCAGATGATAGTGGGAGAGCCGCTGCATCATGCCGCTGTCGCACAGCAGCGAGATGAACGGGCAGAGCGTGACCAGATTGGCGCTGACGCAGGCGCGCATGGCCGCGCCGACGTTGTCGCAGCACATGCAGACGTTGGGGTGCAGCGAGCATGCGGCGAGCAGATCGTCAAAGAATCTCCGGCGGAAGTAATCGCGGGTGGGCAGGATGAAGCGCTCCTGCGCAGCCTCGCGCAGGCCGATGGTGGAGCCGGAGGAGATGCGCCGCGCCAGCGCGGTCTGCCTGCCGGCGATGAGCACAACCTCCTCCGAGGCGATCTGCCGGTACTCCAGCCGAGGATGCGGTCTGTCGCAGGTGAGCAGCGCCATATCCAGATCGCCGCGCAGCAGCATCTGCTCCAGCTGGGCGATGTCCTCCTCGCGCACCTCCAGATGCACATCCGGATAGCCGGAGAGGAAATCCGAGAGCACCTGCGGCAGCAGCTCCTCGCTGCGGTGGCGCATCAGCCCGATGCGCAGCGTGCCCACGGCATGGCCGTGCAGCAGGCTGATGGCCTCTGCGAGCTGCGTCTCGGTCTGCACGATCCGCCGGGCGGCCTCCACATACAGGGCGCCGGCGGGCGTGAGCGCGGGCGGCGTTTTGCCGCGCACGAAGATCGGCTCGCCCAGCTGCGTCTCGATCTGGCGGACGGTCTGGGAGAGCGTGGGCTGGGTGATGGAGAGCGCCTTGGCGGCGGCGGTGAAGCTGCCCTCGCGTACGATGGCGAGGATCAGACGGGCGTGGCGGGTATTCATGGGCGATGCTCCTTATCAGGAATGCTTTCCCGTATCCCGGGAAATGGTATATCGTTCGGCGAGTGCGGAAGCACGTGCCTTGGGCGGAGGATTGGCAGCGGGCGCGGACAGCGCACAGCTTTATTGTAGATGACCCGGGCGGATTTGTCCACGGAAAAATCCGGCGGGGGATTGAGAACGGGAGGCGAGTGCGCTATAATAGACGGCATCAGATCAAAAAGGAGATTGCTGTATGCAGATCATCGATAAACTCCGCGCATTCCGCGCGCGCATGGAAGAAGAGAACATGGCCGTGGTCATCGTGCCGACGGCGGATTCCCACGCTTCCGAATACCTGGCGGAGCACTTCAAGACCCGCCAGTGGCTCAGCGGCTTTACCGGCTCCGCCGGCACGCTGGTCGTGGGCCGCGAGGAGGCTGCGCTCTTTACTGACGGCCGCTACTTCATCCAGGCGGAGCGCCAGATCGCCGGCACCGGCATCACGCTTATGCGCATGGGCACGGCGGGCGTGCCGACCGTGGAGCAGTACGTGTGCAGCCTGGCCAAGGCGGGCGAGAGCTGCGGCGTGGACTTTTCCGTCATCAGCTCGCACTTTGCCGCCGACATGAGCGACATGCTGGCCGGCCGGGAGATCGCGCTGCGCGACACCGGCGACTGGTTTGAGGATCTGTGGACGGACCGCCCGGCGATGCCCACCGATCCGGTGTACCTGCTCGAGGAACCCTATACCGGCATGAGCGTGAGCGAGAAGCTCACCGCGATCCGCGAGGTGATGAGCAAGGCCGGCGCGGACCTGCACGTGCTGAACGTGCTGGATGACATCGCCTGGACGCTCAACGTGCGCGGCAGCGACGTGCACTGCACGCCGGTGGTGATGAGCTACCTGCTCATCGGACAGCAGGACGCGATCTGGTTCGTGGACACGCGGAAGGTGAGCGAGCCGGTGCGCGAGGCGCTCTTCTCTGCGGGCGTGTACCTGCGCGAGTACAGCGAGATCGAGGCGGCGCTGGAGGCCATCGAGCCGGGCACGAGCGTGATGGTGGACGGCAGGAAGATGACGGCGAAGCTGTGCGCGGCGCTGGCGGACACGAACATCATCCAGCATGAAAACCCGGCGTTCCGCCTCAAGGCGATCAAGAACGACGTGGAGCTTGACAACCTGCGCGCGGCCCATGTCAAGGACGGCCTGGCCGTCACGCGCCTGATGTACTGGCTCAAGCAGAACGCGGGCAAGGTGCCCATGGACGAGCTGAGCGTGACGAACAAGCTGCTTGATCTGCGCAAAGAGCAGGAGCACTTCATCTCCACCAGCTTTGACACGATCTGCGCGTACCGCGAGAACGCCGCGATGATGCACTACAAGGCCACGGAGGAGTCCAGCGCGAGGATCGAAGCGAAGGATCTGCTGCTCATCGACTCCGGCGCGCAGTACCTGGAGGGCACCACGGACATCACCCGCACCTTCGCCATGGGCGAGGTGAAGCAGGAGCAGAAGGAGCACTTCACCGCCGTGCTCTGCGGCGTGCTGAACCTGCAGAACGCGAAGTTCCTGCACGGCGTCACGGGCATTGGCCTGGACATCCTGGCGCGCGGCCCGATGTGGGACCTTGGCATCGACTACCGCTGCGGCACCGGCCACGGCGTGGGCTATCTGCTCAGCGTGCATGAGGGCCCCAACGCCTTCCGCTGGTACAAGTCCGCGACCCGCAATGAGGACACGGTGCTTGAGGCGGGCATGGTGACCACTGACGAGCCGGGCATCTACATCGAGGGCAGCCACGGCATCCGCACCGAGAACGAGCTCGTTTGCAAGAAGCTGGAACTGAACGAGTACGGCCAGTTCATGGGCTTTGAGGCGATCACCTGCGCACCGATCGATCTGGACGCGGTGATTCCTGAGCAGATGACCAGAAGGCAGCGCGAGTGGCTCAACGCGTATCACGCGTTTGTGCTGGAAAAGCTCGAGCCGCTGATGGCGGACGAGGACGAGCGCGCATGGCTCCGGCATGCGACGCGGGCGATCTAACTGCATAACGGGCGCGCGGCGGAGAGAATCTGCCGCGCGCTTTTCCGGCTTTGCGAAACACTAGCTTTTTTCGCGGGCTTCCTGTATAATATAAACAAGGCCCATCTGTGCCGGTTGGGCGCAGCGGCACTTCCAGGCGCGGGAGCGCCAGACGAATGGAGGAAATAGATGATGAAGCTTGTGATTGCGATTGTGCAGGATGAGGACGCGGGCCGCGTTGTCTCCGCACTGATGGATAAAGGGTTCGGCGTGACGAAGCTGGCGACCACCGGCGGCTTCCTGCGCGCGGGCAACACCACGCTCATCAGCGGCGTGGAGGATGAGAAGCTGGACGGCGCGCTCTCCATCATCGAGCGCATCTGCAAGAGCCGCGAGCAGATCACCGCCTCCGCCACGCACATGAGCGGCGGGGCGAGCGGCGTCTATGTGCCGTACCCCATCAAGGTGACTGTCGGCGGCGCGACCGTGTTCGTGCTGGAGGTCGAGCAGTTCCTCAAGGTGTAATCATCCTATGCTTTCGTTTGATGATTTTGCGGGTCAGTCCGCGCATATTGCGCAGCTGCACAGCGATTTTGCCGCCCGCACCTTTGTGCATGCCTACCTGTTCGCGGGGCCGAAGGGCACGGGCAAGCGCTCCGTGGCGAGACTCTGCGCAATGACGGCCGTGTGCCGGGGGGAGCATAAGCCCTGCGGCGTGTGCGGCCCCTGCCGACGCGTGTTGGCGGATACCCATCCCGACGTGCATACGGTCGAGCCGGCGAAGGGT
>CAMFCQ010000116.1 GCA_945948915.1 uncultured Clostridia bacterium | reverse complement strand
TCTTACCTCCTGATCACAGTTTGATCTCGATCTCAACGCCAGCCGGCAGATCGAGCTTCTCCATCGCGTCGAAAGTGGCGCGGGTGGGGTTCTGAACGTCGATCAGGCGCTTGTGGGTGCGCTGCTCGAACTGTTCGCGGGAATCCTTGTACTTGTGGGTCGCGCGCAGGATCGTCACAACTTCCTTCTCCGTGGGAAGCGGGATCGGGCCGGACACCTTGGAACCGGTGCGGCGAGCGGTCTCGACGATGCGCTCGGCAGCCTGGTCAACGAGGCTGTGCTCGTAGGCCCAGAGCTTGATGCGGATTTTCTTGCTGGCCATTTCTTTTCCTCCTTGTTCGTACTCAAGTACGACTGCTTGGCGTTCTTTGCCCTGCATAACGGTCTTGAGCCGTCGTCCGATTCGCGGACATGGTCCGTGACAGTTACCTCACCGGCCAGTGAGCAATCTGCCACTTCATCCCCTTTGCAGACATCCTCCACATTATATTCTAAATCCCGTGAAAGCGCAAGCCCTTTTTTAAAGTTTTTTTCGACTTTTTTGCGTTTTTTCTTTCACAGTCCGTTTTTTCGCTTTCTCAAAAAATCAAGCCCTGTCAAGGGTTTTCCGCCCTGTTCGATTTCATTCCTCCTGCGCGAATTATATCCACTCTTCCGGGCGTTTCATTTCGCGGATTCTTGCCCACGTCTCCATGCGTATCATCCCCGCGCAAAGTCAATATTACACCAATTTCAGGCCGGTCAGGGGCCGCATTTTCGTCACTTTTCACAATTCACCGCATTTTGTTCTATACTGGTTTACTGGTATACAAGTCGGTTGCCCCTTTGCTTTAGCGCTTTAAAGCGTTTGATCGCGCACCCTCAAACGTCAGACGTCCGGCGTTCCGGCTTTCTTGGCGCCCGGGTGCGAACGCCTGTCCGATCTGTAATCCATACCAGCAAACAGCAAAGGCCAGATCCTGCATCGGGATTCGGCCTTTGCTTTCTTCTTTTCATCCTGCTTTTAAATAGAAGCAGCCTTGTGCCAAGCGGCCAGGCAGCGCTTCGCCCCCTGACCGCTTTGTCTGAATGATTTCGCCATATCGGGGATACGTTGGGCTGCCGGCCCGGGAAGCCCGCACAGTCGCGTCCTTGGGCACTCCTTGCGGTTCCCGGCATTCTGCTTGCCTGCATTCGTCACAGGCAGAACACCGTTTTGATGAGCCGTTTTCCCGATTCGGTTCTGGCGTTCCGTTCCATGAAATGCCGGATATTCTCCTTGCTGTATCCGTTTTCCGATGCATTGACCACATAGTCCGCCTCAAGCAGAATCTGCCAGTCAGCGCCCTCCACATCTGTCAAGGTGTGATGATGCCCCACGAGAAACGCGACCCTGTCAATCTGTGCTTCGGTCATGCCGGTGTCATGCAGAAATGCGCGCACCATGGGTGCGCCTTCCTCCTCCTGATGCTTTCCGTTCGTGTTTCCGTATTTCTCGCGGCAAAGCGGGCAGGCGATATCGTGGGTGATGGCCGCCGTTTCAAGAATGAACAACGTTTCAGCGTCCAGCGCTTCCTGTTCGCCGATGGTCTTCGCGTATGCCCATACGCGAAGCAGGTGGTCAATGTCATGGATGTTTCCCTCTGAAAAAGCAATCATCTTCTCCAGAATCTTCGGTATGCTCACCGTTTCCGCCTCCTTTGAATTCTTACTGTCCCGTGCATATCAAAAAGCCAGAGATAGTCCGTCTCTGGCAGCATGAAGCGTCGCTTCGCCGGCTTACGCCCGCTTCTCCCGCCGCATCCTGCGCACAGCGCACGAGAGCGTGAAGTTGATGGCAAAATACACCAGGAACGCAAAGCCGAAGAGCACGAACACGTCGGTGACGTGGATGGTGCCGCGGTTGAAGCGGTCCACCCAGGTGCCATTGTAGCTGTTGGCCTTGGAGATGATCAGCTTGGTGCAGCCCATCAGCTCCACCGTCACCAGGCTCGCCATGTAGCTGGAGTCCTTGATCGTCGTGATCATCTGGGACAGCAGCGTCGGCACGATGTTGCGGAACGCCTGGGGCAGCACGATCAGCGTCATCGTCTGCAGGGTGCCGAAGCCCTGGGAGTATGCCGCCTCAAACTGGCCCTTGGCCACGGAGTTGAGACCGCCGCGGATGATCTCCGCCATGATTGCGGAGGTGAACAGCGTGAACGCCACAATCGCCTTGAACAACGTCTTGACCGCCACCGTCGAGCTGAAGCCAAGGAACGCTGCAAAGCCCTTGCTCACGTTTGGCGCGGGGCACATGACAAAGCAGACGAACATCCACAGCATCAGCGGCGTGTTGCGGAAGAGCTCGATGTACGCCGAGGCGATCTTTCTCAGGATTCTCGCCGGGCCGCTGGTGCAGTAGTTGCGCGTCAGCGCCAGCACCGCGCCGATGATCACGCTCAGCACAATGGTAATGAAGGAAATGCCCAGCGTGAACGCCAGGCCCTTCAGCAGGTAGCTGACGACATCCGCATTCTTGAGGATGCCGATGCTGCCCTGCAGCTCCGTCATAAACTGATCCATCAGACCGCCGCCTCCTTTGCCCCGTCGTCCGTCTGCTCCGGCTTGATCCTGTCGCGCGCCTTGAGCTTCTGCTCCCATCTGCCCGCCATCATCGACAGCGGATAGCACACGCAGAAGAACAGCGCGCCGCCGACCAGGTACGCCGGGCCGTATGCGCCGCCCGTGCTCGCGCCGGTCACGAAGTTATAGGTCGTGGCGATCAGGTCCGCGCCGCCGATGATGTACAGGCAGCTCGTGTTCTTGATCAGCGCGACCATCTGGTTGACCATCGGCGGCAGGATGATCTTGATCGTCTGCGGCAGGATGATGTGCCGCATGGTATCCACGTAGTCAAAGCCCTGCGACCTCGCCGCGTCAAACTGGCCCATCGGGATCGACTGAATGCCCGCGCGCACCACCTCGGCGACATAGGCGCCGTGATACAGGCCCAGCGAGATGAAGCCGATCATCACGACCGTGATCTTCACGCCCGAGTAAGCCAGCGCGTAGTACAGGAAGCAGACCTGCAGGATCAGCGGCGTGTTCTGGAAGAACTCGACGTACACGCGCGCGATGACGCGCAGGCCCTTGCGGCTGCCCGTCGCCATCAGGCCCAGCGCAAAGCCGATCACCATCGCGATGAGCAGGCCCACGACGGCGCTGCCCAGCGTGTTCATCAGGCCATTGAGGAATGTCGCGCGGTATTGCCATACCGTCGCCCATGCCTTTGCGCTGAATACGGTCTCCATATAAGCCTCCTTCTTGGGGTTTCACCCCAAACCCCGCCCGAGGGATATATCCCTCGGACTCCCACTTTCGCTTCGCGCGGTTTCAAGCAAGTGTGTCATCCAAGCCCATTCTCCGCTTCGCACGTCTTCAAGCGAGCGCATTCATATAGAAGAGAAGAGGCGCGCAGCCCGCGGCTGCGCGCCCTGATGTTGCTCGGTTTTACAGGCCCCACTCGGCGATCATCGCATCGATGGTGCCGTCGGCCAGCCAGCCGGTGATGAGCTCTTCCACCTTCGCGGACAGCTCGGAGCCCTTCTTGGTCGCCACGCCGTAGTCCTGCGGAGAGAAGGACGCGTCGATGAAGCTGCGGTCGTCGGTCTTGTAGTTGGCCAGGATGGACTTATCCACGCAGAAGGCGTCCACGTCGCCGGCGTCCAGCGCCAGGCTGATGGCCGGATAGTCGTCAAACTCCTTGAACTTCACGCCCGCGCTGAAGGTCGCGATCTCGAAGGCATCCGCGTCGAACGCATCGATCACGCCGGCCTCGGCCATCGCGGTGGCCAGCGCCTTGGCGGAGGTGGAACCGGTGGACACGCCGACGGTCTTATCCTTCAGGCCAGCCAGATCAGCGATGCCGCTCGCCGTCTCCACCAGCACGGTCACGGCGTCGGTGTAGTACGGGGTGGAGAAGTCCCAGCTCTCCTTGCGCTCGGGCTTGATGGTGAACGTCGCGATGACGCAGTCCAGCTCATCGTTGTCCAGCATCTGGCCGCGGGTCGCCGCCGTCACGGTGGTGTATTCCACGTCGTCGTAGCCAAGTGCCTCGGCGATCTTCGCGCCCAGATCGATTTCCAGGCCGGAGTACTCGCCCGTCATCTCATCGAGGTAGCCAAAGCCGTAAACATCCTGCTTCACGCCGACTCGGAAGGTCTCAGCAGAGGCCGCGGCGGTCAGGGACAGCAGCATCACAGCCGCAAGAACAAACGTCAACATCTTTTTCATATGGGGTTTCCTCCTTTATGGAATTTATGGAGCGATTTATGTAACCGCCAGGCGGTTATCATCTGAGAATCTTGGAGAGGAACGCGCGGGTTCGCTCGTGCTCGGGGTTGGTGAAGAAATGCTCCGGCGTGCCCTGCTCCAGGATATAACCGCCGTCGCAGAAGACCACGTGGTCGGCCACCTCGCGCGCAAAGCCCATCTCGTGCGTGACGACCACCATCGTCACGTCGTCGTGGCCCAGCTCGATCATGATGTCGAGCACCTCCTGCACCATCTCCGGGTCCAGCGCGGAGGTCGGCTCGTCGAAGTAGATCACCGGGTTCTTCATCGTCAGCGACCGCGCGATGGCGATGCGCTGCTGCTGTCCGCCGGAGAGCGTCGTCGGATAGACCTGCGCCTTCTGCGCCAGGCCGACGCGCCTGAGGTTCTCCATCGCCAGCGCCTCAGCTTCCTCCCGGGACACCTTCTTGAGCTTCATGGGGGCCAGCGTCAGGTTTTCCATCACCGTCAGATGCGGATAGAGGTTGAACTGCTGGAACACCATTGAGGAGTACTGCCGGTTGAGCGCCGCGCGCGTCTTGTGCGTCATCAGCTTCCCGTCGATGTAGACCTCGCCGCTGGTGACCTCCTCCAGGCCGTTCATGCAGCGGATCAATGTGCTCTTGCCCGATCCGCTCGGCCCGATGATGACCAGCTTCTCTCCCTTGGGTACCGTCAGATCGATGCCCTTGAGCACCTCCAGGTGACCGAACCGCTTATGCACGTTGTTGAGTTTTATCAAAAGGAACGCCTCCCGCCATCGATCCAGCACCCTGATCTGAATTTTCGTTTTCAGCAGAATTCAATTTGTCGTTTTACCCTGCTGAAACGGTGTAGGTGCAGTATAGCACACCTCGCATATAAATGCAACAACAAATTTCTGAAAATTCAAAATTTCATATAATATCCCTGTCAACCCTTTTTTGCAGAAGTTTTTGCATGGCTAAAATTCATTTTCCATGTTTATGCAAAAGAAAAGGCGGGTATGCCTTTTGCAATACCCGCCTTCATTTTTCACATTTTGCTCAGTTCACGCCAAAGATCGCCTTCACCTCGTCGGTGATTTCCGCGCCGATCTCCTCCGCCGAGGCCGCGTAACGCTTGTAAAGCTCCTGCTTGGTCTGCGGCGCGCCGCAGTACACGCAGGGCGTCAGCTTGCCAAATTCCGCCTTGTCCAGATCCGCGTAGGTGAAATCGCCGGTCAGCGGCAGGTACTGCTCCTTCACGCCGGAGCAGTTCTCGTCGATGTGGTAGTTGCTGCCGCCGTTGGGATTCCGGTAGAGCTGCAGGTCCGGGTCCGGCAGCTCCGGCGCAACCATCTGCCGTCCCTTGTCCTCCCAGATGAAGACCTTGGTCTTGAGCTCCAGGTTGTTCCAGAACCACTCCATGTTGAAGCCGTCCGCGTTCTTCCTGCGCGGGATGCGGATGCAGCCGTGGCTGGCCTTGTAGCCCAGCTGCGGCTCATAATTTGTGTAGATCTTCGTCTTGCCGTCCGCGCCCACGTCGTGCAGCACCTCGTGCAGCAGCGTGCCGCCGTTGATGCGGATGGCGAACCGGCCGATGG
>CAMFCQ010000115.1 GCA_945948915.1 uncultured Clostridia bacterium | reverse complement strand
GCGCGCGCTTGGCCAGCGCGCCGTGGCCGATCTCGCGGCGGCCCGGGCTCTTGAGACGGCCAGCCTCGCCGGTGGAGTACGGCGGGAAGTTGTAGTTGTGCATGTAGCGCTCGCTGGTCTCCACGCCCAGGCCCTCGATAACCTGCGCCTCAGAAACCGGAGCCAGCGTCGCAATAGACATGACCTGGGTCTCGCCGCGGGTGAAGACACCGGTACCATGGGTGCGCGGCAGCACACCGGCCTCGCACCAGATCGGGCGGATCTGGGTCAGGCTGCGGCCGTCCGGACGCACGCCCTGCTCGATGATCTTGCGGCGCATGACTTCCTTCTTGAGGTAGTACAGCGCGTCATCGACCTCGCCCATGCGGCCCTCGAACTGCTCGGCGTACTTCTCGTGCGCCTCGTTCTCCACGACCTTCTCGCGGTCGCTGCGCTCGTGGCGGTCAAACGCCTCAAACGCCCACTCGATGCGGCCCAGGAAATCCGCGCGGACGACTTCCTTCACGTCAGCGCCGGTCTCAAAGACCGGGAACTCGCGCTTCTCCTTGCCGATTTCGGCAACGATCTCCTTCTGGAAGGCGACGATCTTCTTGATCTCCTCGTGGCCGGTCAGGATCGCGCGGAGCATGTCCTCCTCGCTGATCTCCTTCGCGCCGGCCTCCACCATCAGCACGGCCTCGTCGGTACCGGCGACGGTCAGGTTGAGCTTGGACACCTCGCGCTGCGCGACGGTCGGGTTGATGACCACCTCGCCGTCCACCAGGCCGACGTTCACGCCGGCGATCGGGCCGGCCCACGGGATATCAGAAACAGCCAGCGCCGCGGACGCGCCGATCATCGCCGGGATGTCCGGGGTCACGTCCTGCTCGACGGACAGCACGGTGGCCACGACCTGCACGTCGTTGCGGATGCCCTTATTGAACAGCGGGCGCAGCGGACGGTCGATCAGGCGGGAGGTCAGCGTCGCCTTCTCGGACGGACGGCCCTCGCGCTTGATGAAGCCGCCCGGCAGCTTGCCCACGGCATACATCTTCTCTTCAAAATCCACGCTCAGCGGGAAGAAATCCTGGCCCTCGCGCGGCTTCTCGGCGGCGGTCGCATTGACCATGACGACCGTATCGCCAAGGCGAACGATCACAGAGCCGTTCGCCTGACCGCAGTACTTGCCAAACTCCAGGGACAGCTTACGGCCAGCCAGCTCAGTGGTATACACCTTGTACACTTTGGAATCTCCTTTCAATTACCTGCCTGCCAACACACACACATTGAGACGCGAACCCTCGCGCTCAAAAAAACCGTCGCTTGGAAGACCAATCTCCCAAACGACGGTCATCTGGGACAAAGCCCTTTTCTGAACAAAGCCCGGAATAATTGCGAAAATTACTTACGCAGACCCAGCTTCGCCACCAGCGTACGATAGCGCTCGATGTCGATGCGCTTGAGGTACTCCAGCATGCTGCGGCGCTGACCGACCATCAGCAGCAGACCACGATGAGAGTGGTGATCCTTCGCATGGTCCTTCAGGTGCGCATTGAGGTGATTGATGCGGGCGGTCAGCAGCGCGATCTGCACCTCGGGGGAGCCGGTGTCGCCCTCGTGACGGGCATATTCCTTGATGATAGCTTCCTTCATTGCCTTATCCATAGATAAAGACCTCCTGAAAATATTCTGCCAATCGCCGCCGGCATAGTAGAGCGTTCGGAGAATCGCCAAACTGCGCCGACGGTTCAGACCAGAGGATATTGTAACACGGAAGAACCGCTTTGTAAACAGAGCTTCCGTGTTTTTTTGCAAATTTTTTGAGCTATTCCGCAGTTTTACGCGCCGCCCGCCTTCGCGCGGAAGTACGCGATCGTCTGCGATCGGTTGCGCATGACCTCCTCGCGCAGCGCCTCAAGGCTGTCAAATTTCTTTTCCTCGCGCAGCTGCCTGCACAGCAGCAGGCGCATGTGGCAGCCGTAGAACTCCTCGCCCTCATAGCCGATGAGGTTTGCCTCCACGGTCATCTTGCCGCCCGGCGCGGTCGGATGCTCGCCGATGTTCACCGCCGCCATGTACCAATTCCCGCGCACATAGGCCAGCGCGGCATACACACCCTTGGGCGGCAGCGCCTTGCTCCTGTCCCAGCTCAGATTTGCAGTGGGGAAATCGAGCCTGCGGCCCAGCTGCTTTCCATGCTCCACCACGCCGCACAGCGCGTAGGGCCGTCCGAGCAGCTTTTCCGCCTCCTCCATATCGCCCGCGCTCACGGCGGCGCGGATGCGCGTGGAGGACACCGGCTGGCCGTCCATCTGCACCTCGGGCACGACGTGCGTTTCAAAGCCGTATGCTTCGCCCAGGCGGATCATGTCCTCCGCCTTGCCCGCTCCTTTGCAGCCAAACGAATAGTTGAATCCGATGACGACGTGCCGTGGATGCAGCGTCCCGGCAAACGAGCGCACAAACTCCTCCGGCGACAGCGCCGCGTACGCCCGGTCAAACGGCCGCAGCACCGCCGCGTCCACGCCCAGCTGTGCGATCGTGCGCACCTTCTCCGAGCGCGTCTCCAGCTGCGGCGGCACGCGGTCCGGCGCAAACGTCGCCATCGGATGCGATGAGAACGTGTACACCACGCTCGTCAGATCGTGCAGCGCGGCCAGCTCGTTCGCCGTGCGCATCAGCCTCGCATGGCCCTCGTGCACGCCGTCGAACATGCCGAACGCGACGACGGTTTCCCCGCCGCGCCATTGCCGCTCATGTGTTAGCAGTTTCATCTCTTCTTACTCCAGAAGCATTGCGTCAAATTTCATCTGCCCGCCGCGCATCCTGCCGATGCCGGCGAATTGGTCATTCAGATACAGGCGAACCGGCTTCTCCCCGGGAATCTCGCCGCGCAGCTCTTTGAGGGTCAGCGCATTGCCGTTGCGCACAAAGCGCTCCGCCCAAGGCGCGACATCCACGCGCGGCACATGAGCAAGCGGCCTGTCCATCGCCACCAGCATCGGCGCAAGGTCGGCGCTCGCCTCAATTTCCTCCATCGTGTGCGCGTCGTCCAGGCTAAACATCCCGGTCTTCGTGCGCAGCAGCAGGCCCATGTGCGCCTGCGTGCCCAGCGCTTTGCCGATATCGTGGCACAGCGTGCGGATATAGGTGCCCTTGCCGCAGCGCACACGCAGCATGAAGCTACCGTCGGGGAGCGCATGCAGCACGTCGATGGCATACACCTGCGTGGGTCTCGCCTCAAGCTCGATCTCCACGCCCTTGCGCGCCAGGTCGCACAGCTTCTGTCCGTCGCGCTTGAGCGCGGAAAACATCGGCGGCGTCTGCATGATCTCGCCGAGGAACTGCGGCAGCACGGCCTGCAGCTGCTCAAGGCTGGCCCCTTCGCCGCGGCCCGCGACGATCCTTCCGTGCGCGTCCTGCGTATCGGTCGCATAGCCGGGCTTGAGCTGCGCAATGTAAACCTTTTCCTTCTCCACCAGATAGTCAAACAGCCTGGAAGCCTTGCCGATCATCAGCGGCAGCACGCCCGCCGCCTCGGGATCGAGCGTGCCGGCATGGCCGACCTTCGTTCCCTTGGGCAGCCTGCGGCGCACGCGGACGACGACGTCGCTCGAGGTCATGCCCGGCGGCTTGAGTACGCAGAGGAATCCGTTCATTATATGTCTCCCATCATCACAGGAGGCGTCAGGGCTGCCGCCCTGAAACCTGCCTGAGGGATTTCTCCCTCAGACTCCCTTCTTCGCTTCGCGGCGGATTAACCTAGTTTCCCGGCCATCGCCGTCAGGACTGCAGAAACTGCGTCTGCGATCGGCATCTGCATGGTCACGCCCGCCGCCTGTGCATGACCGCCTCCGCCGAACTGTGCGGCAATGTCATTGACCGTATCTGGCTCGACCGCGCGCAGGCTCAGCTTCACGCCGTCCTCGCGCTCTGTCGCCAGAATCGCCATGCGTACACCCTCCACCTCGAGGGCGCGATTGACCAGACCGCCGGTCTGGCTGACCGTTGCGCCGGCGTTCTCGATGTCCTTGCGCGTCAGCTCAATCACGCCGACCTGACCATCCAGCTCAAAGCGCAGCTTCTGATACGCGATGCGCGTCAGATTCACGCTTTGGCGCGACTGCGTTCGGTACAGCACGCGCGTAATATAGGACACGTCCACGCCCAGCGCACGCAGCTTGCCCGCAATCTCAAAAGCCAGCGGTGTGGTGTACGGGTACATGAAGTGGCCGGTGTCCGTGGACATGCCCGTCATCAGGCAGGTGCCCATGTCCGGCGTCACCTCAATGCCCAGCCCTGTGATTGCCTCGTACGCCAGTACGCAGCAGGCGCATTCGTCCCCGCGGATATAGTTGCATGTGCCATAAGCCGGATTCGTCGCGTGATGGTCGATCACCAGGCGCACCGCTGCGCTGTCAAAGATCGCCTCCGCCTTGCCCAGCAGCCTGCGGTCGCTCACGTCCACCGCGATCGCCGTATCATACAGACCGTCCGTCTGTTCCGGTTTCAGAAACGCATCGTGTCCCGGCAGATAGGAAAAGCTCGCGTCCACCTCGCCGTCGCAGATGACGTCCACCGCTTTGCCCAGTGACAAAAAAGCAAGGCGCAGCGCCAGCGTCGCGCCCACAGTGTCCCCATCCGGGGACACGTGAGCAATGAGCGCCAACCGCTTCGCCTTGCGCGCCAGACAAAGCCAATCCTGAAGATCATTCCTCATCGGACTGACTGCCCTCCGTCTTTCTCACCTGATTGATGAGGCTTGCGATGTGCACGCCGTACTCAATCGTTGTATCCAGCTCAAAGAGGAGCTCCGGCGTATAGCGAAGCTGCACCCTGCGGCCGATGTTGTGGCGGATGAAGCCCGCCGCGCTCTTCAGCGCCTTCATCATCGGTTCGCGCTTTTCCTCTTCATAAACGCTGACATAGACCTTCGCGTAGCGAAGATCGCGCGTCACGTCCACATGCGTGATGGAGAACATGCATTCCGTGCGCGGATCGGATACATCCTCCCGGATGATCCGCTCCGCCTCACGCATGATCTCCGACGCAATGCGGTCCGTGCGCTCATACTGCTGCTGTTTTGCCACAGTCGATTACCTCAAAACGAATTTAACCCTGTGCTCAGCGCGGAATCTCTTCCATCACGAAGCACTCGATGACGTCGCCTTCCTTGATATCGGTGTAGTTCTCCAGGCACACGCCGCACTCGTAGCCGTCCTTGACCTCCTTGACGGCGTCCTTGAAGCGCTGCAGGGAGGTGAGCTTGCCCTCGTAGACGACAATGTTGTCGCGCAGCAGGCGAACCTGTGCGTTGCGCTGAATGAGACCGTCGGTGACGTAGGAGCCGGCGACGATGCCCACGTTCGTGATCTTGAACACATTGCGCACCTCGGCGTGGCCGAGCACGTTCTCGCGGAACTCCGGCGCAAGCAGGCCCTTCATGGCCTTCTCGATATCCTCGATCGCCTGATAGATGACGCGATAGTAGCGGATATCGATGCCGTCGCGGGCCGCAGCCTCACGGGCCTTCGCGTCCGGACGGACATTGAAGCCGATGATGGTCGCGCCGTCGATGCCGGCGAGCATGACGTCGTTCTCGGTGACCGCGCCGACGCCGCTGTGGATCGTGCGGACGCGAACCTCCTTGTTGGAGAGCTTCTCAAGCGACTGCTTGACCGCCTCGACGGAGCCCTGCACGTCGGCCTTGATGATGATGTTCAGGTCCTTGACCTCGCCCTCCGCGAGCTTGCTGTACAGCTCCTCGAGCGTGGAGGCGGAGCTGGTCTTGACCATGGACGCACGGGCCTTCGCCGCGCGCTCCTCGACGACCTGGCGCGCCAGCTTCTCGTCGGCCACCGCCATGAACTCGTCGCCGGCCTCCGGCACGCCGCCAAAGCCGATGATCTCCACCGGCGTGGACGGCAGCGCGTTCTTTACGCGGTCGCCACGGCTGGAAATCATCGCGCGGACGCGACCATAGGCA
>CAMFCQ010000114.1 GCA_945948915.1 uncultured Clostridia bacterium | reverse complement strand
CTCCCTCGCTCTACGCTTAAATCAGGCCGTTGAAGCCGTTGAACGCCACGGCCATCAGACCCGCCGTGATCAGCGCGCCGGTGAAGCCTTCCATCCACTTGGGCATGTTGCCCACGGCCAGACGCTCGCGGATGCCGGCGAACAGGCAGATGGCCAGCGTGAAGCCCAGTGCTGACGCAGTACCGTTGATGACGGACAGAATCAGGTTGTAGCCTTCGGTCACGTTGAGCTGCGCCACGCCAAGCACCGCGCAGTTGGTGGTGATCAGCGGCAGATAGACACCCAGCGCCTGATACAGGCTCGGCGCCATCTTCTTGAGCACCATTTCAACGATCTGCACCAGCACGGCAATCACCAGGATGAAGGCGATCGTCTGCAGGTATTCAAGGCCGAACGGCACCAGCAGGAAAGCGTTGACCAGGTAGGCCACCAGAGAGGCGACGGCCATGACGAACGTAACCGCCATGCCCATGCCGAACGCGGTATCCAGCTTCTTGGAAACGCCCAGGAACGGACAGATGCCGTAGAAGCGGGACATCGCGAAGTTGTTGACAAAGATGGAGCCAATCAGGATCGTAAGAATCTGGTTCATCGTATTTCCTCCTTACGCCTTCTTCGGCAGCAGCTTGTTCATCAGAGCAAGCATCAGACCCAGCACGATGAAGCCGCCGGCCGGCTTGACCAGCAGATCCATCGGCATGTAACCTGCCGGCATCACCTGAACGCCCAGCAGCGTGCCCGCGCCGAACAGCTCGCGCACCGCAGAGATCAGCGTGATCGCGATGGTAAAGCCGATGCCCATGCCCAGGCCGTCAACGATCGCCGGAATCGGCTTGTTCTTGAACGCAAACGCTTCCGCACGGCCGAAGATGATGCAGTTGACGACGATCAGGGGGATGAACACGCCCAGAGCCGCGTCCAGAGCCGGAACAAACGCCTTGACAACCAGCTGAACAATGGTAACGAACGTCGCGATGACGACGATGAACGCAGGGATTCGGATCTGATCCGGGATCGCCTTGCGCAGCAGAGAAATGACCAGGTTGGAGAAAACCAGAACGAACGTCACAGCAAGACCCATGCCGATGCCATTGCTGACAGCGGTCGTGATGGCGAGCGTCGGACACATGCCCAGCACCATGCGGAACGTGGGGTTCTCGTCGATGATGCCGTTCATGAAGATTTTGCGGAGTTCCTTCATTTACTGCACCTCCTCATTGCGGACATAGGCCGCGATCGCATCCAAAGCACTGTTGACCGCGTTGCTGGTCACAGTCACACCGGCTACGGTGTCATACTTGGCTTCGGTGACCTTCTGGCCCACCAGAGCGGAGAGCGCTTCGTCCGTCAGCGCGATATATCCCTTGTCCTCGCTGTTCTCCGGACAGACGGCAGCAACGATCACGCCCTCTTCGTTCACAGAGACGTTCAGGGTGAACGTCTTCTTGGCCATGCCCTTGACCTGAATCTCATAGGTCTTGGCGATTTCGGCAGCAGGAACAGCCTCGATCACTTCAACAGCCGGGGCAGCCTCCGCAGTCGGAGCAGCGGCGGCGGCAGCCTTCAGCGCTTCATTGATGGCATTGCTGGTCAGGGTCACACCGGACTTCACGTCAATCTGCGCCGTCGCGATGTCCTGGCCAACCAGCGCGTCAAAGCCCGCGCCGATCAGGTCAGCGCCGAAGCCCGGCGTCTCGTTGTGCTCAAGCACCTCAACGGACACGATCTTGCCCGCGTCATCCACGCCGATGGCAACCTTCATTGCCTGGAAGCCCGTCACGTCGTACACCGCCGCAGCAGTCTCTTCAGCAGCCGGAGCAGCGGCGGCAGCTGCCTTCAGCGCATCGTTAATCGCATTGCTGGTCAGGGTCACACCGGACTTCACGTCAATCTGCGCCGTCGCGATGTCCTGGCCAACCAGCGCGTCAAAGCCCGCGCCGATCAGGTCAGCGCCGAAGCCCGGCGTCTCGTTGTGCTCGAGCACCTCAACGGACACGATCTTGCCAGTCTCGTCCACGTCGATGGCGACCTTCATCGGCTGGAAGCCCGTCACGTCGTACACCGCCGCAGCAGTCTCTTCAGCAGCCGGGGCAGCCTCCGCAGCCGGAGCGGCGGCAGCGGCAGCCTTCAGCGCTTCATTGATGGCATTGCTGGTCAGGGTCACACCGGACTTCACGTCAATCTGCGCCGTCGCGATGTCCTGGCCAACCAGCGCGTCAAAGCCCGCGCCGATCAGGTCAGCGCCGAAGCCCGGCGTCTCGTTGTGCTCGAGCACCTCAACGGACACGATCTTGCCAGTCTCGTCCACGTCGATGGCGACCTTCATCGGCTGGAAGCCCGTCACGTCGTACACGTTGCCGGCCGTCTCAGCAGTTTCGGCCGGAACCGATGCGGTCGGCTCAGTTACAGCGCCAGTTTCTTCCGCCTCAACCGCAATGCCGTTGGCCGCAGCCGCCTGTTTGAGCGCATCATTGATCGCGCTCGACGTCAGGGTCACACCGGACTTCACGTCAACCTTCGCCGTCGCCAGATCCTGGCCAACCAGAGAAGCAAGCGCTTCCTCGGTCAGAATATCAGCGCCCAGACCCGGGGTCTCATTGTGAGCCGGAACAGCGATGGAAGCGATCTTGCCGTCGGAGACAGCAATCTCCATGGTGAACTTGTCAAAGCCCTTGACGGTGTACGGATCAGCCGGAACCTGCGGGCCGGCAGCCTTCAGCGCGCTGTTGATGGCCTTGCTGGTCAGCGTCACACCCGCCTTCACGTCGATGGCCGCACCGGCGATATCCTGGCCCACCAGCGCATCAAACACCGCGGTATCCGCGATCAGGTCAGCGCCAAAGCCCGGGGTCTCGTTGTGCTCAAGCACCTTCACAGACACGATCTTGCCCGCGTCATCGACGGCAACCTCAACCTTCATCGGGCCAAAGCCGGTGACGTCATAGGTATTGGTGGTCACCACCGGCTCCGCATTGCCAGCAGCGGCGGCAGCGGCTGCGAGAACCGCATCCTTGTCGCCCGCGTTCGGCGCAATGCCGAGGGTGTTCTTGGAATAGGTCAGAATCTCAGAGACAGCGTTCACGAACGCGCTGGAAGAAATGGTCGCACCGCCGATGGTATCGACATCATCGTGCAGTGTATCCGGATCAGCAGCGATCGCGATAAACTGGCTCTTGAACTCATCCTCACCCACGCGGGTGCCCAGACCGGCGGTCTCCTGCAGAGAGCCGACGTAGGTCTGCGTGATGTAGCCTTCGGTGCTGATGCCCACGGTGATCGGGATCGGTCCGCCGTAGCCCTGCGGCGCAGCAGTCAGCGCATAGCCGACAGTGGCGCCGGAAGCATCCTTGCCCTCGAAGATCTCGTCAAGGGAACTGCCCTCATCCAGACCTTCATATTCGATCTGCGTATACTCGCAACCCGGGAGCACCGCGTTGAGCGCGTCCATCTTGGCAGCGAGCTTCTGGGCCTCGATCGGGCCCTTGGTCACTTCGTTGGTCAGCGCCAGTGCCACGGCAGCCACGAGCGCGAAAACGAAGAGACGAAGCGCGAGCTTAACAATATCACCCATTACTTCTTAACCTCCCCAAAGCTCTTGGTGCCGGTCACACGCTCGATCAGCGGAGACACGACGTTCATCAGCAGGATGGCGAAAGAGCACCACTCCGCCGGAGCCTTCTTGCCAAAGCGGAACCAGAACAGCAGCAGGCCGCAGCCGAGGCCGAAGATGAGCTTGCCCTTGTTCGTCGCCGGAGAAGACGAATAGTCGGTCGCCATGAAGAACGCGCCCAGGATCAGGCCGCCGGAGAGCACCTGATACAGCGTCGCATTCACGTCAAAGCCCGTGGCAATCAGATAGCACAGCGCGAAGGAGCCGATAAAGGCCGCCGGGATGTGCCAGGAAATCACCTTGCGGACAAACAGATACGCAGCGCCGGCCAGCAGAGCGATCTTGCAGGTCTCGCCGATGGTGCCCGGGATGTTGCCCAGCGCCAGCTGCGCCAGCGTAAAGCTGCCGGCAGCCGCACCGGAGACCGGCGTGGCGGAAGCGATGGTATCCACACCCGCCAGATTGCCGAACGCCGGAGCGGCGAAGGTGTTCATCAAGCTCGCCCAGGACAGCGCGAGAATCGCGCGGGCTGCCAGCGCCGGGTTGATGAAGTTCTGGCCGATGCCGCCGAAGATCATCTTGCACAGCAGAATCGCAATGATGCTGCCGATCACCGGCATCCAGTACGGCACGGTGGACGGCAGGTTCATCGCCAGCAGCATGCCGGTGACCACGGCGCTGAAGTCGCCGGTGGTATCCTTGATGTGAGCAGCCTTGCAATAGAACTTCTCGCTCAGAACCGCACTCAGAACGGACAATGCGAGGATCACCGCGGCGCGGTAACCAAAGAACAGCACGCCGGCGATGCAGGCCGGAAGCATCGCGATGCAGACGTCCTGCATGATGCTTCTGGTCGAAACATTATCGCGCAGATGCGGAGAAGCCGAAACAATATACTTGGACATTTTGCGTTCCTCCGTTACACACCCTTGATTCTTCCGCCAACCGCCTTGGCCACGCGGATCGCCTGCAGCAGCTCGCGCTTGGCCGGGCAGACATAGGTACAGGAGCCGCACTCCATGCAGTTGAGCGCGCCGATGTTCACCGCACCCTGATAATTGCCGTGACGCACGAGCATGTCCATCTTCGCCGGCGCAAGGCCCATCGGGCAGGCGCGCAGGCAGCGGCCGCAGCGGATGCAGGCGGATTCCTCCGCATTCACGCTCTCATCGCCCAGCGCCAAGAAGCCGCTGAAGTTCTTGGTCACCGGCACGTTCAGATCCGGAATCGCCTTGCCCATCATCGGACCGCCGACGATCAGCTTGCGCACGCCTTCGGTCATGCCGCCGACCTGATCGAGGATGTCCAGCAGCGGGACGCCGATGCGCACGCGCAGATTGCACGGCTTGGCCACACGGCCGGCGACCGTCACCACGCGGTCGATGATCGGCTTGCCCTCGCGCACCGCAGCAGACAGCGCCGCGCAGGTGGACACGTTGATCACCACGCACTGCACCGCGCTGGGAAGAGCACGGTTGGGTACCCTGCGGCCGGTCAGCGCGTAAATCAGCATCTTCTCGTAGCCCTGCGGATACTTCGCCGGCAGCGCCACGATTTCGATGTTTTCCGTCGCCGCAGCCTTCATCGCCTCGATGGCGTCCGGCTTGTTGTCCTCGATGCCAACCTTGGCGCACTTGACGCCGGTGGCCTTCATGGCAAAGCGGATGCCGTCGATGATCTGCTCGGCGTTTTCCACCATCGTGCGGTGGTCGCTGGTCAGGTACGGCTCGCATTCACTGCCGTTGACAACGAGCGTATCCGGCTTGGGATCCAGCTTGCTGGTGTTGAGCTTCACAGCCGCCGGGAACACCGCGCCGCCCAGACCGACGACGCCGCAGTCACGGGCGATTCTCTGAATGTCCTCCGCGGTGAGCGCATCGACATTCTCGCAGGGCTTCACAGACTCATCCCAGCGGTCCTCGTAGTCGTTGTCAATCACAACGGCAGGGACGCTCTTGCCGCCGGTGATCGTGCAGGTCGTCAGCGCGACAACCTTGCCGGAAACAGACGCATGAACCGGCGCGGATATCGCACCCTGCGCCTCGCCGATGACCTGGCCCATGTTGACGACCTGGCCCACCTTCACACAGCACGCCGCCGGAGCGCCCAGGTGCTGGGACATGGCAATCGTCACTCGAGCCGGGGCAGCTGCGTTCACAATCAGCTGAGACTTGGTCGAATCTTTGCCGTTGCCAATCTCATGGGGATGGACGCCGCCGCCAAATGTCTGGGTAGTAGCCACAGACAAGTTCCTCCCTTCACTCTATCAATCCCCGCCCATGCAGGATACAGGGGTTGAAGTAAAATGTTTCGACTAATTATAGCATACATACGTATAAAAGCAAACCTCGTTTTATCCAAATTTCTCTTGTTAGTTTTTTCTCGATCAATACTAATTCTTGTTAAAATAGCCTAATCCGCGCACCATCTTTTCCGCTCTGACTTTGCCTTGTTCCGTTCAACGTACCTCCAGTACGCCTCACTTCACTCGGCTTCGTCAGAGCGAAAAATCTGATGCACTCTATTAGGCATTTTAACTGCGAATTAGGGTGTGTTTCTAAAGTGTCTAGAGCTAGGTAATTATGCAAGCCAGATAAG
>CAMFCQ010000113.1 GCA_945948915.1 uncultured Clostridia bacterium | reverse complement strand
GCCCCAGCACCAGCTGATAGCCGCCCGCGCCGTAGGTCAGGCTGCGGTTGACGCGGCTGATGGTCGCGGTGCTGGCGCCGGTCTTCTCTGCGATCTCCTGATAGGTCACCTTTTTCTTGAGCAGGCGCGCCACAGCCAGCCGCTGGGCGACAGCCTGAAGCTCCTTGATTGTAAAGAGATCCTCAAAGAACAGGTATGCCTCTTCGCAATTCTGAATCGCCAGCATAGCCTCGGCGAGATCATCGACCTGTTCATTCCTGATGCGTTCGTCCAGCATATGTACCTCCGCATATCCTTCTGTTTTTTCATTATAGCACAAACTTCGGAGGAAAAAAAGGCGGGCTTTTGCCTCGCCCGCCTTTTTGTATCAGGTATCCAATTCTTCGCCGTCAATCTGCATATCACTGGGGCAGGGCTGCATTGCTGTGAAAGTCGCTCATGCCGTGCATCGTCTGCTCTGCCGTCATCACCGGCTCCTCGCTAAGCAGCTCCAAATGGCCAACGGAGACCTCGTAGGCGGTCTTCTCCACGACCGTTCCGTCCGGCATCTGCTTTTGGTACGCGCGAGACTGCAGGCGGCCGGTTAACTGAATCTTATCACCCACGGAGAGCTTCGCCGCAAAGCGCGCGCTGCGCCCCCAGGTGATGCACGGGATATAGTCGCTCTTGCCGTACGCGCGGTTGACAGCGAGCATCATGTCCGCAATCTCGCGGCCGAACGGCGTCGTGCGATAGGCCGGCGTCTTGCACAGCGTGCCGGTGAGCTGAATCTGGTTGGGGTTCTCGTGCTCGTCGCTCTCCACGATCCGCTGGGCAAACGCAGTGATGAGCAGCCTGCCTGCGCCCTCGATGATCTTGTTGTAGGAGCGGACCTGGCCCTCGATCGCCAGGCTGTCGCCGTCCGAGAGCATGGTGCCGTCCAGCAGCCGCTCAGAAAGCGTGATCGGCAGATAATCCATCGCGCCGGAGAGACGCGGCACGCCCAGCGTGAGATAATAGAACTTCTCGCCAAAGGCCTCGTGCCCCACAACAGGCGTCCCGATCACTTTGCCGCTCAGGTGCAGTGTGTTAATGACGTTTTCCATTGTACGTCCTCCTTATTTCATGTTCGCATTTTATGCTGTCGGCGCTGCGGCCCCGTCGGGCTGCGGCGCAGGTGTCGGCGTACACAGGTGCTGCTTGCCCGTGTGGTCAATCCACGTCTCGCCCTCAAGCAGCAGCTGCGACACTGGAATTATCTTGTATCCCGCCTGCGTGTAATATTCAAGAATCTGCGGCAGCGCCTCCAGGATATATTTGGAGT
Organism: uncultured Clostridia bacterium; assembly: GCA_945948915.1. GTDB lineage: Bacteria > Bacillota > Clostridia > Christensenellales > Aristaeellaceae > Ventricola. The sequence goes on along the minus strand of CAMFCQ010000113.1, from coordinate 5,012 downwards.
CGTTGTGGAAGAGCACGATGTCGCCGGGATTCACCGATTTTGTGCACTGCCTCACCATGTTCTCCGTACCCAGATTCTTCCAGTCGAGCGAATCGACGTTCCACTGCACGCACGCATAGCCCTCCTCCCGGCTGACCTTCACGATAGTGTCGTTGTACTCGCCGTACGGCGGGCGAAACAGCGTCGTGGGCTTGCCGATGATGGACTCGACGAGATCGGAGCACTTTCTCAGCTCCTCGCGGATCTGCGCGGCGGAGAGTTGAGCCATGTGCGGATGTGTTGCGGAGTGATTGCCGATTTCATGTCCCCGGCTCACGAGCTCCTGTACCAGATCCGGGTGCTTTTCCGCCCAGAACCCGACGAGGAAAAACGTGGTCTTCACGTCGTAGCGGTCCAGGATATTCATGATTTCCTCTGTATTTGCGCGCCCCCATGCCGCATCAAAGCTGATGGAGAGCACCTTTTCCTCTGTATCCACGTTATACACCGGAAGCTCGCGCGTCGCTACCGCCGCCATCAGCGCAGGCGCGTCCCTCATGGACGCATAAGACAGGCAAACGGCGAGGAGCGCCGCTGCGGGCAGCACCCGCCTGACAGTCAGCGAACCGAGGCGCTTTTTGATCATCTTTGCATCGCCTCCACTTTTTCCTTCGCACATTGTATATGTGCGCGCGGCGATGTTTAGAACGCCTTGTTCCGGTCTCACCCATTAGACGAACCGTTCGCCCATTTTCTTCCGCGCAAAGCAAAGTTTCACATTTGTGCCTTAATTGTGCCGGTCCATGCGGCAGCAGTGTGTCCGCGATCGTTTTGGGTGCTCCTGATGATGACTCTATTCTATACGAAATGAACGCCGTTTGCGCCCTCTTCTTAATCCGGGTCAGCGCGGCAGCGCAATCCGGCCAAAACGAAAAAAGCGGAACGCTTTCGCGTTCCGTTACGTTTCATATGCTCTTTTCCAACAGCTTTGCGGTTTCCTCCGCATAGCGGCAGAGGTATTCCGGCATGCCGTCCGCTGCTCCTGTCTCCCAGAAAGCGCTGGCGGCGCAGGTATCGCAGACCGGGCGCAGCGCACAGCCCGCGCACTTTTCATGAATCCTCAACGGCCGGATGGCTGAGGTGATCTCCTGCCACGCCGCCTCAAAGCCCCGATCAAACACAGGCACGGACGGCGCATTCAGCGTGACGCACGGGCGCATCTCCCCCTGCCAGTTGACGGCAAAAGAGCACTTGCCCGCCATGCAGGACATCTCCCGCCCGTACGGGAATGACGGATGACGGATGCTCTCCACAGCTTGCGCCGCGAACAGACGGAACTGTTCCTTCGGCATCTCCATGCGCAGCGCCTTCACCCTGGCCCGCGCAGCCTCCTCCGGGCTGAGGCGTGCACCCGGATCAAACGCACGGCTCCGCTCCCGCGTGCACGGCACCATGTAGGTATCCATGTGGACAGGCATATCGAGTTCTCTGCCCAGCGCGTAGATCGCGTCCATGTCCTGCACGTTCAGCGGCGTCACGCTGCCGTTGATCTTCACGTCCACCCCCGCCGCCTTGAGCAGATGCAGCGCACGAACGGTCTTTTCATAGCCGTCCGCCCAGCCGCACAGTGCGCCATAGGTTTCCCGGCTGGCGCCATAGAGCGTAATGTTGATGCGGCGCGGCTTCTGCCGCCCAAAGAATTCCGCCCATTCCTCGTCAATCAGCGTGCCGTTGGTGTTCACCGTCAGGATCATGCCCATACGCCGCAGCGCCGAATAGATTTCCCGGAACTCCGGATGCAGCAGCGGCTCGCCGCCCGTCAGCAGCAGGAACAGCACGCCCGCGCGTTCCATCTGCTGTCCGAGGGCTATCCATTCCTCCGCCGTGCGCAGCCGCCCCTGCGCCTCCATCTCCGCCAGGCTCAGGCGCACATAGCACATACCGCAGTTCATGGTGCACAGCGGTGTGAGCTCCAGCGTGCCGTTGGCGGGGCGCAGCCGCTGCGCCGCGCGGGCAAGCGTCAGCTTTTCAAGGGAAAACTCTCGTTCGTTCATGCGTCCTCCTCACGAAAAAGAACCGGATTGCTCCGGTTCTTTGTATGTTCATTCAATTAGGAACGATTCGGATGACCGAGCACGGTTGCAAACACTTCGCCGATATGATGCCAGATCTTATTGCCCGCAGACGTTGTCCAGAAAATGGTTTCACCAATATGAACAGTACCGATATCTCTCTGTTCAGAAAATGTATTGTCTGTCCAAATCGTGCAAGTCAGTTTGCCCAAGCCATCCGTACCTACTTCGACCATTCGATCCGCAGTGCCATCATTATCGTCATCATAAATAACCTGATTACCGGAGTTGCCGCAATGATCATCACGATGCGAAACTTCTTTTTCATACCAAGAAGTCTGCTCTTTATCATTCTTTATTTCATCGTTCGTGCCAAAAATATGGGTCTGTTCCCATACATTTGCTTGATCAGTCTTACATCCTACGCCCCAGCACGCAGCAACGTATTCATTCGCAGCGAATGCCTCGACCGCAATTCTCGGGGTTTCCCACATTGCCTTCATATCAGTCAACCTCCATGAGAACCTTACTATTCAGTGTTTCCGTAACAAAACGCTTGACGTCCCGGCGAATCGCCGCCTCATCACCGTCAAACTGTTCCATCGCACGCCTGACAACGTCTTCCTCGGTACTCGGCTCTGAAAAAGACTTCCAGAGGAACGCCGCCGTCCTGTTCGGCGTCATCATCGTGTTGGAGAAGATTGTCCCTTCTCCAAGCGGAATGATCGCGTACTCACCCGCGATCTCCCTCAGCACGAAATCGGGACTCATCCGATAACGCTTTGGCTGATCCTCCGGGCCAGCAAATTCCATCCGTGTATTCACCTCTGTCATTCACACGTCTCGCATGATTTCCAGGGTACACATCGCAGGAAATATGCTTTTCTCTTCTAACGTCTGTAATTTTAACACGACGCTATTTTCAAGTCAATAGAGAATTTGAAATCTCCGGCACAAATTGTTTACAAAGAATCCATGACAGGCCGAATCTGTCTGCTGGATAAGGCTTTCTCTGTCTGATTCTGATCAATCCGAAGTCCTCACGCCTGTGCCGCGTCCGTCACCACGTCGTCCAGCAGCACGCTGACCAGCAGCTGTCCCTTGCCTGCGCGGCGTTCCACGCCGATCTCAGCAGCGTTCATCGTTGTTACATGTCCGTTCTTCTGGGTGAAGGCTACCTGCTGGGCATGCGTCACGTCGAGCAGGCCCGCCAGCTGCGTGCCAATCTCGCCGGTCCTGGTCATCGGCAGGAGGCGCTGCCCCTTGCCGCTGCGCTTCTGGCGGTCCACGTCGTCCGCCATCATGCGCTTGCCGAAGCCCCTGTCGCTGATGAGCAGCAGCATGTCGCCCGGCTTGGGCTGCAGCATCCAGGCGACCTCGTCGCCGTCGCTCACGTCGATGCCGCGCACGCCGGCCGTCGCGCGGCCTGTGGTCGTGATCTCGCTGAGCTTGAAGCGCACGCCCAGGCCCTGCCGGGTCACCAGCAGCAGGTCGCCCTTGTCATTCTTCTCCGAGACCGTTGTCACCGCGACAACCTGATCGTCCCCCTTGAGCGCAATCGCGCTGAAGCGGCTGCGGCGGATGCCGTATTCACCGGCTGCCGTGCGCTTGACCTGACCATTTCGGGTCACAAAGAGCAGCTCGCCGAACTTGTCCATCTCCTCGCTCCTGGCACAGAGCATATTTACGGCGGTCTCGCCGTCGGCAAGGCCGGCAATCAGGCCGGTCAGCAGGCTGCCGCGCTCCTTGAGGCGCATGGTTTCCGGAATCTTCGCGATGTCCAGCATGAAGCAGTTGCCCAGGTTCGTGAAGATGTAGAGCGATTCGTCCGTCGCCGTCTGCATGGTCTGCACGACCTCGCCGCTCATGCCCGGCTGCTGGATGAACTTGTCCACCATGCGCGGGCTCATGCGGCGAATCTGGCCGTCGCGCAGGCGCAGGATGGCCGTGTCCTCCGCGGCTGGCTTGCTCTCCACCACCGGCAGCCTTGCGCTGTCGTCCTCGATGAGCTGCGTGCGCCGGTCGTCGCCAAACCTCTCGCGGATTTCGCCCATCTCCGTGCGGATGACGCCGATGAGCTTCTTCTCGCTCTTCAGGATGCCCTCCAGGCGGCTGATCGTTTTGAGAATCGCCTCGTACTCCCTGCGCAGCGCTTCAATTTCAAGGCCCGTCAGGCGCTGCAGGCGCATGTCGAGAATCGCCTGCGCCTGTATGTCGCTCAGGCCAAAGCGGTTTTGAAGCTGCTCCTTGGCTTCCTTCGGGTTCTTGCTGGCCCTGATGAGCGCGATCACCTCGTCGAGGTGATTGACCGCCACCATGAGGCCGGCGAGGATGTGCTCCCGGGCGCGCGCCTGCTCCAGCTCGTATTTCGTGCGGCGGGTGATGACGCGCTTCTGATGGTCTATATAATAGGAAAGCATCGCTTTGATGCCCATCTGCACCGGGCGTCCCTCCGCGATGGCGACCATGTTCACGCCGAAGGTCATCTGCAGGTCGGAATACTTATAGAGCACGGAGAGCACCTGCATCGGGTCGATATCCTTCTTGAGCTCGATGACCGCGCGCAGGCCCGTGCGGTCGGATTCGTCGCGGATGTCGTAGATGCCGCCGAGCTGCGCCTTTCGCTCCTCGCTCAGGCGCAGGATCTTCTCGAGCATCGCCGCCTTGGGCACCTGATAGGGCACCTCCGTGATGACGATGAGCTTGCGCCCGGCGCTGCCGTCCTCGATGTGCGCCTTCGCGCGCAGGGTCAGCTTGCCGCGCCCCGTCTCGTAGGCGCGCTCGATCTCCTCGTTGTCAATCAGCCTGCCGCCTGTGGGGAAGTCCGGCGCGGGCATGACCCGCATGATGTCGCGCGTCGTGGCGTTCGGGTTGTCCATCAGCAGAATCGCGGCGTCGATGGCCTCACGCAGGTTGTGCGGCGGGATGTTCGTCGCCAGGCCGACCGCGATGCCGGACGCG
>CAMFCQ010000112.1 GCA_945948915.1 uncultured Clostridia bacterium | reverse complement strand
GCGGCGCAGTTTGGCAAGAAGGTGCTGCGCGAGGTCGATCCGGCGGAGTTTGAGGCGAACATCGGCAAGGTTCGCGCTGCGGTGGGCGACCGTCCGGTGCTTCGCGCGATGCACTTCTTTGACGACAACGCACGCGTGGTGGAGCAGGTTGCTGCGGTGCGCGCGGGCGATCTTAAGCGGTTCTTTGATGACGTGACGGCCTCCGGTGACAGCAGCTGGAAGCTGCTGCAGAACGTCTACGCCCGCCCCAATCAGGAGCAGATGGCGATGGGCATCGAGCTCAGCCGCCGCTTCCTGGGGGGCGACGGCGCGCAGCGCGTGCACGGCGGCGGCTTTGCCGGCACCATTCAGTCCTATGTGCCGATGGCGCGCCTTGAAGCGTATGTGGAGCTGATGGACAGCGTGTTCGGCAAGGGCAGCTGCACCCCGCTGATGATCCGCCCGGAGGGCGCGGTCATGATGCCGATGAAGGCATAACAAAAAACCGATTCAGGGCCGTCCTTCGGGGCGGCCTTTGACATCCGGAGAATCGTGGACGCCTGTCTTGAATGACGGCCGGGAGTATGCTATAATACCTTGTTCAATGCTTCAAGTATTCTTGACGTCTTTGGGGGACAAACGATGAAGTGGCTTAGAGATCACATGTGGCTGAGAAAGATCAGCCTGTTCCTGCTTGACCTGATGCTGATTACGCTCTCCGTGTACCTGAGCATGGAGCTGCGCTTTGAGATGTATATCCCCAGCCGGCACGCGCAGACGATGATGAACGCGCTGCCGGTGATCTGGATCGCGTATATGGGCTGCTATGTCGTAGGCGGTGTGTACCAGATCATGTGGCGCTACGCCGGCGTGCGTGACACGGCAAGGCTGTGCCTGCTCAGCGCCGTGGCCTGTGCCATCACGCTGGCGGCCAACCAGTTTTTGAGCCTCGGCCTGTTCCGCGGCGTGCTGATCCTCGTTGCGCTGATCGGCACCATCGCCATCGGCGGCATCCGCATGCTTTGGCGCGTGTGCTCCAAGGACCGCATCCCCGGCGGTCTGGGTGACGCGCGGCCGGTGATGATCGTTGGCGCGGGTGAGGCCGGCGCGTACGCGGTTAACATCTGCAACAAGAATCCCAAGCAGATGGGCCGTCCTGTGCTGCTGGTGGACGATGCGCCGAGCAAGCAGGGCCTGCGCATCCAGAACGTGCCGGTGCGCGGCAAGACGGAGGACATCCCCAGACTCGCGGCGCGCTACGGCATCCACGACATCATCGTCGCGATTCCGTCGCTGGGCAACGGCGGGCGCATGCAGAGCATCCTGGAGCTGTGCAACCAGGCGCGCTGCCACACGCGCATCCTCTCAGAGCCGGCGGATCCGGCGAGCGGCGAGGGCATGCCGTTCATCCGTGAGCTGAATGTCTCCGACTTCCTCTCGCGCGATGAGATCGAGCTGGACACGGAGGCCATCGCGGGCTACCTGACCGGCAAGACGGTCATGGTCACCGGCGGAGGCGGCTCCATCGGATCGGAAATCTGCCGCCAGATCATGCGCTTCAAGCCGAAGCTGCTGATCATCTTTGAAATCTACGAGAACTGCGCTTACGAGCTGGAGTACGAGCTGCGCCAGAAGTACGGCGCCGGCTGCCCGGTCACCACGCTGATCGGCTCCATCCGCGACAGGCAGCGCCTGGACGAGGTATTTGATCAGTATCATCCGGAGGTCGTCTTCCATGCGGCGGCGCACAAGCATGTGCCGCTGATGGAGCGCAGCCCGGCTGAGGCGATCAAGAACAATGTCTTCGGCACGCGCAACCTGCTCGCCTCCGCCAGCGAGCACGGCGTCGAGCGCCTGGTGCAGCTGTCCACCGACAAGGCCGTGAACCCGACGAACGTCATGGGCGCGACCAAGCGCATCACCGAGATGCTCATCCAGCGCTACGGCGAGAAGACGGCCATGAAGTGCATGGCCGTGCGCTTTGGCAACGTGCTGGGCAGCCACGGCAGCGTCATCCCGCTGATGGAGGCGCAGATCCGCAAGGGCGGCCCGGTGACGGTCACGCACCCGGACATCGTGCGCTATTTCATGACCATCCCCGAGGCGGCACAGCTGGTGCTGCAGGCGGGCGGCATCGCCAAGTCCGGCTCCATCTTCGTGCTGGACATGGGCGAGCCGGTGCGCATCATGGATCTGGCCCAAAAGCTCATCCGCGCCTACGGCTACGAGCCGAATGTCGATATGCCCATCAAGATCATCGGCCTGCGCCCGGGCGAGAAGCTCTACGAGGAGCTGCTCATGGACTCCGAGCGGGACAAAATGACCAAGACCGCGCACAGGAAGATCTTCGTGGCGAACGTGGACCGCGTGGACGACGCGCAGTTTGAGCACATGATGGCGACGCTCGAGGAGGTCGTGGACAAGAACGATGAGCGCGCCGTGGAGGCAATCGCCGAGGTCGTGCCGACGTACCACCCCTGGAAGGACAAAAAGCCGGAGGCGGCAAAGGCTGTCGGCTGATTGGATGACAGACCCAAAGGCAATCCCGACGCAAAAGAGCGCCGGGATTTTTGCTGCTTGGCGGAAAACGGGATGAATTGCAGGGCGTGACTCGTCTGATGGATAAAGAAAAACCGGGCCGCCACACAGCCCGGTCATGAAAATCACAGGGAAGAGAGGATGCGCACGATGCTGTCCAGCGCCTCGTTCAGCTCACGGAACTCAGAGACGGAGAGGCTTTCCGCCTGCACCTGAATCTGACGGGAGATGGTCGCGCGGATGGCGGCAAGCTTTTCCTCGCCGGCGGGCAGCAGAACGATGTTCACCACGCGGCGGTCGTTCTCGTCATGCTGGCGGTCCACATAGCCGGCCTCATACAGGCGATCCACCAGCGGCGTGATATTGGGCTTGGCAATGCCCAGCCGGCGGGAAATCTCGGAGACGGACATCGTGCCCACGTCGCTGAGCATGGCCAGCACCTGAACATGGGAGAGCGGGGTACCGTGTTCGCGCTGAACCAGATCCATGTGCAGCAGGCGCTTCTTGATCAGCGGAAGAATATGAAACATATTCTGGGCAACGTTGTCAATCATCGCGGGATCAATCGAGCGTTTCTTTGTCATATGCGAACTCCTGAATACCAGATTTTTTAGCGGGGCACAGGTCTGTGCACCCGAATCAAAACGATGACATTTTAACCGTTTTATGTAGAAAGAGCAAGGGGGAATCCTGATGTTTTCACAATTATTCTGCATTTCGTGAAATGGTGATAAAATTTCACCCCTCTTTAGGGGATTTCGCTAGCCGCATGAAAAAAGCAGCCCGCGGCTTGTTGTGAAGATTTGCCGTCGCTTTACAGATCGCATCGAATCGGTTACAATACTATCATCGATGAATGCAGAAAAATCCTGTCGGGAGGGACATATTGATGAACATCTTGACCGTCGCCAGGAGCGTCTTTTCTCTCAATGCGCTGATCTATCTGGCCATATTGATCGTGCTGCTCACGTCGCTGATGCGCTGCGTGCTGCCGCTTGCGCGCATGGCGGGCAGGCTGCGCCGCGCGGCCCGCGTGATCATCACCGAAAACAAGCAGAACAAGGAGAAGAAATCCTGGAACGATCTGCACTTTCTGGGCGACAAGCTGGAAGGGACGTGGGCGGACTTTCTTCAGAACGCGGAGCTGCGCGACGCGCACGGGGAATCCTGCGATGTGTCGCAGTACATCTGCGATGAGACGGTGATTGACGCTGCAGGCGGCACGCGCCTGGCGGAGATCACGCCGGGCATCCTCACCTCCCTGGGCATTCTGGGCACGTTCCTGGGCCTGGTGACGGGCCTGTCCGGCCTCAATCTCAACGCGGCGGATACCTCTGCGCTGCTTGGCGCCATGGAGCAGCTGATCGGCGGCATGAGCACGGCGTTTCTCACGTCTATCGCAGGCGTTGTCGCGTCCATCTTCTTCAACCTGATGAACACCCACTATACAAACAAGTGCGAGAAGGCGATCGACCGCTTCTGCGAGGTGTTCAGCCTCTATGCGCTGCCCAAGCCGGTGTCCCAGGAGACGGCGATGCTCACCATGCAGCAGGAGCAGACGGCCTATATCCGGCAGGCGGTGGAAGAGGTGAGCCAGAAGATGGCCGTGCAGATGGAGCAGAGCATCCTGCGCGCGATGCTGCCCGTGCAGCGCTCGATGGATAATTTCATCCTGGCCGCCACGCAGGCGCAGGTGGAAGGGGTTGATCGCATCGCGCAGGTGTTTGTGCAGCGCATGAACGTGGCGCTGGGCAAGGAGTTTGACCACCTTCGCCAGGTGCTGCGCGAGACCGGCACCGAGCAGCAGAAGGCACAGCAGGACATGCGCGCCGCCACGGAGGCGATCGCCCAGATGACGCAGGATGTGGTGAACATGCACCAGCTCTCCCAGGGCGTGCTGGAGCACTTCCGCGACTATGTGACGGATATGGACGCCTCGCGCGCCAACGTGGAGGAGACCAATCAGAAGACGCTGGAGCTGCTCGCCGCGATGAACAAGACCAGCGGCCAGCAGGCCATGTACCTGGCCAAGCTGCAGGACTATCAGGCGGCGCTCACGGCGAATCAGCAGCAGTATGCCGCGTGGACGGACAAGTTCCTCACCAATGCGCAGGAGCAGACGCGCATCACGAGCAGGGAAATGGACCGAGTCGTCGCAGAAATGCACGAAGGCGCGCAGGCGCTCTCGGGCAGCTACGGCACGTTTACGAAGCAGACGCAGGAAAACCTGGCGAAGACGACGGCGCTGTTTGACGAGAGCATCACCGCCTCGATCCGCCAGATGAACGAGACGCTCAGCGCCATGCGCGAGACGACGCGAACGATGCCGCAGCTGCTCTCCCAGAGCCGCGAGCGCTACGCGGAGCAGGTGGATCAGTTCGTGACCGCGCTGGTGCGGCTGCAGAAATCCATGGAGAAGCTGAGCACTGCGGCGGATGACGCGGCACGTCAGGGGAAGGAGTAATCCATGCGCGCGGGAAAGAGAAACAGGCGCGGCGCAGACAGTGGCAGCTATTGGATCTCATACTCCGATATGATGGCCGGCATGCTCTTCACGTTCGCGCTGATCCTGTTCATGGCGGTGTATCAGTTGGTCGATCTGCAGCAGAAGAAGACCATCGAGCTGGAGACCAAGGAAGCGCAGCTTTCCACCCAGCAGAGCCTGCTGATCGACCAGGAGGCCCAGCTCAAGGACAAGGAGGAGTTGCTGGCGACGACCACGCTGATGCTCCAGGAGCAGCAGAAGGAGCTGGATGAAAACCGCACGGCGCTGACCTCGGCGCAGCAGAGCCTCTCCCTGCAGCAGAGCAAGATCGAGGAGCAGGCGGCGCTGCTGGCCGCGCAGCAGACGGAGATCGACAAGCTGATCGGCCTGCGCTCGCGCATCATCGAGGAGCTGCGCGACGAGCTGCGCAGCGAGAATCTCGACGCGGTGGTGGATCGCAACACCGGCGCGATCGCGTTTACCGGCGCAGTGCTCTTTGACACGAACCGCAACGAGCTCAAGGACAGCGGCAAAGCGCTGCTCAACGCATTTATTCCGGTGTATATCCGCACACTGATGAGCGAGGAGAACGAGGGCTACGTCGGAGAGATCATCATCGAGGGGCACACGGATACCTCGGGCACGTACCTGCATAACCTGGCGCTGTCCCAGGAGCGCGCGCTGGCCGTGGCACAGTACTGCCTGGGCCCGGAGATGACGGGCCTGACGAGCGCGGAAAAGCAGCTGCTGCAGAGGATTCTCACGGCGAACGGCCGCTCCTTCGCCGATCCGGTGTACAAGGCGGACGGCGTAACGGTGGACATGGAGGCATCCAGGCGCGTGGTCTTCAAGTTCCGCATGAAGGACGCGGAGATGATCGACCAGATGAGCGCCATTCTGGAAGGACAACAGGGGGAGTAACGTGTATAAGGCAATGAGGGTGACGGCGATCGTCGTGCTGATCGTCACGATCGTGGGCGCGGGCGCGGTGCTCTACGGCATCAACACGCTTGCGCCGGTGGTTATGCAGACGTCCGTGCTCGTCACGCCGGCGGCGCAGGCGCAGGACATCTTTGATCAGGCGGTCGCGCAGGTGCAGAGCGGGACGTTCACCGGGCGCGTGTTCTCTGGCGTTTCGGGACTTGATGCGCAGGACTGTTCGTTTCTGACGGTCACGGTGCGGCTGGCCAACAGGGGCTTCTTCCCGGCGGAGTGGATTGCGCTGGACATCATGCCCGAGGACGGCGACGTGCTGCAGCTGGATAACGTCCAGGCGAATGTGCTGCCAAGCGGCAGCCAGGGCGATATCGCGGCGACGGTGCTTCACGCGGGCAGCGCGGAGGTCACGCAGCGCGCGTTCACGTTGAGCTGCTATGTTTTTGGCAGGAAGATCACCCTTCAGGGCAGCGCGATGTAAAGTACGCATCAAATTGAATTGATCGGGAAAGCCTGACAGGCGTGTTGGGCTTTCTTTTTATGCCAAGCTGCTTTTGTACTATTCTCAAATAGAAACGAGCTATAAGCGCGAAGCGAAGAAGGGGTCTGGG
>CAMFCQ010000111.1 GCA_945948915.1 uncultured Clostridia bacterium | reverse complement strand
TCAGGTCACACCGTTCTCTGCGGCAAATAGTTACTTGTCACTATTAAGCCTTGAGATTGCCGGGTTTCTTCTTGCCTTCCATTCTATATCAAGTCTGTGTCGTATTGAAAATATTGTTGACAGCATCGCTGTCAACAGTATTCACAACGCTTACCATCACCAACGACTCCGGAACTGCTGCTGCCAACGAAACGCATTCGGCTATTCTCCGTCAGTATGCCGGTCTTCTGCGAAAGGAGCCTCACCATGACGCTCACTCTTCTTCACTTTCTGATTGTCTGCCCGCTGGTCGGCATCGCCGGCTTTGTCGATTCCATCGCCGGCGGCGGCGGACTGATTTCCCTGCCGGCCTATCTCATCAGCGGCCTGCCGGTGCACACCTGCATCGCCACCAACAAGCTGTCCTCCTCCATGGGCACCACCGTGGCCACAACCAAATATGCGCTTTCAGGCTATATCGATTGGCGTCTTGGCGCGTTCTGCGCCGTCGCCTCGCTGTGCGGGGCGGCGCTGGGCGCCAACATCGCGCTGCTCATCTCCGACGGCGCGTTCCGCCTGATGATGCTCATCATCCTCCCGCTGACGGCGCTGTATGTGCTGCGCAAAAAGGATCTCTTTTCCAGCGAAGACACCCGAACGCTCTCCTTCGCGCACACGATCCTTGTCTCCAGCGTCATCGCGCTGCTGCTGGGCATGTACGACGGCTTCTACGGCCCGGGTACCGGCACATTCCTCATCCTGCTGCTCACGCGCTTTGCGCGCATGGATCTGCGCCGCGCTAACGGCATCACCAAGGTCATCAACCTCTCCAGCAACCTCTCTTCCCTGGCGGTCTATCTGCTCAACGGCCAGGTGCTGCTGCCGCTGGGCCTGTGCGCCGGCGCGTTCAGCGTGCTGGGCAATGCCCTCGGCTCCCGCTGCTTCACCAAGAAGGGCGCAGCCATCGCCCGCCCCATCATCCTGCTGGTGCTGTGCGTGTTCTTTGTGCGCACGGTTCTGGAAATGCTGGGCATCATGTAAAACTCAATCCCGGCGGCGTGCCTGTGTACGCCGCCGTTTTTTCATCGACAAACGGCAGCAGGCTGTGTATAATAAACACATACGAATCCTCCCTGACGAAAGCAGGTCCATATGAACAGCAAATCGAGCCTTTCCCGCGGTGAAATCCGCTGCGTCCTCCTCTTCACCGCCGTGTTTTCCCTGCTGGCACACGGCTACCGCTGCCTGTCCCTGAGCTTCTCCGGCGATTCCATGCTGCTCTCGCAGGTCGGCGAGGAGGCCTACCAGATCTCGCTGGGACGCTTCCTCCAGCCGGTGTATTGGCAGATCCGCGGCTATATCACCGCGCCGCTGCTCATCGGCCTGTTTGCCTCGGCCTTTCTGATGGGCTCGGCGCTGATCGTCGTCCGGCTTCTTAATCTGCGCAATCCGCTGCACATCGCGCTGGTATGCGGCGTGCTCACGGCCAATGAGACGCTCGCCGTCTCCAACGCCACCTATCTCCCTTGGACGGACGTGTACATGCTCGCGCTGCTGCTGAGCCTGATGGGCGTATATACGTTCATGAACCTGCGCCTGGGCTGGCTGATCAGCCCGGTGCTCTACTGCCTCTCTCTGGGGCTGTACCAGAGCTATCTGCCCGCCGCGTCCACGATGATCATCCTGCTGCTGCTCCTTGATACGCTGGACGGCGCGCCCGCGGCAGACATCTGGAAGCGCGGCCTGCTGGCCTGCGTGTCGCTTGTGCTGGGCCTGCTGCTCTATGCGGGCGTGCTCAGCCTCATCCTCTCCGTGACCGGCGGTCAGGCATCGCAGGATTACAACGGCGTGGGCCGCGTGGGGCTGATTTCGCTCGATCAGATTCCGTCGCTCCTGTGGAGCAGCTTCATCATGCCGCTTAATCTGCTCTTTAGCACCTCCGACGTGCCGGCGATGACCTGGCACATCACCACGGTGCCGGCCTGGCTCAACTGGCTGATCTTCGGCTTTGCCGGCGCGATGCTGCTGGCGCGTGCCAAAGCACTGCGGCCTTCCGGCGATCTCACCGCTGCGTTTCTTCTGCTCGTCCTGCCGCTGGGCATGAACTTCGTGCAGTTCATCTCGCAGGGCATCGCCAGCGGTCTGACCATCTACGCCTACAACCTTGCCTATCTGCTGCCCATCGCGCTGATGAATCGCAGCGCAAGCGAGGCTTCCCCGCTGCTCAGCTGCGCCATGCGCCTGGCCCGCGGCGGCACAGCCGTCTTTCTCACGGTCTTCCTTGCGCTGAACATCCGCAGCGCCAACTCGATGGCGCTCAAACGCGATGTGGAATTCTCCGCGACCACCGCCGCCATGTCCCGCCTGCTCGACCAGGCAGAGCGCACCGAGGGCTATGTGCCCGGCGAAACGCCCGTCGTGCTCATCGGCATGCTGCCCTCCTCGGCGATCGCTATGGAGCGTCCGGGCTTTGAGGACATCGCCAAGGTTCAGGGCATGCGCTACACCTACGGCGCGTCCTACGAGACGGGCAATTACTGGTATCTTGAGATGGCGCTGGGTGAGCCCATCAACCTCGTCTCCCACGAGGAACGCATCCGCCTGAGCGCGCATTCGGATGCCGCGGACATGCCTGCGTTTCCGTCCTCCGGCTGCTGCCGCATGATCGGCGGCTGCCTCTACATCCGCATCAACTGATCTGTCTGCAAAGGAGCCTGTCCATGAAGCTGACGAAGAAGCTTTTCCTTGACAAAAGCGCCGTCAAATACGCGGCCGCCTTTTCACTGCTGTTCATGTTTGCTGCGCACGCGTTCTGCTTTTTCAACCTCACCTACTCCAGCGGCTCCGTGATGCTCAGCGTGAGCAGCGGACGCGGCGCGCAGATTGCCGGCGGAACGGTTCTGCAGCCGCTGTATTTCCTTCTGCGCGGGAGCATCTCCTCGCCGCTGCTGGTGGGCATGCTCAGCACGCTGTACCTGATGCTGACCAATATGGTGCTCGTCCGGCTGCTGAATCTGCGTCGTCCGCTCCCGATCCTTGCGCTGTGCGGCGCGATGACGGCTAACGCTGCGGTGACTTCCATCTGCGCCGGCGCGCTGAACACGTCGGACGCGGTCTTCCTGGCCATGCTGCTCGCTGCGCTGGCGGCGGCGTGCTGCCTTCGGATGCCTCTGGGCGCGCTCGTCGGGGCCGTGCCGCTCACCGCGGCGCTGGGCCTTGACCCGACAGCCGCCTCCTTCTTTGCGGCGCTGACGTTCATCGTGCTGCTTGGCGACCTGATGACCGCGCAAAGCCCCAAAGCGTTCCTGCGCGGTCTGGGCGCACTGCTCCTCACGCTGGTGCTGGGCACGGTCCTCTACGCGCTTTGCGATCTGCTGATGCTGCACCGCAGCGGCCTTGACCAGCAGGCTGCGCTGCAGACAGCCGGCACCGGCCTAGTCGGGATCTGGCTTGTGCCCATCCGCGCGCTGCTCGCCCCGCTGACGGCTTACGCATCCCTGAGCGTCGTGCTGCATGCTCTGCTCGCGCTATTGGCAGCGCTGGCGTTTGCCGCATCGGTTCGCTCGCTGGGCGCTTCCTGCGCGATACTCGCTGTGCTCGGCGCGCTCGCGCTGCCGCTTGTCTGCAATCTGCCCATCTTCTCCGCCTACGCCGTTCCCCAGATCACGATGGCATATTGCCTGCTCGATGTGTTTCTGATCACGCTGCTTGCCCGTCTTGCGCCGGACAAGGTGCGCACACAGAAGCTGGCCGCCGGGGCATTCGGCGTGGTTTTCCTGGGCAGCATCGTGTTTTCCAACCAGGTCTATCTGAAGAAGAACCTCGAGTTTGAATCCACGCTTTCGCTGATGTCCCGCGTCATCCAGCGCATTGAGGAGACGGAGGGCTATCATCCTGGTTACACGCCCGTGGCGGTCATCGGCACACCGGAGGATTCCCTTTTCTCCGTGGAGCGCAAGGGCTTTGAGCACCTCTCCGCGCTCGACGCATCCAGCGGCAACTACGCCGTTTCCACCGATGAGGACATGATCTGGTACATCTGGGACGTGCTGGGCTATCCGCTCAATTTCGTGAGCTCGTTTGAGCTGGAGCAGCTCAAGGACAATGAAGCTGTCCGTGCCCTGCCCGCGTTCCCGGACGAGGACTGCTGCACGTTCATCGGCGAGACGCTGGTCATCAGGCTCTCCTAACGGCATATGCTCAAGGGATGACACGCGCGGCGTCATCCCTTTTCCTGTATTTGCCCATCGACAAAATCCGCGCCGCTGTGTATAATGTCGGCAGGTTCACTTTATGACGTCCATTTTTCCGGCAGCACGCCGGTTTGATATGGCAAGGAGGCCTGTATGCCCGCATCCTATGTGCATCAGTGCGCCGCGTCCAGTGCGTGCGGCGCGCTGTCCCTCTTCTCTTCGCCCACGCTGCGCAGTGCCGTACTGGCCGGCAGCGAAGGGCCTGACCCCTTTTTCTTCTCCGTGATCCCCACACCCGGCAAGCCGCTTGTGCCCAGGCTCGGCTCGATCCTGCACACGCAGAAGACGGACGACTTCCTGCTCGCCCTGGCGGACGCCTGTGCGGGCAGCGAGCTGACGCGCGCGTACTGCTGCGGCTTCTTTTCGCACTATGGGACAGACACGACGTTCCATCCCTTTGTCTACGCAAATGCCCTGACTGAAGACGGAAGCTACTCCTCCACGCTGCACTGCACGCTCGAGCATCAGCTCGAAACGCTTTGGTATCGCCGCCAGGGGCATTCCTCGGGCCTGCCCGTCCAGATGGCGGGCTTTGCGCAGCTGCGTTCCGGTGAAAAGGATGAGATCGCGCGGGCGCTCTCCGCTGCGATTGACAAGGTCTTCCCCGGCGATGCGATCGGCACGTTCCGCGTGCGCAGGAGCTTTGACAACGCGGTGAATCTCTGCCGTGCCCTGCGCTCGGAGAGCGGCAGAAAGTTCCGCGCGCTGGGCACGCTGCTGCGGCCTGTCGGGCTTGACGCGCCGCTGCACGCGCACATGATGCCCGCCGAGCCGCCGGAAGCGGATATCGCCAATGACGCGCACCGCGTCTGGGCCTCCATCTGGGCGCCGGAGCAGGTGCGCCATGACAGCTTTGACGACCTGTTTGCCGCCGCTATGCAGCGCAATCAGGTGCTCATCGCCGCGGCCAACGACTACATGACCGGCCAGTTGTCCTACGCCTCCCTGCGCGCGCTGCACGGTGGCTTCAGCTACGATTCCGGCCTGCCCTGGCAGACGACCTGCGCGGCAAAGAAAGCGCCGGGCGTTACAAAGAAGTGACACAAGAACTATAGAGGTGCCGCCCTAAAACCTGCTTGGGGATTTCGTCCCCAAGCCCTTCCTCGCTTCGCGACTGCTGAACAAAGGTTCACTTCATCCTGAGCATAAAGTGATTACGGATGCGCAGCAGCGCGTTGATCATTCCGGGCAGCTCCACGGTTTCGCCTGCGACAGCGGGCAGGGTCTGCACGGTGGTGCCGCCCTGTTTGACGCGGATCTCGCCGAGAACGTCGCCCTTCCTCACCGGCGCAGCCACGCTTTCCGCCAGCGCGACCTCCAGCGCAATCTGGCTCTGGTCGCCCTTTCTGAGCAGCAGCTCGCTTGTCCCGCCGCTGACGGCTGTGACCGTATCGCTGCCGCCCAGCCGCACAGGCACCTGCATATTCAGGGAATCGCCCTCCTTCACCGGGCTGAACAGCTGGTAGCCTGAGAAGCCATATTCCAGCATGCTGCGCGCCTCGTCAAAGCGCGTTTGGCTTGCGCCTGCGCCGAGCACAACGGCGATCAGGCGCAGGCCGTTTTTTTCTGCCGGGGCGGATATGCAGTATTTCGCCTCGTTGGTCGAGCCGGTCTTGTACCCGTCGCAGCCGCTGTAAAACCGGATGAGCCGGTTCGTGTTAGTCAGCTGCGTCACGCGCCCGCCGGGATGCGTGAGCTCGTCCATCCAGACCGTCGAAAACTCGTAGTACAGAGGATGCTGATCCAGCTGCGCGCTGAGCGCCGCCACGTCGCGCGCGGTAGTGTAGTGCCCCTGAGCAGGCAGGCCCGTGCAGTTGACATAGTGCGTATTGGTCAGGCCCAGCTCCTGCGCGCGCTGATTCATCCGGCGCACGAACGCCTCCTCCGCGCCGTCCAGATACTCCGCCAGTGCGACTGCCGCATCATTTGCGCTGGCGACGATCACGCTTTTGAGCAGGTCGCGCAGCTTATAGTTCTTGTTCGCGTCCAGGAAGACCTGGCTTCCGCCCATGCCCGACGCGTGCGCGGAGACCGGCACGCTGTCGCCCAGGCCCACGCGCCCGTCGTCGATCGCCTCCAGCGTCAGCAGGATGGTCATCACCTTCGTCACGCTGGCGACCGGCCTTTTCTCGTCCGCGTTCTTTTCAAAGATCACCTTGCCTGTCCTGGACTCCGTCAGGATCACGCTCGGGCTGGTGATGGTAAAGGGCGTGCCCTCCTCCATCGGCGCTTCGCCAAGCGCAGAGGACACAGGCAGCAGCGCAAGCGCCAGTACAGCGGCGACAAAAGCTCTTTTCACAACAATTCCTCCTTCTGATCCTAATTCGCAGTTAAAATGCCTAATAGAGTGCATCAGATTTTTCGCTCTGACGA
>CAMFCQ010000110.1 GCA_945948915.1 uncultured Clostridia bacterium | reverse complement strand
AGTTCAGGTTCGGGACATAGAAAAGGAGCTGCCAAGTTTTTAGCTTGACAGCCCCATCTTTGATGCTCTTGTTTGGGGCAATGTTACTGGAACTTAATTGTGGAGCGAATCTTGCGCCAGAGGTAATTGTAGTAGGAATACCAGTTGCGCGGTGTGGTCAGGCGGATCTGGTAGAGCGCCTTCTCGTGTGCCACGACGATAATGCGGCCGTTCATCTCGTAAGTCTTCGTGCCGTCGTTGTAATCCGCCTTGTAGTAGCAGTAGTAGCCGTTGCCGGCGCCGAAGCTGCCGGAGGCGATCTCCGCCGGGGTGAAGGTGGTGAAGCTGGCGGCCAGCTCGTCGAGCGTGGACTCCAGACGGGTGCGCGCGTCGGACGCAGTCTGTGTCAGGCCCATGTTGTACTTCTCGATGGTGATGCGGGTCTGATAGCCGTCCGGCTCCATCATCTCGCTCTTGGGCTCCACAAACTGAACCGTCGTATCCTGATTGGTGTTCGGGTTCAGGAGCCAGGTGTAGGGGATGGAGAAGGAGACGCCCATGGTCGGGTTCTCGTACGTTTCATACACGAAATTCGGCGTGGGCGCCGGGGTCGGCGTGGGTTTGTCGATGGGATCGATGGCCACCGGCGTAGCCAGCGGGTTGTCCGGGGAAAGCAGATCAAAGTCGAGCTTGGGCGTGCCTTCGCCGGAAAGACCCTCGGCGCTGGCCAGCGCGCACGTCATCAGCGCACCGGCGAGAATAAGAAGAAAACGCTTCATATCACAGACCTCCGTTCAGAAGCTGAAATCGTATCTGTATGGGATGATGGTAGTGTCAGTATAACAGGTCGGACACAAAAAGTCAACGGCACGCCGCGCTTGAAAGCATGGCAGCGGCGGCGTATAATGGAAAGAGAGTATGGAGTTTTCCGGAAAGGATGAAACGGGATATGAAGATTGTCGTGCTGGACGGATACACGCTCTGCCCCGATGACCTGCGCATGGACGCGCTCAGTGCGCTGGGCGAGGTGACGATCTACGACAGGACGCCGCAGGAGAGGATCGCGGAGCGCATTGGCGACGCGCTGGTGGTGCTGACGAACAAGGCGCGCATCACGCGCGAGGTGATGGACGCCTGCCCGCAGATGAAGTACATCGGCGTGCTGGCGACGGGCTACAACGTGGTGGATCTTCCGGCAGCGAAGGAGCGCGGCATCATCGTCACGAATGTGCCGGCCTATTCCACGCAGGCCGTAGCGCAGCACACGATGGCGCTGCTGCTGGCCTCCATGAGCCGCGTGAGCGAATACGACGCGCGGGTGAAGCAGGGCGCGTGGAGCGCCAGCCCGGACTTCTGCTTCTTTGCCGGGCCGATGGAGGAGATGGCGGGCAAGACGCTGGGCATCGTCGGCTTTGGCCACATCGGTCAGGCGGTTGCGCGCGCGGCACTGGGGCTTGATATGCGGGTCATCGTGCACACGCGCACGCCCAGAGAGGGATTTGAGCAGGTGCAATCTGTTTCGATGGACGAGCTGCTTGGCGCCAGCGACGTGATCACGCTGCACTGCCCGCTGACGGAGAAAACGCAGGGGCTGATCGGCAGAGAAACGATCGCCAGGATGAAGGACGGCGTGCGCGTCATCAACACAGCGCGCGGCCCGCTGGTGGACGAGCAGGCGATGGCCGAGGCGCTTGAAAGCGGCAAGGTCGCCTGCTACATGGCGGACGTGCTGGGGACCGAGCCGCCGGCTGCGGACAATCCGCTGCTGGGCGCGCCGAATACGCTCCTCACGCCGCACGTCGCCTGGGCGCCGCGGCAGACGAGGGAGCGGCTGCTTGATATCGCCGTGGGCAATGTGCGCGCGTTTCTCGCGGGCGCGCCGCGCAACGTTGTTTCCTGCTGAGCATGTGGACTGATTATCGGGAGGAAAAGCAAAAATTTGCGCGCAGCATGAAGATTTCTGTTGATTTCGTCCAAATTTTTGCTATAATTTAGGTAGGGATACTCCACGATGACTTGAAACAGGCAGGAGGGATCAGAATGGATAACCATGTGATTACGATTGCGCGCAGCTATGGCAGCGGCGGACGGCGAATGGGCCGGATGCTGGCCAAGGAGCTTGGTTACGAGTTCTATGACCGCGAGATTCTGCGCATCGCGTCCGATGAGAGCGGAATCAACGAGGACCTGTTCAGACAGGCTGACGAAACCAAGCAGCACATGCCTCTGTTCCGCATCGCCCGGGAGATGTACACGGGCGAGGTGATCCCGCCGGACAGCGAGGACTTCATCTCCAACGAGAATCTGTTCAGGTATCAGGCGAAGATCATCCGTGAGCTGGCCGCCACGCGCAACTGCGTGATCGTGGGCCGCTGCGCCAACTACATCCTGCGCGGGCGGGAAAACGTGATGAACGTCTTCGTCACCGCGCCGGTGGTGGACTGTGTGCGCCGCGTGATGCAGGAGGACGGCCTGGATCTGGAGGCCGCCGAGAAGAAGATCAAGAAGATCGACAAGCGTCGTGCGGACTATTTCAAGTACTTTACGGGCCGGCAGTGGCACGACGCCGCGCTGTACGATCTGTGCCTGAACACCGGACACATGCAGGAGGAGAAGTGCCTGGAGGTTGTCAAGGCCTATATGAAGGCGCGGTTTGAGATGGAGTGAATGGCATAACCTGAGCGCATGCTTCGGCATGTGCTTTTTGCTTGAAGCGTGTTGCATCCGAGCGGCAAAGCGGCTATAATAGACCCGTTGTGAATAACGCCGTCCACCGGCGGATGAGGAGACAGAAGAATGGCGAAGCTGTATTTCCGGTATGGAGCGATGGGATCGAGCAAAACCGCCAATGCGGTCATGGTGCAGTACAATTACAGGGAGCGCGGCCGCGAGGTGCTGATGCTCAAGCCGAAGCTGGAAAACCGTGACGGGGCGGACATCGTGCGTTCCCGCTGCGGGCTGGAGGCCAAGTGCCGCTTTGTGGAGGATATTGACAGCATCCCGCTGGACGGCATTTCCTGCGTGATCGTGGATGAGGCGCACTTTCTGACGGCTGCGCAGGTGCGCCGTCTGGTGGATATCGTCGATGAACGCGACATTCCCGTGATCTGCTACGGCCTGCGCACGGATTTCCGGGGCGAGCTCTTCGAGGGCAGCCGCGAGCTGCTGTGCTGGGC
This sequence comes from uncultured Clostridia bacterium, assembly GCA_945948915.1. GTDB lineage: Bacteria > Bacillota > Clostridia > Christensenellales > Aristaeellaceae > Ventricola. Next base: position 3,457 of record CAMFCQ010000110.1, on the reverse strand, counting down.
GGATACCATCGAGGAGATCAAGACGATCTGCTGGTGCGGCCGGAAGGCGACGTTCAACGCCCGCGTGCATGACGGCAGAATCGTGCGCGAGGGCGAGCAGATCCTGCTGGGCGGTAATTCCGCCTACATCAGCCTGTGCCGCAAGCACTGGAAGAGCGGCGAGCTGGGCGACGCGCCGAACCTGAATGCGTGATCTGGAAAAAGATGCATAGAATCCCTCTCTGTGGGCAACCTGCCGTCAGGGAGGGATTATTGTATGGAGTTTAAGGAAAGCCGGACGCGGGAGAACCTGATGCGCGCGTTTGCCGGAGAGAGCCAGGCGAGGAACCGGTATACGTTCGCCGCGGGCGTGGCCAGAAGCGCAGGGCTGCATGGGGTGGAGCGCCTCTTCCGCTTTACCGCCGAGCAGGAAAAGGAACACGCGGAGCTGTTCATCAAGCACCTGGCGTCCAGCGAGGGAGAGAGCATTCACATTGACGGCAGCTATCCTGTGGAAAACACAGCCTGGATGCCGGCAAGGCTTTTGCGCAGCGCCCAGCATAACGAATACCAGGAGGCCAGTCGCGTCTATCCGCAGTTTGCGCAGATTGCGAAGGAAGAGGGATTCCTGGCTGTGGCCAGCACGTTTGAGCTGATTGCCGCGATTGAGCAGACGCACGGCGACCGCTTCGGCTTGTTTGCCCAGCGGCTGGAGGAAGGAAAGCTCTTCAAGGCAGATCAGGAGACGGTGTGGCTGTGCCTCAACTGCGGCCATGTCCATGTTGGAACGCAGGCGCCGCCGGTCTGCCCGACATGCAAGCATGTACAGGGCTACTTCGTGCGCGCCGACATGGCGGAGATTCTTGTGCCCAAAAACTGAAAAACCTGTCTGAGGGACTGCGTCCCTCAGGCGGGTTTCAGACCGTCAAAAAGAGGATGCTTTCGCGCATCCTCTTTGCTCTGTCTTATACTATTCTCAGATTAAACTGACACATCTACTTGCGCCTTTTCCATTCTGGCGTCCGCTCATTCCATTCAACGTAGCGCCGCTACGCCTCATTTCATTCGCGTTAGCCAGAATGAAAAATTCGCTTCGTATCTTGTGTCATTTTTATCTGAGAATAGTATTATCCCTCGAGCTCTTTCAGCGCTGTCTCGATGTTCGAAAGCACCTTCTGGCTGAGCAGGACGAATGCTTGCCTGGTGCGGCCGCTGGAGACCGCCGGGCAGTACACGTTCTCAAGCGCAAAGAAGTCTGCGGGGACGTCGCCCGCGGCGGCTCTGGTGTCGCAGAAGAAGAAGTTGCCCTCACGGCGCACCCACTCACTCAGCGCGGCGGAATCAAAGCCCGGGCCGATGGAGGTGTTGAAGAGCACCTTGCGATCGCCCAGCGCGTCGAACTGCGGCTTCTGCAGCAGCAGGACGTTCTTGTTCAGACAGGTGAAGATCACCTCGTTTTTGGCCAGCAGCAAATCCAGCGGCTTGTACGCCATGCCGGCGAGCTCCGCCTCGCGCTTGCGGCTGCGGCTGTAATAGGACACCTCCGCGCCCAGGAACTGCAGCGCCTCGGCGATCATCCTGCCGGATACGCCCAGACCGACAATGCCGACTTTCAGCCCCGTGATCTCGCAGGGCTCGTCGCGCAGCATCTTCTTGCCGCCAAAGCCGTGCAGCAGGCCGATCAGCTCGTGCAGCACGTACTCGACCACGCCGCGGTCGCCGTAGTCGCGGATGCCCAGCACGCGGATGCCGCGCTCGCGGGCGCAGGCGATGTCCACGTTGGCGCTCTCCTCGGAGTAAAGGCTGCAGCACATGCCGATGTAGCGGACTTTTGGACAGCGCTCGATGACGCTGCGGGTGATGCGGGAGGTGTAGCTCACCAGCACGGCGTCCGCGTCGCCGATGCGGCGCAGGATTTCCTCGTCGTTATCCGGGATATCGCGGAAGAGGATAACCTCTTTCGCGTATTCATGGAGCTTCTCCTCGGCGGAGGGAATCAGGCTGACGGGCTCGACGGCCACCAATTTGTTGAACATATGTGGACCTCCTTCGTATTTCAATTATAGCATGATAATCAAGAAAAGGAAAGAGCCGCGGGTATGTACCCGCGGCCCGGAAAGCATCGATCAGATTCTGCCGTTTTCAAAGCGGTTGATCGCGCTGAGGATGCCCTTGACGGAGGCGAAGTTGATGTTGTGCTCGGTGCCCACGCCGAAGATGCGGCGTCCGCCCGGCGCGCGCAGCTGGATGTAGGCGACGGCCTGGGAGTCGGAGCCGTTGCTGATAGCGTGCTCGTGATAGGTGATGAAGGAATAGCCCTCGATGCCCGCCTGGCCCAGCGCGTTGAAGAACGCGTCGATCGGGCCGTTGCCGCGGGACTCAAGCTGCACGAAGCTGTCGCGCACGTTCAGCACGCCGGAGAAGTGCGTGACGTTCGCGGAGCTGCCAGCGATGGCCTCCTCGTAGAACTTCGCGCGGGAGAGCGCATACGGCTGGCTGATGTTGAGGAACTCGCGGGTGAACAGGCCGAGCACCTCGTCGGGCAGCAGCTCGCGGCCGGTCCTGTCGCACTCGATCTGCACCACGCGGCCGAACTCCGGGTGCATTTCCTTGGGCAGATGATAGCCGTAGTTGTGGTCCATGATGAACGCCGCGCCGCCCTTGCCGCTCTGGCTGTTGATGCGGATGACCGGCTCGTACTCGCGTCCCACGTCCGCCGGATCGATCGGCAGATACGGGATCTCCCAGTAGGGAGACTTGCTCTCGCGCATGTACTCGTGTCCCTTGTTGATGGCGTCCTGATGAGAACCGGAGAACGCGGTGAAGGCGAGCTTGCCGGCATACGGCCAGCGCTCGGGCACCTTCATCTTGGTGCAGCGCTCGTAGACGTCGCGGACGTGATCGATGTGGGAGAAGTCCAGCTTGGGATCGACACCCTGGGTGTGCATGTTCAGCGCGACGGTGACGACGTCGAGGTTGCCGGTGCGCTCGCCGTTGCCAAAGAGCGTGCCCTCCACGCGCTCTGCGCCGGCCATCATGGCCAGCTCCGTGCAGGCGACGCCGGTGCCGCGGTCGTTGTGCGGATGGATGGAGATGATGGCCGCCTCGCGGTTGGGAAGATGGCGGATGAAGTACTCGATCTGGTCGGCGTAGGTGTTGGGCGTGCACATCTCAACGGTGTTGGGCAGATTGAGGATGACGGGGTTTTCCTTCGTCGCGCCGAGGGTCTCCATGACCTGATGGCAGATGTCCACGGCGAAATCCATCTCCGTGCCAGAGAAGGATTCCGGGGAGTATTCATAGCGGTAGTTGGTACCGGAGCCGGCATCGGCCTCGGTCAGCTCGCGCACGAGCCTGGCGCCCGCCACGGCGATGTCGATGATGCCCTGCATGTCCTTTTTGAAGACGACCTTGCGCTGCAGGGTGGAGGTGGAGTTGTAGAAGTGGATGATGACGTTCTTCGCGCCGCGCACGGCCT
>CAMFCQ010000109.1 GCA_945948915.1 uncultured Clostridia bacterium | reverse complement strand
GACGGTAGAGGGTGATCTCCCGCCCTTCGTCGGACAGGATGAACGCGCGCAGCTGACCGCTGCACACGAGCAGCAGCCCCGTGCACTCCGTGCTGCCGCTGTGCAGCGTCGTTCCCTTTGGGATACTTCGGCGGATGGCGCTCTGCGTCAGGATTTTCTGCTGCTGCGGCGTCAGCTGTGCCCAAACGGGGAAAAAGTCCTGTACATCCATGATGAACACCTCTTTCTTCCCGCAGTATACAAGAATTTTCGGCATATGTCAAATAATATTGTTGACATATGCCGAAAATCTTTGCTATACTGAGCACAGAATCAGGAAGGAAGGAGCTGAGACATCTGGCAAGACCGAGAAAATGCCGCCGGGTGTGCGACTATCCCCGGACGCTGGCCTTTTCGCCGGAGGAAAGCGGCGCGTGTCAGCCGCCCGTCATCCTGACGGTGGATGAATACGAGACGATCCGCCTCATCGACAAAGAAGGGCTTTCGCAGGAGCAGTGCGGCGAGCAGATGCAGGTGGCCCGCACCACGGTGCAGCAGATCTACGCCAGCGCGCGCAAGAAGCTCGCGGATGTGCTGGTGGACGGCCTGCCCCTGCGGATCGAGGGCGGCGACGTGGCGCTGTGCGGCGGAGGAAATCCGGGCTGCAGTGGCTGCTACAAGCAGAAAATCATGGAGCAATACGCAAAACCGAAAGGAGAAACCATCATGAGAATTGCGGTCACCTACGAAAATGGAGAGATCTTTCAGCACTTTGGCCACACGGAGCAGTTTGGGCTCTACGACGTGGAAGACGGAAAAATCGTATCCTCCGAGGTGGTGGATACAGCGGGCAGCGGACACGGCGCACTCGCGGGGATGCTCAGCGCGCTGCATGTGGATGCGCTGATCTGCGGCGGCATCGGCGGCGGCGCACAGCAGGCGCTGGCGGCAGCTGGCATCCGGCTCTATGCCGGCGTAACCGGCAGCGCCGACGCGGCGGCACAGGCTCTGGCGGAGGGCAAGCTGGCCTGCAATGCCAACGCAACGTGCAATCACCACGGGGAGCATCACGAGGGCAGTTGCGGCAGCCACGGCTGCGGCCATCATTCCTGCGGGGAAAAGTGATTAAGTCACGGAACGAACAACGCGGAGCGTGTACCTGGGTTGAGGATATCAGCCTTCATTGTGCATTGTAATCAGAGGGAGATAAAGATAACTGTCATAATTCCCTCCGGCATGAATGATATGTTCATGCTGTACTTCTTTTCCCAGACGGCTTTTTGCATTTGCATAGGTATATTAATCAGTCAGCCATAAGGATCACCTCGTATCAAAATTGACATCGTGGTCATAGTAGAATATAATATGACTACAAGGAGGATGAAGCCTATGAACACAGGGATTTCCATCAGACCTTCAAGAGATCTGCGGAGCAACTATTCACAGATTTCCTCGCTGGCCCGGCAGAACCCTGTTGCCATCACAGTGAACGGCAAGGAGGACACCGTGGTGATGAGCCATGAGAGCTTTGTCCGCCAGCAGAATTACATTGCAGAAATGGAAGCAAAGCTGGCTGTCTACGCTCATCTTGCCCAAGCGGAAGATGATGTGAAGCTGGGCCGTGTGCAGGATCTGGACGCAGCCTGTGACGATATTCTGAGCGAACTGGATGGGCTGGAGCTATGAGCTATCACGTCAGGCTGACCGAAACCGCCAAGCAGGATCTTCGGGAAATTGCCTACTACATCGCTGACCAGGCCAGGGACAAGGAGGTCGCCCGGAACTTTGTGAACGAGCTCCGGGTGAGCTGCAATCGCCCGACTGACTTTCCGCAAGCCGGTGCGCTCCCGAAGGATCATGTGCTGCGGAGCATGGATTACCGCCATATTGCGCACAAGGGATACCTCATTTTCTATATCGTCGATGAGCCGGAGAAGACAGTCAACATTCTCGCCATTTTCAACGCCCGGAAGGATGATCTGCGGGTGATAAGCCGGTTTATCTGAACGTCATATGGGATGACGGATGAAGTCCAAACAGAGTACAGCGGAATCGAGAGGAGTTGACTGCTCATGGCCCTCATTTGTCCTGTGTCCGATTTGCGCAACTACAACTCCGTTCTTGAACAGGTTTCCGCTGGTTCACCGGTGTATCTGACGGTCAGCGGACGTGCCCGTTATACCATCCGTGATGTTGCGGACGACAAGGAATTCGAGAAGACAAAGGCGATGCTCCGCCTGATGTGCGAGCTCAATACAGGCATCCGAACGGGAGAGGAAGAAGGCTGGGTGTCCGAGGCTGATGTCCGGGCGCACTTCCACAATAAACGCAAATGAAGATTAAGTGTGCGCAGCTTGGGAGGGATGATGCTTGAAGCCTGAAACGATGCATCCCATCGAACAGTGGGAAAGCCTGTTTACTGAGGTGATTCTGTCCCGGGGCGCCGATTATTGCAGAAAACAGGTTGTCGAAGACCTGCGGCAGGATGGAACGAAAATCGAAGCTGACGTTGCCGGGTCTGAGGTCTATCATGTTCATATAGCTTTGTCTGACGGATGCATCTCTGATTTGACATGCAACTGCCCATAAATCGCCCCTGGCGGTTCTGAATCACCTCACAGAACAAGTCATCCGTCACGCAGCTGCCAAGCTCGATGATTTCAGACGGAGAAAAGCGTATTCCCTGATCCAGCGCCCGCTTCACCAGACGCGATCCAATCTTCTCATCGAAGAATTCATTGGCTATTTCAACTACCTCTGCGGATGAGGTAAAATCAGTCAGCGACGATATTCGGCTGATCTTTGTACTTTCAGCCCAGTCCCAGAACCGATCATAGTAGTCTTCCCATTTCATAGTCTGCCTCACCATGCTTTCCCGTAAGCGCGCTCTGCGTCCTTGATCAATGCGCGTTGAGAACGCTCTGCAAATGGTTTCAGCGTCATCAGGTGTGCATAGCGCTCACCGGTCAGCTTCCGGCGGCTTTCGGCTACTCCGGGATCGGATGTGTGTGCTATGATCCGGGTGCTTTCAAAAATGATTCGGCAATCATTCTCTATCTGCGCCTTCGTCAACCTCTCATAGTTCTTTTCATGACGAGGTCAGAATTGTCCCCTATCAGGAGGAGTGGGTACAGCGGTTCCAGACAATGAAGGAACGGATCACTGAGATCCTGATGAGGGCAAACATTGAATGCGACGTGCGGCATGTCGGAGGCACCGCCATCCCGGGCATGTGCAGCAAGCCCATCGTGGATGTGCTGGTGACGGTAGACAGCGAGGATATGGAAATAGCGCCGCATGCGCTGGCAAGGGAATTCTGCTGCCTTGGCGAGTGCGGTCGTCCTGGACGTTACTTTTTCTCCGATGGCGATACGGAGGATGACGCCGTGTACATCCATCTGACCACAGCAGCAAATCAGGTGGCGAGGGATCAGCTGGAATTCAAGGATATACTGCTGGCATGCCCGGATGTGCGGGAAGAATACGCTGCATTGAAGCAGCGGCTGGCCGAGCAGTATCCGTACAGCCGGGCGACATATCGTTTGTTGAAGGGTGAATTCATCGAAAAATGTCTGGAGGAAGGCTATGACGTGCAGGGCGATTGAGCAGATGATAAAAGAGGTCGTGGAAGAAACTCGCATTCGGAACATCGCCACTCTTCACAGAACGATGGGCCTGCCCTATGAACAGCTGTTTGATGTGCTGGAGATCCCCGAGACTGACCGTCAAAGGTATCTTGAGATTCTGATGAAGGAGGAGAATGAAGATGGATAAGAGAGAAAGGCTGGCAGTGATTTTCCGGGATACGCAGCAGTTCTACAGCACTAATCCCGCGTTGATGGCTGCTGTGGAGGCCAGCAGGAAAAACACAAAGCTGTACGATGCCGGTGCTGCACCCGGCTTTCCCGATGGAGTGAACAAGGCTGGCGCAGTAACCGTCACCAAATCCCGTACCTATGAGGCGGCAATGCGGCTGTCTGACACGTATCCCGGCAGGAAGATTGCCGTGCTCAACTTCGCTTCCGCCACCAAGCCCGGCGGAGGTGTCATCAACGGAAGCAGTGCTCAGGAAGAAAGCCTGTGCAGGTGTTCGACGCTGTATCCGACGCTCGACCGCAGGTTCCTGTGGCAGAGCTACTATGATGTCAACCGTGCTGCCGGTGATGTTCTGCATACCGATGCCTGCATCTACTCCCCGGGCATCGTGATTTGCAAGACGGACGAAAACTTTCCGGAGCGCATGCCGCAGGAGGATTGGGTTACGGTAGATGTCATATCCTGCGCAGCGCCCAATCTGCGCAATACGCCTGCCAATCTGTATAACCCGGAAAACGGACAGGCCGTCAGCATCCTGCCGGCAGATCTGCAGCGACTCCATGAGCAGCGCGCCAGAGCCATTCTTGCTGTGGCTGCTGACAATGGCGTGGATATCCTTGTGCTGGGCGCATTTGGCTGCGGCGCATTCCGCAACGATCCCAGGGTGGTGGCGAAGGCATATGCAAATGTGATGAAGGACTGCCGCCGATACTTCAATCTGATCGAGTTCGCCATCTTCTGCAGGGATTTTGAGACAGAGAATTACGATGCATTTGCTGAGGTGCTGGCATGAACCCTGATGATGCGATGAAGCGGATCTCGCAGCTGGAGGAAGCGCTTATGCTGATGGTCTACCAGTACTGCGTCACAGATGACAGGCTGGAGCACCGATACATGTGTGCCGGTGAGCATGCCTTTGCCGCATTGGGCCTCGAGAACGGAGACAGCGTCGATAAGCTGGAGAAAATGCTGAAACTTTAATACGGGCTGGTCATGTGACCCGGGTCCACCTGCTCCAGGGAAGGTCCCCGGATAAAGAAAATGAGCAACAGGCATGATTTCCTGTTGCTCAATGTTCATTATGTATATTATGGCTTTCCGTTGCAATCATTGCCGCCGAATTCACAGCCATGTGAGTGATGATGCCCATAGTACCAGCGGCCATAGCGATATCCATAATGCGCGGGACAATTGGCACAGTCTCCTGTGCAGCGTCCCGGATGGGTGCGCCTGGAGTCCGCATTCGAGGCAAGGCCGAGCAGAGTGGCGAAAAATCCCGGTCCTTTTCTCGCCGGCTGTGCAAGGACGATCTCCGGTTCAAAGGGCGGGTCATCGATCTCGCGGCGGATACCGCCAGCCTTGGCCACCGTTTCAAGCAGATCCTCATCAAAGCAGAGACCTTCCAGTTCCTCGTACTGCTCCGCGGTGAACTGCCCCCGGCAGCTGCGGATGGCTTCATTGAACACCTCTTCCGTCAGACAGCCGCCGAGCTCGATAATCTCAGCCGGCGTGAAACGTATTCCGTTTTGCATAGCGCGCTTTACCAGACGGGTAGAATTCTTCTCATCAAAGAATTCATTGGCGATTTCAGCAACCTCGGAAGAGGATGTGAAATCAGTCAGCGTCGATATTCTGCTGATCTGCGTGCTTTCGGCCCAGTCCCAGAACCGATCATAATAATCTTCCCATTTCATAGGCATGCCTCGTCAGACTTTTCTGTAAGCCTGTTCTGCGTCCCTGATCATTGTGCGCTGAGATCGATCTGCGAAGGGCTTCAGCGTCATCAGGTGCTTATAGCGTTCGCGGATCAGTTTGGGGCGGCTTTGGGATACCTTCGGATCTTCTGTCCGGGCGATGATCTGTGCGCTTTCCAGAATGATCCGGCAATCGTTCTCTATCTGAGCCGCGGTCAGCTTTTCATACAGAGCGATATTGGGCAGGGCAAGATAGTCGTTCTTCCCCTCGAACAGCGCATACTCCCATGCACGGATGTTGCGCCGCTTGCTTCCGAAAAACAGTCCCATTGCAGATCACCACCATGCTGTGAGAAATAGTCGTTGCTTGTATCACATTCATTATAGCAAATTCCGGGTAAAACCAAAAGGGCAGCGGATGAAAATGCTTGCAATACAAGAAAAAGCAGCAGGATTTTCTCCCGCTGCAAAGGCTTCATTGTCTCAAGCTTCTATCTCTGTTCCGTCATTGAACCTGACAACCGCCCGCTTATCGTCGTAGACCGTAATGCGCTCCACCAGAATGCGGAAGGCAACGGGATCGAACTTCTCGGCGTGCTGCGGCAGGCTGCGAAGCTCCCGAATAAAGCTGTCCGTGCGCTTGCGGCGGTTGTCCTTGTCTATGATCGCCACCTTGAGCGCCGTGTTCCTGTCCTGCAGTTCCTGATATCGTGCGCTCAGCGCAGTCATCTCCTGCTGGTGCTCCGCCTGATCCAGTGCGACATTGGCATTCCGCAGGACCGCCTGCGTCAGCTGATCGGTGGCGTCGGCCAGCTCCCTTTCCACGCATTCCTGCTCGGCGCAGAGGGCGGAGGTATCGTAAATCGTATCGCGCAGCATCACTGCCGTGCGGATGATCGCATCGCGCTCATCACTCAGTCTGCTCATGGCGCGCATCACAATGTCCTCAATCTGGGGATCAGTCAGATGCGGCGAACGGCAGATCGTGCCGGCGTACTTGCGGTTGCACTGCCAGATGATTTTGCGGTACTTGTCGTTGGCATGCCAGACCTTGGAGCCGTATCGGCTGCCGCAGTCTCCGCAGTAAACCATGCCGGAGAAAACGTGCACTCCGCTGTAACGGTTATTCCCGGGCTTGCGCGCCGCCATCTGCTCCTGCACGAGGTCGAAGGTTTCCGCGCTGACGATCGCTTCATGGTTGCCTTCCACGTAATACTGCGGTATAATACTCGTGGGAGCCTAAAGAATTAAGCTCATCAATCACGCATATAAAAA
>CAMFCQ010000108.1 GCA_945948915.1 uncultured Clostridia bacterium | reverse complement strand
GTCATACAACACACGCCCCTCAAACGTGCCTGTCTGCCAATTCCAGCACTACCGCATATGCAATTCCTGCATCTCAAATGCAACGGGCTTATTATATCCAAAAGCGGGCGCTTTGTCAAGACCTGTATGAAAAATTTTCTGCGCCGGGAAAAGCGGAAAGAAATCCGTGATGCATGCCGTCATTATAGAGGAACGCCAACGCAGGCAAACCGCGCGCTTTCGACAAAAAAGGCTTGCATGCGGCGGACAAATGAAGTATGATATAGATTGATTGATTATAGATAAGTATGGCGGGACAGAGCGCCCGCTTTGGCCAGAAGGAGGTGGTGGCTGTGTCTGACGGCAGACAGCCGCACCGCAGAAGAAGAAATCAGGCGGTTTCCCCCATCCCTGAGGAGGAGCAAGCCGCCGCACCGCACCGCATCGTCGCGGCGGACGAGGATACGCCGGACTGGATGGTTTCCGCCGAGAGCGTATCCGGCGCAGCAGAGCGCCGCGGCGCGCCGGGTGCAAAGCCACAGGACAAAAGGAAGACTGCGCGCAGCAGGGAAAGCGAAGAGACGCGGGCCATCCTTGACATGAGCAAAAAGGCCGCGGCTGAAAAACAGAGCGAGACAGACCTGCCGGATGAAGCGCGTCCCCGCAAAAAGGCCGTGGCCTACAAGGCAACGACCGGGACGGCCAGGGGAAGAAGCACTGTAAAGACGCAGAAGACCGGACTTGCGCCGCGCAAGATGAGCAAAAAGGCTGCCGCACGGCGCAAGGCGCAGATCAAAAAGACGATCGCCGCTGTGCTCGGCTCGGCCCTGCTCATCGCGCTGGTGGCGGCGGGCGCGATCGGCGGCTCACGGCTGCTTGACATCAAGCGGGTGCTCGACCGCGGCGACGGCGTGTTCTACCCGAACATCTTCGTCAACAACATCCCGCTGGAGGGCAAAACCCTGGACGAGGCCGCGGTGCTCGTCACCCAGCAGGTGAGGGCGCAGATTGAAAACTTCAGCATTACGCTGCGCACAACGGACGGCAGCGGCCGCACCTGGACCATCACCGGCGAAGATCTGAGGATGCAGTACGACGTTGCCGATCAGCTCGATCAGCTCTGGGCGATCGGCCACACAGGCTCCGCGGCAAGCCGCTACGAGCAGGTCAGGGCGCTTGAAGGCGAAGCAATCATGCGCTATACGACGCTGAGCTACGATCTGTCCAGCGTGAACCAGATCCTCTCGCAGATCAAGCAGGAGGTCGATCAGTCGCCTGTCAGCGCGACGCGCGTCTCTGACGACACGCAGTGGCCTCCGTTTTCCTATACGGACGATGTGCCGGGTCAGGAGCTTGACATCACCGGCCTGAACGAGCGCATCTGCGAGATGGTCAACAAGCTGGAATCCGGCACGGTCGATCTTTCGCCGACCGTTGTGGAGGCACCGGTGACGCGCGCCTATCTGGAAGGCCAGATCGTGCAGCTGAGCACCTATGAGACGGCGATTGGATCAACGAGCGATCCCGGCCGCTTCATCAACATCGAGGTGGGCACCAAGAAGTTCAACAAGCTGATCATCAAGTCCGGTGAGTCAGTCTCCTTCAACAAGGTTGCCGGCAAGCGCACCTACGCCAACGGCTATGCCGATGCGCCGGAGCTCGCCTACGGCGACTACCGCACGGGCGTGGGCGGCGGCATCTGCCAGGTGTCCTCGACGCTCTACAACGCCGTGGTCGGCGCGGGCCTGCAGGTCACGACGCGCTACCAGCACTCGCTGGCCTCCAGCTATGTGCCGCTGGGGCTGGATGCGACGGTGCAGGACGACCGGCTGGACTTCGTGTTCAAGAACACGACCAACGCCGACATCTACATCTCCACCGAATACTACAAGAAGAAGGGCTACTGGTACACCAAGTTCACCATCCACGGCAGGCCTGACCCCAACGGATACACCTACAAGCTGGAATCCCAGGTGGTCGAGGAAATCCCCGTGCCGGAGCCGACCTACATCCCCGACAAGGAAGCCCAGTACGTCGTCTATGACGACGAGACCAAGCAGGTCAGCAATGGACACGAGGGCTATGTGGTGGATGTGTACCTGGTGACGATGGATGCCAAGGGCCTTGAAGTGAGCCGCGAAAAGCAGTATACCGATACGTACAAGGCGTACACGCCGAGGGTTTACGTCGGTGTGACGCCAAGAGAGACACCGGTACCGGACAGCCTGTACTCCATTGACTGATCAAGAGGAAACACAGCAGAAACGAAAGGGGCGTATGACCGTGAATCCATATACCAGGAGAAACCTTGCCGCCGCCGTGCTGGCCGCCGTGCTGACGACCGTGCCGGCAGGCGTGCTCGCCGCCGAAACCGCACCGCAGGTGCCGGGCTCGCAGACCGCGCAGCAGACGATTGAACGCCTGTCGCCCTTCGGAAGGCCCCAGGCTTATCGCGGCGTGTCGGTCAGCAGCGCCTGGCTGCGTCAGGCCCGTCTGAACGGCGTGCTCCTCAACCTGCGGCTGCATACGCCCATGGGCGACGAGGTGGTCTTCCGCGAGATGATTAAGGCTGCGCCGTCCGATGTGGATACGATCTGCCTGTACCTGCAGGCCAAGACCGACAGCGAAGTGATCAGCATGCAGATGGACCAGGCGGCGATGGATACGCTCAAACGGCTGGGCATCTCCGAGGTGGTCGTGGCGGACGCGGAACGCTATGTGCGCGCGCACTACATGGTCAGCGAGCTGCAGGCTGTGCGCGATACGCTGGGCCTTGAGCGTGCGGAGCAGCTGTGCGTCAGCGGTGAGGATGCGCCGGTGACGGTGGTCAGCGAGGACGGCGTGCGCCGTCAGGTGAACTGAGGATTTCGGCGCGGACAGCGGCGGGCGCAGGCCTGTCGGCTGTCGCGCCGTTTGTTTATGCAGAGCCTTCCGCAGGGCAGCATGCCGATTTTGTATGATGCAGACACGCTGGATGACATTGTAAGCAGGGTCAGCTTGCGGCAGCATGCGAAACATGCTATACTGATATCACTTCCCGGGAAGATCCGCAGGGGCGCGCAGCCCCGACAGATTTCCCAATCAGGAACCGGAGGATACAACATGAAACGAGGGACGCGAATGCTGATGAGCCTGGCGCTGGCGCTGATGCTTGGCACGGGCGCGCTGGCGCAGGATGAGGGCACGATTGTCCAGTCCTCCTGCAACATCGTACAGTCCGGAGAATACTATTTGGTATACTGCTTTGCGCAGGTGCACAACAACACGGAGGAGACGATCTGCCTGGACGAGGGCAATCTGTACGTCATGGGCGGCGAGGACGCGATCGGCTCGGAGCGGATTTCCAGGCTCTGGCCGAGCATGCTGGCACCGGGGCAGGACGGCTATCTGTTCAATATCGTCACCTTCGAGCCCAGCGCGGGCATCCCGTCCGTCACGGGCCTGAATTACGACCTCACCTATATGACGCTCAATCCGGCGTACGGCGGTCAGGCGCTTGACGCGCAGGCGCGCATCGAGGTCAACGACATCACCGGGCGCATGAGCGTCGTGTGCGAGGTCAGCAACCCGACGGACGAGGATGCGTTCGGCGCGATGCTGGCGGCCGGACTGTACACCGACGCGGGACAGATGGTCTACGCAGACGGCCTGCAGCTGAGTGACATCGGCATCCCGGCGGGCGGCAGGGTGCTGGTGCGCCTTGATGTGGACGAAGAGCTGGCGCAGCAGTGGGCAAGCTATGACGCGCTCCCCACGCAGGCGCACGTCAACGTGATGTTCAGCACCAACGAGGACTGAGTGAGGACGGAATGAGGGCTTGAGGATGGAGAAGAAGACGATTCGTTCCGGCGCGCCGTATGTGACGGCGGGTCTGGCGGTGCTGGCGGCCGCGCTGGTGCTGGGCATCGGCTCGCTGCTGAGCTATGGCATCGCGGCAGCGGCCGGCGTGCTGGGCTTTCTGGCGGGCAAAAGGATCTTCCCTGACCGCGTGGTGGAAATCGAGCGCGCGCCCAGAAGCGGCAATGCCGAGGTGGATGCGCTGATCGCCGAGGCGCGCGGCCAACTGGCTGCCATCGCGCGGGCGAACGACGCGATTGCCGAGCGCGAGCTGTCCGCGCAGATCGAGGACATCGAGACGACCTGCCGCACGATCCTGCAGCGGCTGGAGGAGCAGCCGGACATGCTGTCCTCGCTGCGCACGTTCCTGCGCTATTACCTGCCGGCGACGCTCAAGCTCCTGGAGGCGCGCGCAAAGCTGGAGCATGAGGTGAACGCGGGCGGGAGCGCGCAGATCGCGCAGAAGATCCGCACAGCGATGGCACAGGTGCAGACGGCCTTCCACAAGCAGCTGGACGCGCTCAACGATTTCCGCTTCATCAACCTGGAGAGCGAGATGGACGTGCTCTCCGAGATGCTGGCAAGCGACGGCCTGACCGCAGAAGAGAAGGACGGCGCGCCGGCGCAGCAGATGGAGCAAGACGATCCGTTTGCCGGCCTGTTTGACCGGGGAGGCAAGTGATGGGCGAGTTTGGAAGCTTTGCCCTCGTGCCGGAGCAGGGCGCTGTGCCCGACATGGCGCAGCTGGATGAGAGCATGCAGCGGCGCATCCGGGAATTGGCAGCGCGGCTTGACGTGCGCGACGGCGCGCAGGTGGCGGGCTTCGGCGCGCGAGCACAGAAGGAGATGGGCACCTTCTCCGACCTCGCGCTTGCTCAGATGCTGCGAAAGGACATGGGCGAGCTGAGCGGCACGATGCAGACGCTGGCCGAGCAGATCAAGTCCTGCTCGTTCGCCTCGGAGGCGAAGGGGCTGCTTCGCCGGATGTTTGGCGGGGCGGCCAGATTGCAGGAGGTGCGCGCGGCCTATGAAAAGGCGGAGCCCAGGATCAACGCCTGCGCCAACGAGATGACCGACCGGCGTGTGGCGCTGATGCGCGACAGCGCGCTGCTTGACCGCATCTACGAGCGCAACGAGGGGCTGTACCGCGAGCTGTGCTCGCTGATCGTCGTGGGCGACGAGGCGATCCGCCAGGCGAAGGAACGCGGCGAGGACGCGCAGATCGTCGCCCGGCTCGAGCGCCGCGTGCAGGACATCCGCGTGACGCAGGTGGCCAGCACGCAGCTGGCGGCGCAGATCCGCCTGGTGCAGGAAAGCGACAGCGTCACCTGCGAAAAGCTGAGGGCGGCGCTGGAGGTGACGATCCCGCTGTGGAAGAGCCAGATGGCGGCGGCGCTGGGCCTGGCCCGGGCGACGGATTCCCTGGCGATGCAGCGGCGCGTATCCAAAGAAGCGGCGCGCGGCATCCGCACGGGCGCATCCGAGCTGCGCGCGCAGCGGGATGCCTACGCAGCAGAGGCCGCCGAAAGCGACCGCGCACGCGCCGACCAGACGGCCAGCGAGCTGCTTTCGCAGCTGGAGAGCATCGAGCAGGAACTGAAGAGAACAAACAGCGCACAGGCCATCTGACGGCCCGCGCGAGAAGGGAGTGTTTCCTATGCCTGCAATGTCCGCACAGCAGGCGCCGCAGAGGGCGCCGGGCGGGACAGCTGCGCCGCAGCGCAGCCCGCAGAAGAAGGAAGGGGGCAGCCTGAAGGAAAAGCTGCATGCGATGGGACAGGGGGCCGGCATCGCCGTGATGGCGCTGCTGCTGGTTTTGTCGCTGTTCGTCGGCAATTTCCGCGCGCTGCAAAGCGCCACACCCAAGGCGTTCCTGCGCCAGGGCGACGTGAAGAGCATCGTGGAGGACCGCATCGACGCGGCGCAGAACGTGCTGACGGTCGCGCAGCGCAACGGCCTGAGCACAAGCGCGATCACGGCGGCGGAAAGCGCCGTGAAGGAGCTGGAGAAGGCGAAGACCGCGCAGGCCATCAGCCGCGCGGATCAGACGCTGACCTCGGCCATCAGCGAGCTGACCACGGCGCAGCTGACCGGCGAGGAGGAGCGCAGCATGCTGCGCGCGGCGGACGATTTTGCCGAGCAGGGCAGCTTCCTGCGCCAGGAGGCCCGCGCCTACAACAAGGAAGCGAAGAAGGCTGAGGAGCTTTACGAGAAGCTGCCCACGAAATTCGTTCTGCCGGAGCCGGACGTCTACGAGGGCATCTGACGGCGGCAGCGAAGAAAAACGGGCGGCTGAAGAAGCGAAGGGAGAAGACGTATGAAGAGACTCATGGCGCTGGGCCTGGCGTTTGTCCTGATGCTGACGCTGGGCGTGTGCGCGCTGGCCGACGTGCCGGACAAGCCGGAGACGTTCGCTTACGCGTATGATTTCGGCGCGGACGTGCTGGACGCGAACGACATTGCGGAGATCGCGAAATACGGCCAGGCGCTGGAGGACGCGACCGGCGTGCAGGCGATTGCGGTCGCGGTCAATTTCCTGGATGGACAGGACGCCGCGGACTATGCGACGGATCTCATCAACAGCTGGGGCATCGGTCAGAAGGAAGAGGACAACGGCGTGGTCGTGCTCCTTGCCCGCGGCGACCGGCAGATTCAGATCGGCACCGGCACGGGCATCGACCGCGTGCTCACGGGCAGCAAGTGCGGCGAGCTGATCGACGAAAACATCAGCTACTTTGCGAATAACGACTTTGATGCGGGCATGGTGGCCCTGTATCAGGACGTGTGCCAATACGTCGCCCGGGCGAAGGGCAAGACGCTCTCCACCGCAGCGGCCTCCTCAGCCAGCACGGGCGTCGTCAGCGGCGCGGACAACAGAAGCCAAAAGGGAGGCGGAAGCGGTTTGTTTGACCTGATTCTGGAGCTGCTCTTTGCGTACATCGTGATCTCGATCATCGTCAACGT
>CAMFCQ010000107.1 GCA_945948915.1 uncultured Clostridia bacterium | reverse complement strand
GCTCGCCCTCAACGACCTTCACCATCACACGCAGGGTGTCGCCCACGTTGAACTTCGGAAGATCCTTCTTGAGCTGCTCGCTTTCGATCGCACGGATGATCTCGCTCATTGTCGATTTCTCCTTTCATCATAGACGCTCATTCTGGACACGACTTCGCCCACAGCGGAACGCCCGTTTCATACAGAGGCTATTATAACATTGACCACCCCTGTTTGGCAAGAGAAATTTCTCCGTTTTCGCCCCTTTTCCCGCGGTTTTTTGCTGTTTTTGTGCGCTTCAAAGGTTATTTGATCGCGTCCATCGCCGCCTGCACCCGCTCCAGCGCCTCCGCCGTCTCCGCCCTGCCCTGCATCACCTGCCGCATCGCCTCGTCAAAAAGGCTGCGCAGCGTCGCTGCGCGGCTGCCTGTGTCCAGGCTGGGCAGCCACACGGCGTTGTCCTGCCAGATGGCGCGGCTGCCCAGCAGCGTCTGCGCCTGCGCGTCCTCATTGAGGAATGCCGCCGCCTTGACCGCCAGCGCATCCGCCGACGGATTGCTGCCGGCAAACGCGCACACGCCCGTCAGCTCCCAGGCGCGCACCGGCAGCCCGATGGACGTGGGATAGGGCATCGCCTTCACCTGCACGCCGTTTTCCGCCAGCGCATCCTTCTGGCGCTCGGCCTCCTGCGCCGACCAGTCCGCAAAGATGGCCGTCTCGCCCGAAATGAACCGAAGGAGCGCCTCCTCCCGGCTCTGCGCGCAGGCAATCAGCCCGCTGTCCACCGCATCGCGCAGCCATCTCAGGCCCGCGCGGATCTCCGGCGCGTCCGCCTGGCAGACCGTTCCGTCCCCGGACAGGAGCGAACCGCCATACATCGCCTGCACCAGCGCTTCCAGCGCCGCGCTCGTCTCTATCTCCGGCAGCCACACGTCCATCGCCGGTTCGTCATCCAGCAGGAACTCCTCCAGAATCTGATAAAACTCCGTCGGATACCAGACCGGATGCGTCAGGTCGTCGAGCATATAATCCAGGCGCTGATCCTCAAAGCGCCCGACGTTCACCGCCATCTGCCTGTGCCGCGCATACAGCGGCGCCATGAACAGGTTCTCCCCCAGCACACAGCAGTCAAGCACCTGCATCTGCATGCGGCTTTGCCCGGAAATCGCCTGCTGCAGGTGCAGCAGCATGCCCTCCTGCGCCCAGGGCAGCGCCTCCCCGGGCGCGCAGATGGCCAGCGCCGGCGCTCGGTCGGAAAGCACCAGCGCGCGCAGGTTCTCGCCCGTCTCGTCCTCATATTCTGCCGTCCACTGTGCCTGCGGAACCGCCCGGCCGATCATCTCCACCAGCTGCTGCGCCGTCTGCCTATCCAGCGCGTCCCGACCGATATACACCCGCATCGTCTCCTGCGCCATGGCGCCCGATCCAAACAGCATGACGGCAAACAGCGCTGCTGCCGTCCTGACAAAGAACCTGCTCATGATCCATCCCCCCGCATCTGCTTATGCTCCATGTATACGCCAAGCCATACCGACGCATGCCATCCGGAGATAGAGATAGAGGAAAAGGAGGAGAACCCTGCTTATGCAGGATTCTCCCCCCATGGATGACGATATGGGATTGTGATTACTTGGCAGCAGTCTCGCCGGCCAGCTTGCCGAAGACGACGAAGTCAACAATCGCGTTGCCGCCCAGACGGTTCGCACCATGCAGACCACCGGTCACTTCGCCAGCCGCATAGAGACCCGGAATCACGTTGCCGTTGACGTCCACCACCTCGGTGTTCTCGTTGATCTCAATGCCGCCCATGGTGTGGTGAACACACGCCACGCGGGCGCAGGCGATCCACGGACCCTTGGTCAGCTTGGTAGAGTACAGCTTGCGGCCAAACTCATCCTCGCCCGCATCGACAGCCGCGTTGAACGCATCGACCGTCGCCTGCAGATCCTCGGCCGGGCAGCCGATCTTCGCAGCCATCTCCTCAAGGGTATCGGCGATCAGCAGATAGCCTTCCTCCTCGGCCTGGCGCGCCGGATGGCCGTCACCGGTCATCAGCTCGTCCGGATCCACAGCGTTGCCGTCGCCGGACTCCAGGATGTACATGATGCCGTCAGTCTGCTCGATGAGCGCGCAGCAGATGACGTCACGGCGGCCGTCCTCCTGAACGAAGCGCTTGCCTTCCTTGTTCACGAAGATGATCTGATCCGTGCCGGACAGGTCACGCGGGGTGTAATAGGTCATGCCGCCATTGAACGGGTTGCCCAGATACAGCAGCTGGATCTGCTCCATGTCCACCAGGTTTGCGCCGATCGCGGAAGCCATGGCAATACCATCGCCCGTGATGCCCGCCGCGTTGGTGGTCATGACGTTCTCGCCCAGAACCGGCCACTTGCCGGAAGTGTTGTACTTCTGACGCATCTCCACATTCGCGGAGAAGCCGCCGGTGGTGATGATGACGCCCTTGTTGGCATGCAGGGTCAGCTCGGAGCCGTCCGGATTGGTGGCCTTGACGCCCACAACGCGGCCGGTTTCATCCTGAATGAGAGACTCGCCCTTGGTATTGACCAGCACATTCTCCTCGCCGACAGCATTCATGAACGCCTTGATATAGCCGGTGCCCATGGAATCCAGAGAGGAATGCGTGCGCTGATACAGCGAGCCCGCGCCCTGACCGATCTTATCAGAGAACTTCATGCCCAGATCTTCGAGCCACTTGAGGCCCGCAAGGGAGTTGCTGGTCAGCACCTTGACCAGCGGCAGGCGGCCAACCTTGTCGCCGCCGTTCCAGGTCTGCAGCGCATACCAGTTCGCAGAGTCGAACAGGCCCTTGGCGCCGGCGGCCTGATAGGCCTCATAGTCCGCCTTCACAGCCGCAATCAGCTCAGCATGCGCATCGTTCACCGGGGTTTCATTGAGCGCATTCTCCACCAGGGACTTCACGCTGTCGCTCATTTCCACATTCTGCTGGAGGTCGGCGTCCGGAGTGTTATAGATGCCGCCGCAGATGATGGAGTTGCCGCCCACGGTACCCATCTTCTCGATCACGATGACGCTCGCGCCATTCTGCTTGGCAGCCGTCGCTGCAGCCAGGCCGGCGCCGCCGGCGCCGATGACCACAACATCCGCAGTCATTTCATTTTCATACACAGCCTCAGTCTTCGCAACCGGAGCCGCCTTCAGGGCGTCCACATCCAGACCGGCAGCGGCCGCAGCAGCTTCCACCGCGCCCAGAATGCCGTTGGAGGTCAGGGTCGCGCCGGCAACCGCATCGATCGCCAGAGACTGATTGTCGATGATCGCCTGCGGGATCTGCGCAAACGCCGGATCAGAGATGCCCGCGCTCTCGTTATGAGAGACTACGTCAATCGCCGTAATCCTTCCTTCCTCAACCGTCACGGCGAGCTTCACGTCGCCGCCCATTCCCTTGCCGACACCTTCAAAGGTTTCGGCCATTGCGCAGACGCTGGTCGTCAGCATCGCAGCAACAAGGAGCAGCCCAAGAATCTTCTTCATGCCACAATTCTCCTTTCGTTCATCGCCCCTGTCTGCGGGGCAATTACGAATATATTGTAGACGAATTCACAAACTTCTGTGTACGAAATATGGAAATCAATCATTCGAAAATGGTGAAGCTTCAAACGGGCGCGTCAGCTACTCGCCGACGAGCATGCTGTCTTCACGCAGCAGAGACCGCGCATACTCCGTGCTCTGGTGCAGCAGCGTCCGGGCCAGCGGATGCAAGGATTCAAAGTTCTTATACACCAGGGTGTTCCATGTCCATATCACAGGCCCACCCAGATCGATAACCCTCATGTCGTAGGTGCTGCAGAAATGCTCCACCGCAGTATGCGGCATCAGCGTCACAGCATGTTCCTTGTGAATCTGCTCCGCCACCAGCAGCAGATTGCCCAGATAGGTCACCTTGCCCAGCGCCACACCCTTGCGTCCGAGCAGGCTCAGCAATTCACAGATGAAGCAGCAGGAATCGTGTGGATAGGCAAACGCTATATCCTGCAAATCCTCATAGCGAAGGCTGCCTCTGTCAAAGATGGGGTTTTCGCGTCCCGTCAGCAGATAGACCGGCTCGCGGTACAGCGGCACCATTTCCAGCCCCGGCAGGTTCTTGCCGTCAATGCTGAAGAAAAAGCCCAGATCGATCAGATCGCTTTTCACCAGCTGCGGCACGTTCGCGTTGGGCGAGGTCAGCATGCTCATGCGCGCTTTGGGATACGTTCGGGAAAACTGATTGAACAGCCGCAGCAGGCTGTTGCCCGTGTTGATCTCGCATCCGCCGATGGTCATGCTGCTCTCCTGCACGTTGCATGCGGCGATGCTCTGAATCGCGTTGCGGTAACTCTCCAGGATATTGGCCGCATGCGCTTCAAAGGTCTGCCCCTCCGCGGTCAGACACAGCTGTCTGCCCTGCTTGAAAAACAGCTCCACGCCCAGCTCCTGCTCCAGCAGCTGGATGTGCTTGAACAGCGTCGAGGGCGCGTACTGCAGCTGGTCAGCCGCCTTCTGATAATTGAGGGTCTTTGCCAGCGTCATAAACGTCGTCAGCTGCTTCATGTCCATGTGAACGTCTCTCCTCAGCCTCTTTGCTTCCATTTTGTGATTCCATTCACAATCTATTTTCCATTATACATGTTTTGGAAGGCAATTGCAATGAGAAAGCGGCGTCTGCAAGGCGGACGCCGCTGAAGATGTGCTTTGGTTGCCTTTTCATTCTATGGTTTGCGCAGTCAACCCGTCTCAATCGCAGGATGCTTCGCATCCTGCTCTGAGACTGCTTTTTTCGATAGAATGGGATACGTTGGGCTGCCGCCCAAACCTGCCTGAGGGATTTCATCCCTCAGACTCCCTTCTTCGCTTCGCGCGGTGAAAAGCAGCTTTGCGTTACAGCATGCTGCGCAGGAAGCTCTGCAGCCGCTCATGCTTCGGGCTGCCCAGCACCTCTTCCGGCGCGCCCTCCTCGGCAATCACGCCCTGATCCATGAAGACGACCTTGTCAGCCACCGCGCGGGCAAAGCCCATCTCATGCGTGACGACCAGCATCGTCAGGCCCTCCTGGGCAAGCTTCTGCATGACGGAGAGCACCTCGCCGACCATCTCCGGGTCGAGCGCGGAGGTCGGCTCGTCAAAGAGGATGACCTCCGGGTCCATCGCCAGCGAGCGGGCGATGGCCACGCGCTGCTTCTGGCCGCCGGAGAGCTGGCGCGGCTTCGCGCTGACATACGCTTCCATGCCGACCTTGCGCAGGTATTTCATGGCGTTTTCCATGCTCTCCTCGCGGGAACGACCCAGCACCTTCATCTGGCCGGTCATGCAGTTTTCCAGCACGGTCATGTTGCCGAAGAGGTTGAACTGCTGAAACACCATGCCCACCTTCGCGTGGTACTGGGGCATGTTGATCGTGGCATCCGTGAGGATGTCCTTGCCGTGGTAGAGGATGGCGCCCCCGTCCGGCGTTTCCAGCAGGTTGATGCAGCGCAGCAGCGTGCTCTTGCCCGAGCCGGAGGAGCCGATGATGCAGACGACCTCGCCCTTGCCGGCGGCAAAGTCGATGCCCTTGAGCACCTCATGGGTGCCGAACGCCTTGTGCAGACCTCTGACCTGAATCACTGGTTCCATCGCTTTTCCACCTCCTCAGCATTCTCGCGCGATACGACGATCTCCGCGCGGCTGTCGCTCTGCGAGCCGTGAATGACGTAGTTGTCCGGGCCATCCATCTTCAGCTCGATGAAGCGCAGGATCCGGCTGACCGTCAGCGTCAGGATCAGATAGATCACAGCGATGATGAAGTAGACCTCAAAGTAGCGGTAGTATGCGCCGGCTGCACTTTTGGCCTGGAAGAACAGCTCCGATACCGAAATGACGTTGAGCACGGAGGAATCCTTGATGTTGACAATCAGCTCGTTGCCCACGCTCGGCAGGATGTTGCGGATGGCCTGCGGGAGCACGACGGTGGTCATCGTCTGCCAGTGGGTCATGCCGATGGCGTGCGCCGCCTCGAACTGGCCCTTGTCCACAGAGAAGATGCCGCCGCGGATGATCTCCGCCATGTATGCGCCGGTGTTGATGGAGATGATGAAAATTGCGGCAAATGTCGTATCCATGTACACGCCTGCGTACTGCGCGCCATAGTAGATGACCACCGCCTGCACGATCATCGGTGTGCCGCGGAAGACCTGGATGTAGGCGGCCAGCAGCAGCTGAATGGCTTTGAGCAGCGCGCAGCGCACGGCAGCGGCGAAGGATTTGCGCGCAAGCGTGGGCACAGGCGATGTCGCGCGCACGATGGCCACCAGCAGGCCGATGATAAAGCCGAAAGCCGTGCCCGTCAGCGCGACGAGCAGCGTCATTCCCGTGCCGCGCAGGAAGAGCATTCCGTACTTCTGCAGCAGGAAAGCAACCCATCCGAAGAAGGATGTGGAAGCCGTTGGCATGTCAATTCTCCTCTCTCAAAAACGCAGAAAGGGCTGCCGGGAAAAACCCGGCAGTCCGCTTCATGTCTTTCGTCCTTACTCGCTGAGCGGCTGAGAAGCGACAGCGGCATCCATGATGGCGTTGCGCTCGTCGTCGCTGATCGCAGCGAGAATCCCGTTGATCTTCTCCTTGAGCTCGCTGCCCTGACGGATGCCCACGGCGATTTCCGCGTCCTCAGGCGCAATCTCAAAGCCCTGGCCCGCCTCAAAGGTGACGAACGTGAGATCGGGGTTGGAGGCCGTCGCGGAGACGGCGCCCGGACGGTCGGCGATGTAGCCGTCAATCGCGCCGGAGCTGACGGCGACGATCATCGTCGGGAAGGT
>CAMFCQ010000106.1 GCA_945948915.1 uncultured Clostridia bacterium | reverse complement strand
GCGTGACATGCTCCAGGGCGCCGTGGGAGTACTTGTTGACTGCCTCATCCACATCCTCGTAAGCGCCGAGGCGCTCGTCGATGCACTTTTCCTTGGTGACGACCTGGCAGGGACCCTGCGGGTCGAGTTCGTTGGTTGCCTTCGCGTCCAGCCAGGACACGGCGCCGCACAGGCCGAGACGTTCCGGCGTCACGATGCACACATGGCTCGGAGAGAAGGCCTGGCACATAATGCAGGAATAGAACACGGGGACGGACTCGTCGGTCATGGAGGCAAGGCGCTCGTCGCGCTTGTCGAAGATGACGTTTGCCGCGGCGCGCAGCTCCTTGTTCTTCTCGTCGCCGACGACGATTTTAACCTGGCACTTGTCGACAACGGTGTCGAACTCGCTCTTGATCTTGGCATAGAGCACTTCGCCGATGTGCCTGAAGCGGAAGCCTGCCTCGTAGTCGGCCTTGGATACGCGGACACGGATCATGTCGCGCTGGCCGGTGTGCATCAGACCCTCGACGCAGTTGAGGAACTGGTGGATCTTGCGCTCAAAGACCGGCTCAAAGTCGGGCTGCATGGATTTGCCCGCGACCTCGACGGTGTAGGACAGGGAAACCTTGCTGCCGACGGGGATTTCGTCCATCTCGGGGCCGTCGACGGTGATTTTATGATCCTCGATTTCGGAGGCGTCTTTGGTGACGACCAGCTCGAAGCAGTCCTTGCGGGAGCCGTCGACCTCGACCTGCATGTCGCCCTTGCGGATGATCTCGCCCTCGAAGGCGGAGGAGTAGGACACGGGGATGTCGATGTTCGTGATCTTCAGCTTGATGCCGCGGGCCTCGATGGAGGTGTCGATCCAGTCCCTGGTGTTTTCATAGATGATCAGGCTCTTCGGCACGGCCCACATGTCGTTGGTATCGTTGGTGATGACCGGGAAGCCCATCTTGATGGCGCCGGCGCCGCAGGCCACGGTGATGTCCGGCACGGGGGCGTAGGCGTTGACGAAGGCGTTGATGCGGTCAAAGGTGTAGCGGTGGAAGCCGTCCCAGTCGCCGGGCTGGATGGCGCCGAAGATCATGGCGGCGCGGACGACAAGGGAGATGACGTGGCCGACGGACCAGATCTCCTCGCCCACGGGGACGACACGGACGGGGAAGCCCATCTTGAAGTCCTTGGAGACGAGCTGCTCGATGATGCCGCCGATCAGGAACACGAAGATGCCGCGGGACTGATAGCCCTTGACGGTCTCAACGGCCTCCTCCACGGAGGGCGCCGGCCCGATCATGACGACGAAGCCGGGGATATCGCCGGTGACGAGCGGCACGCCCAGCTCGCGGACCTCGGCGTCGGCAAAGTGGCCGTGGTAATGGGTGCCCTCATAGGGCGTCTCGCTGCGGGCGTACTTGCAGGCCTCGATGACCTCGGCGGCAATCGCGGTGGCGACGCCGGAGGAGAAAATGGAGGCAGTGCGGTTCTCGCGGGTCATCAGGGCGCGAATGTCGGTCATCGCGGCCTTGAGCTCGCCGAGGGTTGTGACCTTCCTGCCGAGGTAGGCGTAGATGCAGGCAAGGTAATATGCGGTGGAGGGCATTGCCATGGGCGCGCTTTCGCCAAGCTCGGCAATGACCGCGTTCAGATCCTGTTCCGCTTTGGCGAACATCTCGTCGGAGCCGCGGAATACACGTTCGAATAATGCCATTATCGTTTCATCCTTTCAGATCGTTTCATTTATCAGTCTGGTCCAGTTTTTCCTTGATCGCGCGGATCTCCGCCAGCGCGGAGGGAGAGCAGTCATAGGGGGAAAGACCCCGGCGGTCGGCGTCGATGATCTCGGCGTTGTAGCTGATGTAGCCCAGCAGATCCTCCTGCGGGATCCTGCTTCTGAGGAATTCCCGGTCGGACTCGTTGCGGACCTTGTTTGCCACGACGCGGACCTTTGTGATGCCGATGTCCCGCGCAAGCTGCTTGATGCGGGTGTAGGTCTGGATGGAGCGGGCGCCCGGCTCGATGACCACGATGAACTGATCCATCATGCTGGCGGTGCCGCGGCCCAGATGCTCCAGCCCGGCCTCCATGTCCATGATGACGACGTCCTCCCTGCGGAACACGAGGCTGGACAGAATCGCCTTGAGCATGACATGCTCGGGACAGACGCAGCCGCTTCCGCCGGTATCGACGGTGCCCATGACCAGCAGCTTCACGCCGTTTACTTCCTTCGCCAGCTTATCCGGCAGGTCGGAGACCTCGGGGTTGAGCTTGTAGAAGGTGTTGCTCTGGTTGGCGGCGGTGCGCTCCCGGGCCAGCTCCTTCATCTTGGAGACGGGGACGATGGCGTTGACCTCCTCCTCGCTCAGTCCCAGCGCAAGGCCAAGATTCGCATCCGGATCGACGTCCGCGGCCAGTACCGGCCGTCCCTCGGCGGCGTAGAGCCTTGCCAGCGTGGCGGCGAAGGTGGTCTTGCCCACGCCGCCCTTGCCGGTAATCGCGACCTTCATGGTTCAGATCCCCAGAGCGGCGCGCTTGGCTTCGATGGCTTCGATCATCCTGTCGCCGAGCTTTTCGATGTCGGTTTCGACGGTGAAGTTGGCCTCGACCCAGTCCTTGACGCCGTGTTCTCCCTGCAGCAGGGCGGTGACTTCGGCGCTTCCCTTGGTGTAGGGATCGACGCCGAGGAAGGTGTCGATGCCGGTGGCCACGACGTAGTTGCCGATGGAGACGGCCTTTTCGCTCATCCACTCCGGTGCGCAGCCGACGACGGGAACCTGGGAGATGTTGATGCCCCAGTCCTTGGCAATGTCGGAGGCGAGGATCATCATACGGGAGATGTCCACGCAGGAGCCCATGTGCAGCACGGGCGGAATGTCGACCAGCTCGCAGACGCGCTTGAGGCCCTCGCCGCACAGCTCCTTGGCGGCCTTATCCATCAGTCCGGCCTTGGCGGCGGCCTGCGCCGAGCAGCCGGAAACGATCAGGATGATGTCATTCTTAATGAGCTTTTTCATCAGCTCGATGTGGGCGGTGTCGGGACGGACCTTGGGGTTGTTGCAGCCGACCATGGCCACGGCGCCGCGCAGGACGCCCGCCTTGACGACGTCAACCAGCGGTTTGGTGGTGCCGGTGACGTCCACGTGGCTGTTGGTCACGCCGTCCAGGCAGCTCTTGATGGCCTCGACGGAATAGCCGACGGTTGCCTTCGTCTTGAGCTGGGGGATGTTTACCATCGCCGGGTCGCGGTTCTTGAAGTTCTCAATGGCCGTCCGGACGATCTTCTTCGCGTTCTCGCCGGCGTTTTCGGAGGAGAAGCGGATAAATTCGGAATCCGGCATCTGTGCGATGGGAGAGGTGGTGATGAACTTGGTATGGAAGCACTTGGACAGGGGCCCGAGCGCGGGGAAGATGCACTGCACGTCCACGACGATGGCTTCGCAGGCGCCGGTCAGGACGACGTTCTCCTGATTGAGGAAGTTGCCGGCCATGGGAATGCCGTGGCGCATGGCGACCTCGTTGGAGGTGCAGCAGACGCCGGCGATGTTGATGCCCTTGGCGCCGACGCTCTTGGCCAGAGCGATCATTTCGGGATCGTTGGCATAGAAAACGATCATCTCGGAGAGGGAGGGATCGTGGCCGTGCACGATGATGTTGACCATATCCTTCTCCATGACGCCGATGTTGGCGGTGGTGTCGACGGGCTTCGGCGTGCCGAACAGGACGTCGGAGAACTCGGTGCCCATCATGGAGCCGCCCCAGCCGTCGGACAGGCCGGCGCGCAGCGCCTGGCGGATCAGCGCCTCAGGCAGGGAGGAACAGCCCATATGGGTCATATGTAACGACTGGGAAACCTCGCGGTCGATGGCGCGCGGCTCGATCTCTGCCTTGTGCCACAGCTCCTGCGTGTGCTCCGGCGCGCGCTTCAGGAAGCGCTGCACGCCGAAGGGCTTGCCGTATTCCATCAGGCCGGTTTCGGCGACCTCGTGGGCCAGATCATAGATGTCCTTGCCCTCGGTCTCGATGCCCCACTCGTGCGCGATGCGCTTGAGCTTTTCGGGATCCTTGACGGTGTAGTTGCCGCCCTCTTTCGTGTTGTAGAGGGTGTGGCAGATCTCACGGCCGTGGTCGGAGTGGGTGGCGGAGCCGCCGGCGGTGAAGCGCAGGTAGTTGCGTCCCACGATGCCGTGGACGTCGCAGCCGCAGATGCCGCGGGGGCTCTTGGGCGTGATGCGGCAGGGACCCATGGAGCAGATCCGGCAGCAGGTACCCGCTTCGCCGAAGCCGCAGTGGGGAGTCTGATTTTTCACACGCTGCTGCCAGCTGTCGGCGCCGACCTTCTTGCCGTTTTCCAACAGCGAAGCGGTCGCCTCCTCCATCTGCTCGACAGTGATGTAGCGTTCACGATCCATAATAATCCTCCTGTTGTCATTTCTCGTTACAAAAATAGTACGATGCCGGAGGCATCGTCAGCGGGACGGATTCCGTCCCGAAAATACCGATACAATTTTATCAATAATTGCGGCGCTTGTCAATGCCGGCGTGCAGAAATTTTGCAGAAAATGCGGGGGATTTTCCGGAAAGCCATCATATTTCGACAGGCGATTTCCCATCCCGCCCCGGGGGATGCCGGAAAAGGAAAAACCGCCGGAGAAAAATCTCCGGCGGCACGGCTAGAAGACCAGCTTGCACAGCCAGTAGATCAGCCCGTAGATCGCGCTGGCGCAGGTGCCGAAAACCAGCACCGGCCCCGCGATCGTGAACATTTTCGCGCAGGTACCCAGCACCACGCCCTCGGTCTTGAATTCGACGGCCGGCGCGACGATGGAATTGGCGAAGCCGGTGATCGGCACCAGCGTGCCGGCTCCGGCCAGCTTGGCGATGTCGTCATAGACCGCGAAGCCCGTCAGGACGGCGGACAGGAACACCAGACAGATGCTGACGGCGGTGCCGGCCATCTGCTTGTCCAGACCGGCGGCGCGGAAGGCGTTCATCAGAACCTGCCCCAGCGTGCAGATCAGCCCGCCCGTCCAGAAGGCGTTGAACATGTTTTTCCAGAGCTTCGACTTCGGCGCCAGACGGTCGACATAGCGCTGGTATTCCGCATTGGACATTTGCATGCTTTGCAATCCCCCCTTTTTCCCATAGTATAACCGCAATGCTTCCGGATTTTCTCTGGCAAAAAGTACCTTTTGCTCCGGATTGCGCGCGCGGTGGAAGTTGCGCGAGATGAGGATTGCTTTTTCCTGCGCGAGGTGGTAAAATATACAAAAATCGGAGGGAAAATATCCATGAGAATCGTAATCAAGGTCGGCACATCGACCCTTGCCCATGCGACGGGCAGGCTCAATATCCGCAGGGTGGAGCAGCTCTGCAAGGTCATCAGCGACCTGAAAAACGCGGGGCACGAGATCGTGCTGGTCTCCTCCGGCGCCATCGGAATGGGCGTGGGGAAGCTCTCCCTGCGCGAGCGGCCGCAGGACATGCCCACGAAGCAGGCGGCCGCGGCCGTCGGCCAGTGCGAGCTGATGTATACTTATGATAAGCTGTTTTCGGAATATCATCACACGGTCGCGCAGATTCTGCTGACGGGCAGCGACATCCGGGACGCGCAGCGGCGGGAGAATTTCCACAACACCCTCTTCCGCCTGCTGGAGCTGGGCGTCCTGCCAGTCATCAACGAAAACGACACCATCGCCACCGAGGAAATCGTCATAGGCGATAACGATACGCTGGCGGCAATCGTCGCCGTCAACGCCGGCGCGGAGCTGCTGGTCCTTCTTTCGGACATCGACGGGCTGTACACCGGCGACCCGCACGCCAATCCGGAGGCGAAGCTGATCGCGCAGGTGGACGAGCTCACGCCGGAGATTCTGGTGCTTGCCGGCGGCAGCGCCTCCGGCCTCGGCACCGGCGGCATGATGACCAAGCTCCACGCCGCCCGGATCGCGGCGGAGGCGGGCTGTGATATGGTGATTGCCAACGGCGGCAATCCGGACGTGCTTTACGGCATCGTGGCGGGCGAACGTGTGGGAACGCGCTTTCTCGGGAGGAAAAAATCATGACGACTTTGGAACTGATGCGCGGCGCGAAGGCTGCGGCGCCGGCGCTGGCCGCAGCGGACGGCGCGGTGAAAAATGCGGCGCTGTTTGCCATGGCGGAGGCGCTCTGCCGGCGTTCCGGCGAGATTCTGGCCGCAAACAAAGAGGACATGGAGGCGGCGAAGGGGCATATCTCCGAGGTCATGCTCGACCGGCTGCTTCTGACGCAGCCGCGCGTCGCGGCCATGGCCGACGGCATCCGCAGCGTGGCTTCCCTGCCCGATCCCGTGGGCGAGGTTCTTTCGCGCGAAGAGCGGCCGAACGGCCTTGTGATCGAAAAAACGGCGGTACCGCTGGGCGTGATCGCCATCATCTACGAAAGCCGGCCGAACGTCACCTCGGATGCGGCGGCGCTGTGCGTCAAGAGCGGAAACGCCTGCATCCTGCGCTGCGGCAAGGAAGCGTGGCGCTCCGCGGCGGCCGTCACCGCGGCCCTGCAGGAGGGACTCAGGAGCGCGGGCCTGCCCGCGGCGCTGGTACAGCTCGTTGAGGACACCTCCCGCGCCAGCGCCGTGGAGCTGATGCAGGGCGTGGGCTACATCGACCTGCTCATCCCCCGCGGGGGCGCCGGGCTGATCCGCGCCTGCACCGAGCAGGCAAAGGTGCCCTGCATCCAGACCGGCACGGGCATCTGCCACATCTATGTCGACCGCGCCGCCGACCCCTATATGGCCCTGGCGGTCATAGAGAACGCAAAGACCAGCCGCCCCTCGGTCTGCAACGCCGAGGAGGTCTGCCTGGTGCACCGCGACATTGCCGGGGCCTTCCTGCCCGCGCTGAAGCGGACGCTCGTCGACAAGCGCGCCGCGGAGGGCAAGACGCCCGTGGAGCTGCGCACCGACCCGGAGGCATACCGCATCATCGGCGGCACACCGGCGGGCGAGCGGGATTTTGACACGGAATTTCTGGACTACATTCTGGCGGTTCGGGTCGTCGGCAGCGTGCAGGAGGCTATTGCGCACATCGCGGCGCACTCGACCGGCCACAGGGAGGCAATTCTCACCTCGGATGCGGCGGCGGCGGAATCCTTTGTGCGCGGTGTG
>CAMFCQ010000105.1 GCA_945948915.1 uncultured Clostridia bacterium | reverse complement strand
GCGTTACCTGACGGCCGGTTATTGCATGGCCGATTTTATTTGAGAGTAGTATTAGGCATCCATCCTGTAGACCGTCAGCCTGTTCCGATCGTCACACAGCCCCAGAAACACATCCCTGACGTTATGCACACCCTGTGTGCGCAGCTGCTTTGTCAGCCATGCGGCGTTCAGCCTCATGCGCTGCAGGTTTTCATCAAGCACGCGCCCGTCCATAATGACCTCGGTGAAGATCGTCTCCTGCTTCGGGGAGAGCTTCATGTCCTCGGGCGTGGCCGACCGCTTCTTGCTGACGGGCAGAATAGTCAGCTTGCCGTTGTACTCGAAGACCGCCGTATGGATGTCTGCCAGGTTGAAATAGCCCTGCTCGCAGCACATGACCATGAATTCGCTCAGATCCAGCTTGGCCTTTTTCATGCCGCTGCGGCAGAGCTTTCCATTGTGCATGACGATGGTCGGTGTGCCGTCCAGAAACTTGCGGCTGCGGGCGGAGTGCATGACGATCTTGGAGAGAATATAGGTCAAAAGCGCATACATCCCCAACGAAACGAGCGGCTTCCACATGTTCTCAAGATCCGTCGCCAGCTCTGCGGCGATGGAGCCGATGGTGATGCCTGTGATATAGTCAAGGAAGTTCAGCTGCGCAATCTGCTTGCGTCCGATGATCTTGGCACACACAAAAAGCGCGGCATAGGACAACAGGGATGACAGCACGATCTTTGCAAACTCCATAGGGCTTTGCCTCCGTCAAAAGGTCTCTGTACAGGATGAGGCACGCTGGCTTTTGTTATGTACGCAGCGCTTGGAACAACGTAAAGAAAAGGTAAAGGGCAGGAACAGAAATTGTTAAATAACATCAAACGAGTCAGGGAAACATGATTGACTTTTGTATATTGCACATATATAATATAGACAAAAATGACCGAATTCGGCCAAACCGGGGGGATGAACGACCAATCCGCCCTGTGTGTTTTGCCGGATGATTCAAGCGTATGGAGGAAGAAAGCCGTGAGCGACCGCATTTCCATTCGTCATGCCCTGAAAAAGTATGGCAATAACGTCATTATTCCCGATTTGAGCCTGGACATCCGGGAGGGCGAGTTCTTCACGCTGCTGGGCCCCTCCGGCTGCGGCAAGACCACGCTGCTGCGCATGATCGCCGGCTTCAACTCCATCGAGGGCGGCGACTTCTATTTCAACGACACACGCATCAACGATCTGGATCCGGCCAAGCGAAACATCGGCATGGTGTTCCAGAACTACGCGATCTTCCCGCACATGACCGTGCGCAAGAATGTCGAGTTCGGCCTGCAGAACAGGAAGCTCCCCAAGGAGAAGGTGAAGGAGCAGACCGAGAAGTTCATGAAGCTGATGCATGTGGACGAGTACGCCGACCGCCTGCCCGAGCGTCTGTCCGGCGGCCAGCAGCAGCGCGTCGCGCTGGCCCGCGCGCTGTGCATCGAGCCGGACGTGCTGCTCTTTGACGAGCCGCTTTCCAACCTCGACGCCAAGCTGCGCGTGGAGATGCGCACCGTCATCAAGAACATTCAGCACAGCGTGGGCATCACCACCGTGTACGTCACGCACGATCAGGAGGAGGCCATGGCCGTCTCCGACCGTATCGCCGTCATGAATGCGGGCGTGATTCAGCACGTGGGCACGCCCAAGAACATCTATCAGCGCCCGGCCAACCTGTTTGTCTCCACGTTCATCGGCCGCTCCAACGTGATGAAGGCGAAGCTGGACGTGCAGAACGGACAGTGCGAACTGGTTACCCCCAGCGGCTACCGCGCGGCCATGCACAACGTGCAGGAGAAGTACCGCGCGCCGCAGGACGTGATCATGTCCGTGCGCCCGGAGGAGCTGCTGCTCAGCCGCGACGCCGATGCGCCCGGCATTGGCGCGACGGTGGATGACTGCGTGTTCCTGGGCCTGATGACCCATTACTTCGTGCACCTGGAGTCCGGCGAGGAGGCCGAGATCATCCAGGAATCCTCCATCGACAGCATCATCGAGAAGGGCACGAGGATCCGCCTGACCATCAACACGGACAAGGTCAACCTCTTTACCGCCGACGGCTCGGCCAACATCCTCACCGGCGTGCAGAACGACTGCGCCGGCGCGTAAGTGGGGGGAGAGCCTATGAAGAAGAAAGCTGACGAGTGGATCGTCGTATCGCTGCTGCTGCTCGCGCTGTTTGTGGTCTTCCTGCTGTACCCGATGGCAGGCCTGCTCAAGCAGTCCGTGTTCAATGGGGAGGGCCAGTTTTCGCTGGACAATTTCAAGCGGTTCTTCACCTACACCAACGGCTATTATCTCAAGCCGCTGGCCAACAGCGTCAAGGTGACCATCACCACCACGCTGGTGGCGCTGCTTCTGGGCATTCCGCTTGCGTACTTCTACTCGTTCTATAAGATCAAGGGCGCCAAGGCGCTGTTCGTCGTCGCCATCCTGTGCAGCATGTCCGCGCCGTTTATCGGCGCATATTCCTGGATCCTGCTGCTGGGGCGCAGCGGCGCGATCACGAAGTTTCTGTCCGCGCTGCTGGGCTTCAAGATGCCGGCCATCTACGGCTTCAAGGGCATCCTGCTGGTGCAGTCGCTCAAGTTCTTCCCGCTGGTGTTTATCTACATGAACGGCGCGTTCAAGAACATCGACAACACGCTGATGGAGGCCGCCGCCAACATGGGCTGCACCGGCATCAAGCGCCTGGTGAAGGTTGTGCTGGCTCTGTCCATGCCCACGATCCTTGCCGCAGCGCTGATGGTGTTCATGCAGGCGTTTGCGGATTTCGGCACGCCGATGCTCATCGGCGAGGGCTATCAGACCTTCCCGGTCATGATCTACAACGCGTACCTGGGCGAGGGCGGCGCCGACCGCAACTTCGCCGCCGCGCTGGCGGTCGTTGCGGTGGTGATCACGGCCATCGTGTTCGCTGTCCAGAAGTGGGGCACCAGCCGCTTTAAATTCTCCATGAATGCGCTGCATCCGGTGGAGAAGAAGGAAGCCAAGGGCATCTCGGGCTTCCTGATGCACGCGTACTGCTATCTGCTGGTCGGCGTGGCGTTCATGCCGCAGCTGTACATCATCTATCTGTCCTTCTGCAATTACAAGGGCTCCATCCGGCAAGGCGGCTATGGCTTTGTCAACTACGTGCAGGCGAGCAAGAAGCTGCTGAGCCGCTCCATCAAGAACACCGCTGTGATGGGCATCATTGCTCTGGTCGTCATTGTGATCCTGGCGGTGCTCATCGCGTATCTGGTGGTGCGCCGCTCCAGCGTGCTCAACAATACGATCGACACGATCTCCATGCTGCCCTACATCATGCCGGGCGCGGTCGTGGGCTTGGCGCTGCTGCTGGCCTTCGGCAAGAAGCCCATCGCGCTGACCGGCACGTTCGCGATCATGGTGATTTCGTTCGTCATCAGGCGATTGCCGTACACGATACGATCGGCGACCGCTACGCTGATGCAGATCTCGCCCAGCATTGAGGAGGCGGCCATCAGCCTGGGCGCGTCCAAGGCGAAGACGTTCGTGCGCATCACCGTGCCCATGATGGCCAACGGCATCCTCTCCGGCGCGATCCTCAGCTGGGTCGCGATTGTGACGGAGCTGTCCTCCTCGATCATCCTGTACAGCAACAAGAGCATCACGCTGACGATGTCTACCTATCTGGCGATTCTGCGCGGCAACGACGGCATCGCGGCGGCCTTCGCGGCGATTCTGACGGTGGTCACGGCGGTCTCGCTGCTGCTGTACCTGAAGGTGAGCAAATCCGAGGACGTGCGGCTGTAACCTTCCCTTCGGCTTTATTGCGGCGGAATCCGCAGTAGCAAATACATTCTTTGTTAAAGGAGACGAGACAATGAAAAAGTTCCTGACCCTGGTTCTCGCGCTGACGATGGTGCTCACGGCTGTGTGCGCCTATGCCGGCAGCGAAGTGCAGCTCTACTCCAGTATGACCGAAGCTGACCTGGATGCGCTGATCACCTGCTTCAACGAGAAGTACCCGGACATCGAGGTCGTCGTGACCAACGGTTCCGCGGGCGAGCTGACCA
This sequence comes from uncultured Clostridia bacterium, assembly GCA_945948915.1. Classification (GTDB taxonomy): domain Bacteria; phylum Bacillota; class Clostridia; order Christensenellales; family Aristaeellaceae; genus Ventricola. The sequence goes on along the minus strand of CAMFCQ010000105.1, from coordinate 3,112 downwards.
CCCGTATCGCCGGTGAGGCCGGCAACCCGCAGGGCGACCTCGTCTGGGGCGGCATGGCCGACTCCGACGGCACCGCGTATGCGGATATCTTCGAGGCCTGGGTGTCCGAGGGCGACGCGCAGAACATCGAGGGCTATTCTTCTCCGAACGGCCTGTACTCCATGGATCACCTGTCCACCGTCGTGTTCGTGGTGAACGAGGAGCTGGAGGCCGAGCTGGGCCTGAACATCCAGTCCTACGAGGACCTGCTGGATCCCAAGCTCAAGGGCATGATCGCTACCGCTGATCCCAACAGCTCTTCCTCCGCCTGGAACAACCTGTCCAACATCATGGCCGTGTTCGGCAATGATACCGATGAGGCCTGGGCGTACATCGAGCAGCTGATGCCGAACCTCGTCATCCTCGGTTCCTCCTCCGGCGTGTTCAAGAATACCCAGGCGGGCGAGTATGTCGTAGGCATGACCTATGAAGACGGCGCTGTGGGCCTTATCCGCGACGGCGCGACCAACATCCGTCTCCAGTATCCGACCAACGGCACCTCTGCGACGGCCTTCGGCTGCGCTCTTGTCAAGGGCGGCCCGAACCCGGAGAATGCCAAGCTGATGATCGACTTCATCTGCTCCGTCGAGGGCCAGAATGCGCTGGCGGCTTATCAGCAGGGCACGCTGCGCTACACCAACGCGGGCTACACCGTGCCGGAAGACGCCTGGCTGCCGGGCTCCGACGAGATCACCTGGGTGTTCCGCGACGTTCCGTACCTCACTGAGCACAAGAAGGACATCCTGGATCACTGGAACGCGCTGTGGGCGAAGGTTACGCAGTAAGCCAAGCAGCAGTCCCTTGCGGATTCGCTGGATGACGCCAGGGGCAGCCGGTCAGCCGACTGCCCCTTTATCTGTGCACGGAACGCGTTTTAGCACAAAGCGAAATAGGAGTGAATGCCATGGATTTTGAAAAGCTGCTCAAGGGCAAAGTCTGCGAATGCGGCATGACGCACACCTGCGCGATCAAGCACATCATCATCGGCAAGGACGCCAACAGCAAGCTGGCGCCGCTGCTTGAAGGATACCATCATGTGCTGTTGGCGGCGGATACCAACACCTATGCGGCCTGCGGCGAGGCGATCAGGGCGCAGATCGGCGGCAAGCTGGAGGGGATGAAGATCTTTGAGCGCAGCGGCCTGCTCATTCCCAACGAGGAGGCCTGTGAGGAGCTGCGCGCCTGCCTGACGGAGAAGACCGACCTGATCGTGGGTGTGGGCTCCGGCGTCATTCAGGACATCTGCAAGTATGTCTCCTGGCAGGCGAAGCTGCCGTACTTCATCGTCGCGACGGCGCCGTCGATGGACGGCTATGCCTCCGCGAGCGCCGCGATGATCATGGGCGGCATGAAGGTGACCTACACCGCACATGTGCCGGAGGCGATCATCGGCGACATCGACGTGCTCAAGGATGCGCCAATGGACATGATCCGCTCGGGCTACGGCGATATTCTGGGCAAGTTTTCGTGCCTGAACGACTGGAAGCTGAGCGTGCTGGTGCGCGGCGAGTACTTCTGTTCCTATGTGTATGATCTGGTCTGGGAGATGCTGCAGAAAACCAAGGGTCTGGGACAGCGGCTGCAGGCGCGCGACCCGCAGGCGATCGAATCCCTGATGGAGGCGATTGTGGGCGTCGGCGTGGCGATGGCGTTTGTGGGCAATTCCCGCCCGGCCTCCGGCAGCGAGCATCACCTGTCCCACTACTTTGAGATCGTCAGCATCATCAACCATGAGCCGTACTTCATGCACGGCACGGATGTGGTCTACTCGAGCATCTATGCCCAGCGCATCCGCGAAAAGCTGCTGGCAATCGACAAGCCGGTGCGCAATACGATTCCCAGCCGCGAGGCATGGGAGCGGAACATCCGCGAGATTTACACCAAGGTAGCCGATGGTGTCATCGCCCAGCAGGACAGGATGGGCTGGTACAACGAGAACCGCTACCCGGTGTATCTGGAGAAGTGGGACGAGATCCGCGCGCTGCTGCGCGAGGCGCCGTCCACCGAGACGATGCTGGGGTATCTGAACAGCATCGGTCTGGACATCGCGCAGTTTGACGAGCTGTACGGCAGAAAGAAGATCGACAACGCGCTCAAGTTTGCCAAGGATCTCAAAGACCGCTACACCGTCCTGTGGATGTACTACGACCTGCTGGTTTCTGAAAAGGATGTATGAGGGGTGTGCATGGACAAGAGCAAGATTCAGGTGATCGCCATGGATCTGGACGGCACGCTGACCCAGCACAAGCAGCCGCTGTCCCCGCAGACAAGGGCAACCCTGGAGGCGCTTGGGAAGCGGTACAGGCTGCTGATGGTGGGCGCGGGCCAGGTGCAGCGGATTTTCAATCAGATGGAGCATTTTCCGATCGATATCATCGGCAATTACGGCATGCAGTACGCAACCTACAATGCTGGGACGGACAGCCTTGACATGCAGCGGGACGAAACGCTGCACGTCGGCGACCGCGAAGCGATCGAGGCCAGGGTGACTGCGCTGCGGGAAAAGCACGGCTACACCGCGTTTTCGGGCGATAACGTGGAGTACCATCCCTCCGGCTGCCTGACCTTCCCGATACTGGGGACGAAGGCCAGACAGGAGGACAAGCTCGCGTTTGACCCGGACCGCGCCAAGCGCCGCCGCATCTATGACGAGGTGTGCGCGGCCTTCCCGGAATACTGCGTGTTCGTGGGCGGCTCGTCCTCGTTTGATATGGCGCCCAAGCCCTACAACAAGCTCTATGCGCTCGATCTGTATTGCAGGGAGCGGGGGATTGCGCACGAGAACGTGCTCTTCATCGGCGACGATTACGGCACCGGCGGCAACGACGAATCCGTCTATCGCTCCGATATCCCGTTCCTGTGCGTGGACGACTACCGCATGTTCCCCGCGCTGGTACAGGAGCTCCTTGACTAAACCGGCATGATGCCGGTTGCATCACCGACCAAGTGACGTAAGTCCCGTTGCTTTGTGGTCGAGTCCGAAGCTTTGCAGAAGGACTTACAGAGTAAACCGGCATGATGCCGGTTGCATCACCGACCAAGTGATGTAAGTCCCATTGCTTTGTGGTCGAGT
>CAMFCQ010000104.1 GCA_945948915.1 uncultured Clostridia bacterium | reverse complement strand
TAGGGTGTGTTTCTAAAGTAGAATCAATGACAGTTAGCAAATAAAACTTGCAAAACCAAAAGGAAAACAATGTTCGACGTCGAATCTATCCTTATACGGAATAAGGGGAGATTTGAGTGGCACGACGCTATGAAGTAACTGATGAGCAGTGGAGAATCATAGAACCTCATCTGGGAAATAAGGCTAAACGTATGGGAAGACCACAGGCCGATAACCGGAAACTGTTCAATGGTGTGCTATGGATATTGAGAACGGGAGCGCCGTGGAGAGATTTACCCGAGTATTACGGGCCGTGGCAGACTGTGTATAAGCGTTTTGCTCAATGGCAGGAGAATGGAAAACTCAAGGCATTGTTTGACCAACTTCGAGAAGGTGCAGATATGCAGGACTTATGTATAGATGGCACCTATATCAAAGCACACAGGGCCAGTGCCGGAGCAAAAAAGGGGACGTGGACAACGCCCAAAACCAGTCTGTTGGTGTTGGTCGTGGAGGACGATCCACCAAAATCCATGCAGTCGTAGATGGACTGGGCAATCCTTGTGTCTTCATGCTAACAGGCGGACAAGTCCATGATAGTATCATGATGAAGCCGGTATTGGATCAGCTTGATATTTCTGAAAGTGTTATTCTGGCAGACAAGGCCTATGGCTCTGCAGAGAATCGGAAATATATTTCAGATCGGGGCGCACAGTACTGCATCCCGCCCAAAGAGAGATTATCAAAGCCTTGGAAATGTGATTATTTCCACTACAAGGAACGTCACCTGGTGGAGTGCTTCTTCATGAAAATCAAGGATTATCGCAGAGTAGCTATGCGTTTCGAGAAGCTTGCACGGCGCTTCTTGGGCATGGTATATTTGGCGTCTTGCCTTATCTGGCTTGCATAATTACCTAGCTCTAGACACTTTAGAAACACACCCTAGTAATCGGATAAATCGAAATCTGTCAACGAACAGATCCCTCGGGAATCATTTTCAATGGAGTGATGGAAATGAGAATCAGCCAACTCGATTACAGCGAGTACAGGGGGAGGAAATACGCCGCTGAGATTCATTCGGATCGATACTTATCTATTGAGCCCGGGGATAACGGATTTGACATGCATTGGGTTGACTCAGAAACCGATTTGAGAATGTCGATTCAGGACAGCATACTTTCAGACTGGCTGGAAGACCCGATTGCCTATGGCGCGTTCGAAGGCGGCAGGATGGTAGGATTTGTCGAAGGTTTTCTTGAGAAGTGGAATAACCGCTTTCGAATCACCAATATCTGTGTTTTTAATGAATCAGACCGTAAACGCGGGGCGGGAACGATGCTTCTGGACAGAATCATGGTTGATGCCGTGAACTCCGGTGCGAGGATGGCGGTGCTTGAAACACAGAGTTTCAACTTCAAGGCTGTTTCATTTTATCAGAAAAACGGGTTTGCAATCATCGGCTTTGACCGGTACGCATATTCCAACAATGGTCCCGAAGAACACAATATGCGGATAGAGATGGGAAGAAAAATCTCGTGAACGATAGACCAGCAGTCAATCGTACAAATTCCAGTTTGTCAACCAGCTTGTATCCCCCGCCCGTTTTGCGGCGATCCTCTGAAGGCAAAAGGCGTGACCGCGAAAGTCACGCCTTTTAAATATTGTCTGTCCTGCAAGAAGCAACCAAGTCGGATACTCTTTTCGCTTCATTCCACCTTGTCCACGAACAGCAAATCAAACCTGGGCACCATCACCGGCTCGCCCTGATCGTCCTGCTCCTCGAACACGCCGGACACCTCAGCCACGACAGTGATCATATCGCCCACCTTCGCGCCCATGTCCTCGCCGGCCACGATGATGACCGGGTTGTACCAGGCGCCGTTGGCGGCCTTGTTGAACTGCATGCGGATGTAATACGCGCTGCCGCTGGAGCTGACCTCCGTCACCGGGCCGTAGAGGCTCATCACCTTGCCCCGGTTTTCTGCCAGATCGCGCTGCAGCAGCTTGTAGCTGATCTTCTCCGCTTGATCGCGCACGGCCGCCTTTTCCTGATCGTCCGTCATCACGCGCACCAGCGCGAACGCATAGCGCAGCTGGTTGAAGCCGTCCTTGTCCAGGATCAGCGTGTAGCGGTATTCGCCCGCCTGCTGTGTCGTCAGCTCGAAGGAGAACGAGCCGTCGTTCCCCGCGCGCTTCTTGGATACGCCGTACGGCGTCACCAGCTGCATCTGCGCGCCGGCAAGCGTCTGGCCGGAGAGCACGGTCTTGCTTTGCGTCACGGTGTGCACGCCGCCCTCCTCAATGCCGCCCAGCGACACCGGCAGCGTCTTGGCGCTGAAGGCTACTGTGCCGGACACGCTGGCATCCGCCATGCCGTCCACGCTCGCCGTCAGCGTGATCTCGAACATGCCCTCTTCCTCCAGCGGCACCAGCAGTGAGAAGCTGCCGCTGGAGCCCGCCTGCCCAACGGACAGCACCTGCATCTCGCCCGTCTGATCCGGCGCCTGCGCCACGAGCGTGGCGTTTGCCGTGGTCTGGCCGGTGATCACAAGGTTGGCGTCCGTCGTCTCCTGCGGGATGTCCGCTGTCAGGCGCACGGTGCGCACAGGCGCTTCGGCGATCTGCTCGACCGTCAGGTCATGCGTGCGCGCACGGAAGGCGGCGAGGTCCCGGTTGCCGAAGCGGCCGGAATCGATCTGCCAGTCGAGCATCACCAGCATGCCGTTCTTCACCGTCACATAGCGCAGACCGCGCCCGACGATCTCATCGGAGAAGGTTTTCACATAGTGGATGTACATCCAGTACTCGCCGTTCTCCTTCTGCCATTCCACGTCCTGCGTGCGGTTGCCGGTCGTCTCCCAGATTGTGTTGTTCTCCGCCATGCGGCGCAGCTCTTTGCGCTGGCTGTCGGTGATCTCCGCGATGTCAAAGATCTCGCCGGAGAGCGCGTCCGTGCGGACGATGACGCTCATCTGCTGGCGAAAGTCCTGCCGGTACGCACGTGAAAGCACGCCCTGCGCCTCCATGTCCTGCGACAGCGCGGATGCGTCGATGCCGTTTTCCGTAAGCAGCGGCGCGTACACCATCGCCAGCTGGGGCGAGACGACGATCCAGCTCTCCGGATAGTCAAACGTAAGGCCCTGCGCCTCCATGGTGATGCTCTGCGCAATGGCTGCGCAGGGCACGAGCAGCAGCGCCAAAATGAGTAGAATGCGTTTCATGGCTTTCCCCTTACAGGATGTGCACGAGCATGTTGCCGCCCTCGTCCGTCTTGAGCCGGAGCAGGCCCTCGCGCTCCAGCGTGCGCAGCACGTCAGAGAAGCGGCGCAGGCCGATCTGCCGCTCGGTGAAGTCCGGGTAGAGCGCCTGCACGGCGGACTTGAGGATTGAGGGATTCACACGGTCAAAGCCGTCCTCCTTGTAGGCGGACAGGATGCGTGCGAACACGCCGACGTAGTTGTCGCGCGTGAGCTGCTCCACCGCCGCGTATGCCTGATTGAGCCGCAGAATGAGGCTATATTCCTCGCTCTCCATCTCAAAGGAGCCGAACTGCTCCGCGAGCTTGGCGAGCATCTTGCCGAACGTGGAGAAGCCCACGCTCTTTTCCGAGAAATTGGGGCGCAGGCGCAGCAGAACGCTCTTGACCTCGGAGGCCAGCATCTCGCCGCCCTCGCTCTCGCGCAGGATGGTGACGATCAGGTCGTTGACGTCCGAGAGCGTCAGCGCGTCGCTCACCTCGCTGACGGAGCGCTCCTTGCCGCTGGCCACGCTCTCCAGGAACTGGAACTCGCTGCACGCGTTCATGAACACGTTGCTGGCCGCCTCGCTGCGGGAGATGCCCAGCACGAACTTGCCCATGCTCTTGAGCTTGCCCACCAGCGGCACATAGTCGCTGTCGCCGGAGACGATGCAGAAGCTGTCGATCAGCTCGTTGCGATAGGCGACGTCCAGCGCGTCGATGACCAGCTGGATATCGGAGTTGTTCTTCTGGTTGCGGCCGTAGCGCAGGCTGGGCACCACGGTGAACGTGTTGGAGAGCAGCGTCTCCTTGAGGTCGGAGTAGCTGTCCGTATAGCCGTAGACCTTGCCGATGAGGATGTCGCCGCGGATCTTGACGCGCTCGATCACGTCCATCAGCATGCTTTTCTTGCCGCCGCAGTTTTCAAGGTCGACAAACAGTGCAAAATGAGATGCCATAGTTTTTCCTTTCCGGGAAATGGACGTCAGGGCGGCTGCCCTGAAACCCGCTCGGGGACATTGTCCCTGAACCCCTTCTTCGCTTCGCGATGATGATTGCGGTTTACCACGCGCCGTTTTCAAAGCCCTCCATCTTGTAGGAGCGCTTGAGGATGCGGCTGACGATGCGGTCCGCCTCCTCGCCCTCGGCGAGCACCGGGCGGTAGTCCGTGCCCTTTGTCAGCTCGGTCAGGCGCAGCGGCACGATGGTCAGCTCCGGCGCGTCGGCGTGATCCTCGTACACGGTGAACGTCACGCGCGCGGCGTAGGCGTCGCGGTCGTCGGGATCGACGTTGCCGCCGAAGACCAGGTTGCCCACGGAGTAGAGGATGTAGGAATCCTCATAGCTTTCAATGCCCTGCACGATGTGCGGGTGATGGCCCACGACGATGTCCGCCCCGGCCTTGATCGCCGCGCGGCCGATGGTGCGCTGCTCACCGGTGAAGTCCTCGCGGTACTCGCTGCCCCAGTGGAAGGACGCGATGACGATCTGGCAGCCCATCTCGCGCAGCGCCTTCACGTCCGCGCTGATGTCCTTCTTGCCGTCCTTGTACGGGAAACAGTAGCCCGTCATGCCGACCTTCACGCCGTTCTTTTCAAACACGCCGAGCTGTCCGTTGCCGGAGACGACGATGCCCGCGCCTTCCAGGTTGGCGATCGTGTCGTCTCGGCCCTGCGAGCCGTAGTCGAGCGTGTGGTTGTTGGCGACGGTCACGGCCTCCACGCTGCCCAGCGTCAGGATGTCGGTGTACGCCTGCGGGCCCTTGAAGTTGAATTTCTTCTCCTTCTTCTGCGTCTCCTCGGTCAGCGTGCCCTCGAAGTTGATGAGCGTCAGGTCGTCCGTGGCGAACAGCTCCGTCAGCCCGGAGAAGAACCAGCCGTAGCCCTTCTCCTCCGCCACGGCCTCAAAGCAGTCGTCCCGCTTGCGCAGGTCGTCCGTGGAGCCCAGCGTCGTATCGCCCGCCATGGTGATGGTGAACGTCCTGGGCCAGGTATCCGCCTCTTGGGCAGGCTGCGCGTCCGCCGCGCCGTCCGCAACAAAGACAGCGGTCGGGCCGTCCGTGCCGCCGATGATCGTGACGGCCGCGTCGGCGGGATCCGTCGCTGCATCCAGCACGTCCACGAGCTCGGGCATCGCCTCATCCTCGCTGAGCTGCTCGTACGTCAGGTTGGGATTGGTCAGGTCGTAATTCATCTGCGCGCAGGCCGTGCCCGCCAGCAGCGTCGTCATCAGCAGGAAAGCGGTCAGAATTCCTTTTTTCAACGTTCTTTCCTCCGGAATATCTTCAAAAGAATGTTTAATCCTTATTATTCTATCACAGGCGCGCGCTTTGTTCAAGCTTGCCATTCCCGCGGCGGCGTGTTATCCTTGATGAAGTCTTTCAGGGAGGGAAATGCCATGCATGAGGATCGCATCCTGCTGCGCCGCCTGCTGCGCGCGCTGATCGCCGAGCGCGAGGACAGCGCCATATTGTACATTCCCCACGGCGAGGCCGGGCAGCGGCGCATGATCGACGCGCTGCTGTCGCTTCGTCCCGCGCGGGAGGACGATCCGCTGGCGCAGGACATCCGCGCCTACCGCGCTCAGAAGCCTTCAGGTACATGAATTGAATCTTCACGCCGTCTCACAATTTGAAACGTCGTTTATTGTCCGTCAAAATAAATATAAAATGAAATTCTCATCAATTCTTCTTGCATTTCAGGTTCGTCACGACAATAATCAAAGCGAATCTGCCAGAAGGACGATAACAGCTATGGAACGTGACGATCTGGAAAAACGCAGCATCGGTGAAAACCTGGACGCCCTGATGGTGCTCGATCCCCGCGGCTACGGCGTGTGCCGCATTCTGTACGCGGGCAGCCGCGCCGTTACCGGCGAGCCGCTGACCATGCACGCCGCCGAGGCGCTGTGCCGCAGCGTGCACGAGGGTGATCTGGTCTACATCCTCATGGGCTTTGTGCTGCTGCCGCACAAGGTGCCGGAGATGGACGGCATGGTCAGCTCCATGCTGCTCTCCCGCGCGCTGGTGCTCGCCTTCGGCGCCAAGCCGGTCATCGTCTGCCCGCAGGACTGCGTGGAGGCCGTCAAGCGCTGCGCCAGCGTCGTCGGCCTGCATATCTATGAGGACATCGCCACGGTGCGCGAGCTGCCGCTGAGCATGGGCGTCATCGTCTTCACCAAGGACGCCAAGCAGGCGCCCGCCCAGGCTGAAGCGATGATCGCCGGGGGCCTGCCCGCCGCGGTCATCTCCGTGGAGGCGCCGGGCGCAAACGAGCGCGGCGTCTATCACAACGCGGGCGGCAGGGATGTCTCCGCCCTGGAGGCCAAGAGCGACGTGCTGTGGAACGCGCTGCGCTATTCCCATCGTTCCGCCCACTGGTTTGCCTCCGTGCTTTCCAAGGGCTACTTTGAGTCCGGCATGGCGGCGCGCCGCTGAGAAAGGAGTCCCATGGACATCGACATTCGCCCCGTCGGCGCCTGCGGCGCACTCGCCGTGCTCGGCAGCCGGATCAGCGAGACGACGGGCACCAAGGTTGTCAACGCTTCCCCTTCGCGTAAAATAGCTCCGCCAGGGCGTCGGAGGTCATGCTTGCGCGCTCCTCGCCGGTCAGGTCCATCACGATGCGCCCGCTGTCCAGCATGATGGTGCGGCTGCCGACGCGCAGCGCATAGTCCATGTCGTGCGTCACCATCAGTGTGGTGATGTGATCCCGCTGTACGATCGTCTCCGTCAGCTGCATCACCTTCTCCGCCGCGCCGGGATCGAGCGCCGCCGTGTGCTCGTCCAGCAGCAGCAGCTTGGGCTGCGCGATGGTGGCCATCAGCAGCGACGCCGCCTGACGCTGTCCGCCGTCGGCCTGCTGCCGGAGTTTGCCAGCCGCTTCCCGCACGAGTTTTCCGGCGGCCAGCGCCAGCGCATCGGCATCGCACGCGCCCTGATCATGGAGCCGGAGTTCATCATCGCCGACGAGCCCATCTCCGCGCTGGATGTCTCCATCCGCGCGC
>CAMFCQ010000103.1 GCA_945948915.1 uncultured Clostridia bacterium | reverse complement strand
AGCGGAGGCTGACGCCGCTGGCGTTGGATAGCTGCGCCTGGCTCATGCCGGATGCTGTGCGGTAGCGCTTAAGGTTCTTCATGGGTTTCTTCCTTTCTGCCGGAGATTAGCCGCCACGGCGCGGCGTGTCGGTCAGTCATCTTCCTCGGTTTCCTCGTCTTTCGCAGGCGGGTCGATGTACTTGCTGGCGGGAAGTGTGTCGGAGTCATCAAGCACCTCATAGCCTTCTTCGCTCAGATGATCCAGCAGGTCGCGGCAGATGTCGATGAAGTACTGGTTGTCCTCGCGCTCAAGGACGTTGTACATGTAATCGGGGTTATCGCTCTCGTAGTCGCTCCAGACACGGGCAGGGCTGGCGGTGAAGCACTCGTCGTCAGCACCTGGAAGCACATCAGCCAGATGGAGATAGTACGTCCAATGGTCGTACTCCCATTCGAGGGACTGGTTATTGATGAGGGCCTTCATGATGTCGGTCAGCTTAATGATCATGGTCTTTACTTCCTTTCTGCCGTGGATTAGACGAACGGCCATGCACTATTACAAGCGTTCTGCGGCTTTCAGCGCTTCCACGCTATCGTACACGTATTCAGCATCAACTTTCTTGCAGCGGAGTTTGTCGCAGTAATCGTGGCTGTTGAAGTACTCGTCCCGGGCTTCCTTGCTGCTGAAGTAGTAGTACTGAGGTTCTCCGCCCCACACGCCCTGCTTGATACCCCATGCCTTAACTTTCATGTTCTCGCTTCCTTTCTGCCGGTGGGCTTTTTTCTTTCTTGCCCTCCTGACACTATCATTGTACCACTATAGTGCTATATTGTCAATAGGTTTTTGCAAAGTTTTTTGAAAAATCAAAACTTTTTTGCAAAAAAATCCCTCCCCGAAGGGAGGGAGAAGACGTTACCCCAACTTTGATCGGATAGACCGCTCTCGCCGGTGGACTGTCTCGACTGACATGTGCATTTTGATGGCCATTTCCTGCGGGGACTTTTTTCGTCTGCCAAGGAGGATGGCTTCTTCCTCGTCCGTCAGAAGGGCGAGGTCATCAGGGGTATACCTACGGGCTGCGAAAATGCGGAACCGGTCACCGCCCAAGGCACCACCCCCTTACATCATCTGCGTCTGCGGCTCTTCGTCCTCGGTGGCTTCTTCTTCCGGCTTTTCTTCCCCGATGTCGCCGTCCAGGTGGCCAAAGTGCTGGCGGACGGTGGCCTCAATCAAATCAACGTCCACCGTGTAGCCCTTTTTCTTGATGTACTCCTCCGCGTAGTGCAGCTTCTCGCGGCCCCATCCGGAGCCGTACACCTGCTCTGCCGCAAAAACCGCAGTTCTGGTGACGTTGACCAGCGCCTCCCACTGCTGTGCGCTTGCCCTGGACTTGATCCAAGGGATCACGAAAGCGGTGACGAGCGCGGACAGCAGCATGATGACAAGCTGCAGGATGGGTGTCAAATCGATTGCGATAGCGTTTTCCATGGTGTGTCTCCTTTCTTCCTATGCCTTTATTTGCTCAGCAGATGAGCCTGGATTTTTCGGCTCGCGTCCTCCATCTGCTGGCTGTTTCCGTTGTGCAGCTCGTGCTCCAGCAGGGCCATCACGCCCTCCATCGTCACCCGCTGCCCTTCCTGGGTCTTTTGCAGCCCCTTTTCCAGGGCGCTGATCCTGCCGTCATGATCGTCCAGTCGCGACTTGTCGTTTTTCAAGCACGTCTGCACATCGGTTGACTTTTTCTGCCCCGGTCGCAGCCATGCCTGCACCACGTCCAGCGCTTTGCCCACCGTGGCGATGATCACGCACACCGCCAGGATGTACGCCAGGGCTGTGATGGCCGCATTGCCGCCGAGTACGCTTGCCAATTCTTCCGCCGTCTGCATTGGTGTCCACTCCTTATCTTTCTGCCTTGTGCATCCCGTCAGCGGCCTCGATCAGCGCTGCCATCCGCTGCTGGAGCGCCTGTGCCTGCCCTGCTACCTCTCGCATCTCCTGTACCAGCGCGTCCCATGCGGTCTGCTCCTCCGGCGATTCTTCCGGCGCTTCCTCCGCGCCATCGTCCGTCTCGTCCTGGGTGCCTGCATTTCCCTTCAGCGCCGCCCATGTCAGCGGGCCGACGACGCCGTCAGGATCCAGACCATTTCGCTCCTGGAATAACTTCACCGCCGCCTGCGTCTTGCTGCCGAAGATGCCGTCTACCGTCAGCAACTCGATGCCCTGCGCTACCAGCAGCTCCTGCAGACGCACAACCGCCTCGCCAGTGCTGCCATTGCGAAGCGTTGGCAGCGCATCACTCTTCTCTTCGGCTTGCCCATCGTCCTCCGAGCGCATGCCCTTGGGGATGGCGTAGTGCGTCCACCTTCCGGCACTCACCAGATCATGCACCACGCCGTATGCATGGCCCTTGGCGTGGACGATGGTTCCGTCACCCAGGCAGATGCCCGTGTGACCCATCTTGCCGTCGCTGTCCTGCCTGTACAGGATGCAGACAGCACCTTCCGGCATGTCGGCGATTGCTCCCTTTGCTTCCCAATTTCCGCGTTTCCATTGGCTGTTCGCGCCGCTGATGTTAAGCCCATCAATGCCCGCAGCCTTGCAGCCATAGCGCACAAGCTGGGCACAGTCGTAGCAATCCATGCCGTCATACTTGCAGCCGTCGCATGTGCTCTTTTTCCCTGACATCACCTGGCACTGCTTCTCGATCGCTGCTGCGCTGCCAGGGTACTGTGCCGCCCTGGCCTTTCGATAGGCCGGTGTGCAGCGCTTGCCGGTGCCGCCCATCACATACGGGCTGCCAACCTTCGACAGCGCCCATTCCCGGATCGCGTCCTGTATCGGTGTCTTGCTCATGCTTCCTCTCCCTGTCTTGTGATGCTTCTGCCATCGCGTAAGATCAGCTTTCCGCCAGCGCTACCCGGATGGCCTCCAGATCGTCCGCGTGGTGCATTTGGATCACATCCGTTCTTTTTTGAAAGTCCGTTAAAGTCTCATTTAGCAACCTAATTCGCTCTCTATACTGCTCAGCACATTTTCACGCTTGGTTTCCAGCTTGCCGTCGTATGTCTCGATGCCATGCGCAGAAAGCATCTCGGATTGAATCCTGATGATCTTCTGCGCTTCATCGAGCATCGAACACAGACTGGCGATGATCTCAAGATTGCTCATGGCTTACCCCTCGATGATGAGGTGTTCGCACTCGCAGTCAATGAGAATCTGTCGAACCTGCTCCTTGAGCGCAGGCGGGACAGAATCATATGTACGGCGCTGCTTGATGATCAGCGTTGCATAGACCATTGCCATATCAGGCACCTCCTTCCAGAGCTTCAAGAGCAGCGAGAACCGGGCCGCGAAGGTTCTCAGGGACGTCATCAATCGTCCGAACGCCTTTCTGAATGAGACGAACATAGACACTTACCATACACGCACCTCTCCTTTACTTGGACATCATCATCTCGTACAGTTCAGCGATACCCTCAAGGGCAATAACGCTGTCTGCCTCGATCTGCTCAAGCCGTTCCTCGGTCGTAGGCGCCGGCTTATCGGGGACGGGCCACAGAATGCCGCTCGACCAGTAGGTGTCGAAATCGCTTTCGACCTCTTCAATCGTCGGCTGAGAAGCGCCCGGGCCAACCTCGAAGTAGACCTCCTTGCCGTGGATAACGTCGTTCCCGTCGTTATCCTTCTCCTGCACAGCATCCTTGACCATGCGGTACTCTGCGGAGCCGTCCGGCCTCACGAGCCGGGTGACGGAAGCGGGGAAACTGGAATACTGGACAACCTCGGTATACATTGAAACAACCTCCATGTATCATAGTCGGATATAAGACGCTTCGCTCGGTTCGTGATCTCTTCAACCTTCAGCTTCTTCGATTCTTCCTTGCAATCAGAGTTCTTGAAGAACCCGTTGTAACTGACCACAAGATGCGCTTGCTCAAGGCTCATCGTGCTTCGGTTCCCAGCGCGAGTGTAGATTCGTCTTGCTTTCAGATAGTTTCTCGGTCGAATCGTAATTGTTCCGTCTGAATGGATGACATAGCCCATGATGTCCGGCGCTTTCTCGCACCAACGAACAACACGCGCCGGTTTGAGTTCCAGACCGAATCGGTCTTTCATCACCTTGCCCAGCCTCGTGTAGGCCATTTTTAGATTACGAGAGTCCGGCCCGGTGAGAATGAAATCGTCCATGTACCACACCTGATGGTGTACCAGCTTGACCGCTTTCCCTCTCCGTTCCTTCTTCATTCCGAACGCTTCGCGTATGCAAAACGACATGATGTAATTGCAGAGAAACTGAGACAGCAAACTTCCGATGATGAAACCATGCTCGTGCATGGAAAGAAGCTCGTTCGTCAGCCACAGGATCGTATCGTTCTTGCTGATGTCGTGCTCAAGCAGTTTCATGACCACCTCGCGCTTCATGCTCGGATAGCATTTCCGCACATCGCCCTGAATGTAATACTCCGTACTCTTTGAGTACCGATACCCATTCTCCGTGCAATACCACGCCTTGTCATTGTCCTGCTTGACCCACTTTGCAATCAGATGCGCACCCTTGACAGCGCCCATTGATTCGAGCGAGGCGAACTGACACGGTTCGATCTTCGCGTTGAACAGATCCATCATGCACCATACGCAGATGTGATCGAGGACTTGGTGCATGGGCGATTCGATGCCAACAAGCCGCAGCTTATTGCTTCCGGGATCGCGCCGGTTCTCATATCTGACAGGATCAAGATCGAGTTTCCGGCGCTTGATCCGATTCGCAGCATCAATGGCAATCGCCCGGATGCCCGGTTCAAGTTTCTCGTTGTACATGGCATGATGATCCTCGTCGATGATCCTTCTGACCTGTTCACGAGTCAATCCGCTGTACTGGCGAAACATTTCTCCGTAATCATTCCGGCCCCACTTTCCCCTGAAGGCGTTCCACACGCCCGGCATGATGGTTTCGATGTTCGTTGGATCAGCCTTTTTGCAATATGTTCTCATGTCGTTTACTTTCTTTCTGGATGACGGAGGCTTTCGAGCTTTCATCGCTACTAACCCCGATTGACCGTCATTCCGATCAATCCTACATGCTTCCTCATGCAGCGTTGGTTGTACACATTTTCGCCTTGCGGCGAGGACTGGATGGCCGTTTATATGCAAACACCTTTCGGCGCTCACATCAAAATTGATAGTCCAGAATGCCGCCCGCCGATGTTCCAGTTCGCGTTCGTAAGCCCGTTGTTCGCGTTCGCGCACGAAAGGCCCGTGTTCGTCAGCCCGTTGTTCAGGTTGCCGAGCGCCTGCCAGAGATACCCGACGAGCGTACCATACAGCCCTTTGACGCAGATGCTGTGCGCCACAGCTTTATTCTAAAGGGCTACGAGGGGAAGACCCCTCTATGCCGCTTACGCGGCATATTCACCCCTAGAACCGTTTGCAGAAAGCCGCCCGCCGATGTACCAGCACGCGTACGTAAGCCCGTTGTCCGCGGCCTCGCACGAAAGGCCCGCGCCCGCCAGCCCGCTGTTCAGGTAGCCGAGCGCCCGCCACTCGTAGTTTCCGCTCGTGACGATTTTCTGGTAAACAGCGTCTCTGGTGTATGTGGAGGAACTACCGCCACCGACAGAGCCGCACATCAGCTCAGGAATGGACGGATCGTGTCCGAGGCGCTTCAGACAGTTCCAGCTTTCAGAGGCGGGATTTGGCAGGCTGTAAGACGCTTTCTTGTAGTTAGACGTGACAGACGTTGCAAACTGGGTCGCGTTCCTGCACACGTTGTACGTCAATACGCCTACATCATTCTCAGTCGCATAGGTAAAGATCGTATCAGCGATGATCTCGTAGCAGCCGTAGGACTGCTCAATGCCCTGCAACTTGTACGGCTCCTTGCTCGACTTGTTGTTGTACGGCGATCCATCATTGCCGAGAACAGCATCCGTGCTGCCGGTATGCCATTGCATCGTAGACCAGAACTGATCCACGGTGGTATCGAACGTGTTTTCAACGTCGAGATACACCGCCTTGTACGCCGTGCCGTCGATGGTCACGTCCTCAATGCTCGTGATCTTCGCACGATCCACAACCGAGCATTGCGTGGACTTGCCGCCATACAACGAAGAGCCGAGGCACATCGTAGAGCCGACGAGCAGACCGTTGCCCTGAGAGGTCGTGACAATGACGCGCTTCACGCCGCTTTCAGCGACGGCAGGATGCACGTTGCCGTTGTAGTACGAGCAGCAGCCGTTCATGATGTCATCAAGCGTCAGGCTTGCGTACTTGATGTAGACGTGCAGCTTCATCCAAGCGTCATCGCAGGAGCACTTGCCGCAATAGTAGCTGTTCGCGTTGAACTTCTGCGGAATCATCGTCCGCTGCGAATTGTGGCTGATGTCCCAAACACGAATCGGAACGCCGGAAATGCTGGACAGGTCATCGCCGAGGCCGTACTTGGCATGAACAACCCAGCTATGCACGGTGCCGTCCAGATCGACAGATTCTGGGATGGGGTAGAAGCCCTCCTTGCCCACCTGATCGCTCATCCAGTAGGTGTATGAGGTATCGTCCTCCTCATACTTCGTCCACGGTGCCATCTGAAGCACGCCGACCGGGCGCGTTGGATCGTTCCTGACAAACGGATTCGCGCTGGTAATGCCGTCGATGGCGGTGATGATGCGCTTGCCGCCGCTGCCAAGCTCCCAGTTGCAGTCAACGACAGCAAAAAGCGGGAGCAGCGCATAATCGTCCTGACCGGCTACCGTGTTGGTAGACGGCGTACACGTCATGCCGGCGTTGTCGCCAACCTTCGTGCCGGTGGAGAGGCTAGACTGATCGGGATTGAGGAACGTGGTGCCGCCCGTCCAGCCGTATCTGCCGAGCTTGTACCATCCCTCAACGATGTCGGTCAGATCGTTGCGGATCGCGCATCCGTTCGCCTCAAAATACGATTTCATCACTGTTCGATAGTTTTCGCCGCCATGGAACAGTGACCCGACGATGTGGTCGACCTCGTCTTTTTTGTATGTTGTCGCCTTGTCGGCTTTTTCGCTCTTTAGCTGACTAACGGCTTCCCCCGTGACCTTCGCGTCTGCGGCTTGCCCTTCTTGGGTCAGCGTTGCGTCCACCACCGCGTCCTTGCCGGGTTTACCGGGTTCGCCCTGCTTACCCTTGAGCGCGGCAAGCTGCTCCGGCGTGAAGTCGGCATAGGTAAACGCATCACCCTTAGGGCCTTGCGGGCCGGTGGCTCCTGTTGCTCCCGTTTCGCCCTTCTCGCCCTTCGGGCCCTGAGGCCCGGTCTCGCCTTTCAGACCCTGCGGCCCTGTCGCGCCGGTAT
>CAMFCQ010000102.1 GCA_945948915.1 uncultured Clostridia bacterium | reverse complement strand
GGATACGCAGTTCGTCGTCGTCACCCACAGAAAGGGCACGATGGAGCGCTGCGACGGATTGTACGGCGTGGCGATGGAGGAAAAGGGCGTATCGACGATGCTAAGCGTCGAGCTCAAGGATGTCGGCGCGGATGCGATGGAGTGATTGAATCAATCGAGCGAAAGGGGTAATACCATGGCTTTCTTTGGTTTCGGCAAGAAGAAGGAAGAAAAGCAGGAGGAGCGCATCCAGCAGAGCACCAGCACTGCTGTGGAGTCTTCCACTGAGCAGGAAGCGTCCGTTCAGGAAGAGGCGTTTGCTCAGGATGAAAAGAAGGGCCTGTTTTCCCGACTGTGGAATGGCCTGTCCAAGACCCGCACCAACGTCGCGGGCCGCGTGGACGAGCTGATTGAGGCGACCGAGGAGATCGACGACGATTTCTACGAGGATCTTGTGGACATCCTGATCATGAGCGACATGGGCGTTCGCACCAGCGACAAGGTGATTGACGAGCTCAAGCGCCGCGTGCAGGAGCAGAGGATCACCGACGCCCGCAAGGCGCGCGGCATCCTCAAGCAGATCCTCAAAGAGATGATGGATATGCCGCGTAAGCCGCTCAAGTGGCCGATGATCATGATGGTCGTCGGCGTGAACGGCGTGGGCAAGACGACCACCATCGGCAAGCTGGCGATGCGCTTCAAGGACGCGCGCCACAGCGTCGTGCTGGCGGCGGCGGACACCTTCCGCGCGGCGGCGGCCGACCAGCTGCAGATCTGGTCCGAGCGCGCTCAGGTGCCGATCGTCCGCCATGCGGAGGGCGCAGATCCGGCGGCCGTCGTGTTTGACGGCATCCAGAAGGCGAAGGCGACTGAGGCCGATCTGCTGATCGTGGACACCGCGGGCCGTCTGCACAACAAGAAGAACCTGATGGAGGAGCTGCGCAAGATCAGCCGCATCATCGCCCGCGAGTACGAGGGCGCGGAGGTGCGCACGCTGCTGGTCATCGACGCGACAACCGGCCAGAACGGCCTGCAGCAGGCGCGCGAGTTCGCTTCTGTTGCGGATGTCTCCGGCATTGTGCTCACCAAGCTCGACGGCACCGCCAAGGGCGGCATCGCCGTGGCGATCATGGATGAGCTGAAGCTGCCGGTGCTCTACATCGGCGTGGGCGAGGGCATCGAGGATCTGCAGGCGTTTGATGCGGGCGCGTTTGTCGATGCGATCTTCTGATTTGTCATTTTGAATTGCTTTTATCTGCGCGAAGCGAATGTGGGGTCAAGGGGCGAAGTCCCTTGGCAGGGTTTGGGGCAGCTGCCCCAAGCAGGTTTGGGCGGCAGCCCAATGGATTTTCCGTTGGCTTTGCGTGAAAGGAGGTGCGTTTCGTGAGAACGCTGAGGAGATTCCTGAGCTTCATCGCGTCGCGCATGTTTTTTCTCACGGTCATCAGCGCTTTACTGATCATCTCGTTTTATCTGGCGATGAATACCGCCAACATCTGGGTGCTGATCGACGACGGCCTCACAGCGCGCGCGTCGGTCGTGCTCATGGGCGAGGACTCGTCGGATCTGTCCAAGTACTTCAGGCAGGAGTTTATCAGCCAGGATCCGGTTCTGCAGGTAGGCCTGAGCGACACGTCGCCCTACAAGGACTATGAAATCCGTGGCTTTGATCATCGTGTGCGCATGGTGTCCGTGTGGTCCTGGCCGTGGGAGAACGTCGCGCGTGCGGAGATCATCGAGAGCATTCCCGCCATCGACGGCACCATCCGTGCATCCAAACGCGAGGCGGCGCTGGCGGCGGGCGGCGAGGAAAGGTTGTCCCCGCCGGATTGGGCGACCTCGCGCTACCGCGTGACGCTCACGCGCACGGCGGGCCGCTGGATGATCTCCAATCTCCAGCTGATCGAACAGATGGATGAATGAACATGAGCTTTGAATTTCTTACGCGCGGCGCCATGCTCGCCCCGATGGCCGGGGTGACGGATATGCCCTTCCGCGTGCTCTGCCACGAGATGGGCTGCCCGATGGCGGTCAGCGAGATGGTGAGCGCCAAGGGCTACGTGCTCTCACCCAAGGACAACCGCGCCGCGCGCGAGCTGCTGGCCGTCGCGCCGCAGGAGGAGGGCGCGGTGGCGCTTCAGCTCTTTGGCTGTGAGCCGGACATCATGGCGCGCGCCGCCGAAGAGCTGACGGCTACGCGGCGCTATACGCTGCTGGACATCAACATGGGCTGTCCCGTGCCGAAAATCGCCGGCAATGGCGAGGGAAGCGCGCTGATGAAGATGCCGGAGCTGGCGGCTGCAATCGTGCGCGCGGTGGCGGATGCGTCCCATGTGCCGGTGACGGTCAAGATGCGCCTGGGCTTTGAGGCGGGGAGCGAGACCTATCTCACGCTCGGGCCGATGCTCGAGCAGGCCGGCGCGGCGATGATCACGCTGCACGCGCGCACACGCAGCCAGTTTTACGAGGGGCACGCCGACTGGAACGCGATCAAAAGGCTTAAGCAGCGCGTGTCCATCCCCGTCGTGGGCAATGGTGACGTGGCCTGCTGGCAGGATGCGCAGCAGATGCTCGAGGAAACGGGCTGCGATGGCGTGGCGGTCGGCCGCGCGGCGCAGGGCAACCCGTGGATCTTCGAGCAGATCCGCGACGGCTTGGCGGGCAGGCCTTTGCGGGACGTATCGCCCGCAGAAAAGCTCGATGTCCTGCTGCGCCACGCGAGGATGCTCGCTGCGCTCAAGGGCGAGGGGGTGGCGGTGCGCGAGATGCGCAGGCACATCGTCTGCTATGTGCGCGGCATGCGCGGTGCGGCGAGGCTGCGCACGCAGGTCAACAGCATTCTCACACTGGAGGCGCTTGAGGAGACACTGTCCGCATTCATGCTGACAAGGGAATAATCGCAAAAGCCACGCGAAACTGCGTGGCTTTTTGTGTGGATACCTCAATGGTCGTATTCAGTGTGAAGCGAGGAAGAGGTTTTATACTACTCTCAAATAAAATCGGCCATGCAATAACCGGCCGTCAGGTAACGCTTCGCTCCCTGACTGCTTTTCTTTGATCGCTTCGCGATATGGAGACGTTGGGGGATTTCATCCCCCAAACCCCTAGCCTGGGGACCAGTCCCCAGACCCCTTCTTCGCTTCGCGCTTATGGCTCGTTTCTATTTGAGAATAGTATTACGATGAAATCCCCATGCGGATTTCAGGGCGGCAGCCCTGACGCGCTCATGTCAGCGCCGCCGCCATGTTGATCAGCGAGGTGAACAGGCTCAGACGCAGCAGCGCTTCTCCGGCGCGGGTGGTCTGCCGCTGCACGGCGGGCACCATCGCCAGCAGCGCGCCGCCGATGGCGCCCGGCAGCAGCCAAAGCAGCACGCTGGCATCCGGGATGCTCAGCCGGCTGCGAATGAGCAGCGTGACGAGCTTGCCTGCCATCGCGCACAGGGAGACCGTCAGCGCCGCGATGGAGGATTCGTCGTTCTCCGCGTCAAAGAGCAGGAAGTAGAGCATCAGCGTCAGCGGCGCTGCGCCGAAAGCCAAGAACGATGCGAGCATGCCGACCACCAGCGCCACGGGAAAGGAGGCAAGCCGCGTAAGCGACAGGGGCTGGACGGTGCGCGAGAGCGTGCGGAAATAGATCGCGGGCAGCGCGACGAGCGTGAAGAGCAGCGCGTTTTGCAGCAGGATGGCCGTGTCGCGCGGGATGACGGAGACGAACCGGTTGGCGACCAGATCGCCCAGAATGCCGCCCAGTGCGCTGCCGACGGCCAGCAGGAGCAGTTCATCCTGATGCAGCGGAAGCGGCTGACCGAGGGCAAAGAACGCGCTGACGAGCGCTGCGCCCAGCGTGGCCATCGTGCAGAGCATGGCGATGGACGATGGAGAAAGCGGCGACACGGCGTCCAGCAGCGGGCGCAGCAGCGTCGTCGCGCCCAGGCCCGCCGTCAGCCCGAAGAATGCGCTGGCCCCGGCGAATAGAAAATAGATCATGCGCCCGTCGCGGCCTTTCCGAAGACCGCCGCTGCGCCCAGCGCGTCCTCAATGCGCAGCAGACGGTTGTATTTGGCCACGCGCTCGCTGCGGCAGGGCGCGCCAGTCTTGATCTGTCCGGCGTTGAGCGCCACGGCCAGATCGGCAATGGTCGTGTCCTCGCTCTCGCCGCTGCGGTGGGAAACGACGGTCCTGAAGCCGCTCATCTGCGCGAGCTGCGCGGCGCGGATGGTCTCGCTCAGCGTGCCGATCTGGTTCGGCTTGAGCAGAATGGCATTGCCGCAGCCCATAGAGATGCCCTTTTTCAGACGCTGTGTGTTGGTCACGAACAGGTCGTCACCCACCAGCTGGCAGCTGCCGCCCAGCGTCAGCGTCATCGCCTGCCAGGCGGGCCAGTCCTCCTCACCCAGCGCGTCCTCGATGGAGCGGATGGGATACTTGCTTTGCAGCTCGCGCCAGTGCTCGGTCAGCTCATGGCTGGTGAAGCTGCGCTTGGACTTGGACATGGTGTAGCCCTTTTTATCCTTCCACTCGCTGGCGGCGGCGTCAAGCGCGAGGGCAAAGTCGCTCCCGGGCGCATAGCCTGCGCGGGTGATGGCCTCCAGAATCAGCTCGATGGCTTCGGTTTCATCGCTCATGTCCGGCGCAAAGCCGCCCTCGTCGCCCACAGCGGTGGAGAAGTGCCTCTTTTTGAGCAGGGCAGCGAGTGCGTGATAGACCTCCGCGCACATGCGCAGCGCGCCGCGAAACGTTGCGGCGCCCTCGGGGATGATCATGAACTCCTGCACGTCCAGGCCATTGCCCGCGTGCGCGCCACCATTGAGGATGTTCATCATCGGCATGGGCAGTGTCACGGCCTGCGCACCGCCCAGGAACCGGTACAGCGCGATGCCCTGGCTGCTGGCCGCGGCCTTGGCGCAGGCCATGGAAACAGCCAGCGTTGCGTTGGCGCCGAGGACAGACTTGTTTTCCGTGCCGTCCAGCGCGATCATGGCGCTGTCCACGGCGAACAGGTCGGCGGCGTCCATGCCGCGAAGCGCCTTGTCAATGCTGGTGGAGACGTTCTTGCACGCGCGGCGCACGCCCTTGCCGTTATAGAGCTGCATGTCGTTGTCGCGCAGCTCCAGCGCCTCAAACTTGCCGGTGGACGCGCCGCTGGGCGCGATGGCGGTGCAGGTGACGCCGCCCGCCAGACGCACTTCCGCCTCGACGGTGGGGTTTCCGCGCGAATCGAGCACCTCGCGCCCGAGCACACTGACGATCTCTGTTTTGACCATGGCTGATCCCTCCGCGATTCGTTTGGCGTTATCATGGACGAATTGCGGCGGGCTTATGCAGAAAGCGGAGCCGGTATTTGCCGGCTCCGCGGAAGAGACAGGAAAGGGAGAGATCAGAACTTGAGGAACCAGGTGGAGATGTAGCCGGTCACGCCGTCGATCTGGGTCTTGGTCCAGTCGGTGCCCTTGGAGAGCACCTGGATTGTCGTGCCGACCGGAACGGTGGAGATCACGGATGCGTTCAGGCTGGCCGCCGAGCGGAAGTTCACATAGCTGTTTCCGTTCGGGTTGTAGACGATCGCGGTGCCGGAGGCGACCTCGTCCGTCACCTTCAGGTACTTGGCCATCATGTAGCCGGTCTTGCCGTCCACCTGCACCTTGTACCAGCCGTCCAGCTTGGCCAGCAGGGTCACGGTCTTGCCGTTGCGGTAGTAGCCCAGCGCTTCGCTGGAGGTGGAAGCCTCCCTGCGCAGGAAGAGCACCTGCGTGTCCGACGGGTTGTTCACCACGGCGGTGCCGATGGAAGCGGACGGAGTTGAGGGGATGGACGGCGTGGTCGGCTTGTGGCTGGACAGCCAGAGGGTGGACATGTAGCCGGTCTTGCCGTTCACCTGCACCTTGCTCCAGCCGTTGGCCTCGGAGAGGACAGTGACGGCGGTGCCGCGCGGATAGGAGCCCAGGATCGTACCGTTCGGCTCGCTGCGCAGGTTCAGACCGCGGGTGTTGGTGTTCACATAGCGGGTGGTGCTGGTGGAACCTTCGGCGCCCAGGTACTGGGTGTACATGTAGCCGGTCTGGCCGCCGACGCTGACATACGCCCAGCTGCCGTCATAGCCCAGCACCTCCACCTCGGTGCCCCAGCCGTACTTGCCCAGAATGTCGGATTCGGTGGACGCGCCGGCGCGCAGGTTCAGGGTGCCGGCGGTGATTACGCGGATCTCGTTCTCGGCATCTGCGCCAAACGGAACCGCCATCGCCATGCACATCATGGCGGCAAGCGCCGCCTTCTTGTTGGTATTCTTCATCAGGAATTCCTCCTTTGTCATTGCGAAGGCGTCCAAGCGGCCGCTCTTGAGCGTCTTCTGCAGATATGACGAGGCTGGGAATTCGTTTATTGCCATATAACCGTTTCCATCTTCTGGCAGCGGGAAAGGAATGGTTCATGGAAATGGAGCAATACATGAAAAAACGGCACATGCAGGCGCATGTGTCGGTAGAATTGGAAGAGATTGTCATGGGAAAAGCGCCGCCTTTTTGGGATCGAACACGAACACGGCGGCATGCGTGATCGTGATGTCTTCGCCGGTGAGTGGATGGAGGAAGGCAAGCTTCACGGCGGAGAGCTGGTGATAGGTCAGGTCGAGCTGCCGGGAGATGGCTTTGGAGGCGGGCGTCAGGTATCGCGTATCGCCCAGGAGCGGGCAGCCGATATGCGTCATGTGTACGCGCAGCTGATGCGTACGGCCCGTGACGGGGGAAAGCTGCAGGCGGGAGACCGTTTGACCGCCGCCAAGCAGCACGCGCTGAAGCGTCCTATACCGGCTCACGGCGCGCTGTCCGTCGGGCGAGACGATGCGCGTGAAGCTGTCCGGGTACTCGCGGGCGATGGGTGCATCGATCTCGCCTTCGGGAGGATCGGGACAGCCCAGCACCCAGGCCTCGTAGGTCTTGCGGAACGTGCCGGAAAGCATCTGCTGCTGCAGGTGCGCCTGCGCGTAGGGCAGCTTGGCGAAGAGCACAAGGCCGGTGGTCTCGCTGTCCAGCCGGTGCACGGGATGTGCGGCAAAGCCCAGGGACGCGCACACGCGGCCTTCAAGGGTGTCGCTCCCGGCAGGCGCAGAGGGGGAAGGATGGCACTGCAGCAGCGCCGGCTTGAAGACGGCCAGCAGCGCGTCGTCCTCGTAGACCTTCTCGATGGGTACGGCGCAATGCGAGGGCGTCTTTTCATCAGCCGCGTCGTAATCGTCCAGCAGCACGCGCACGACCATGCCTGCCGAAAGCTTCTGATTGGAAAAAAAGGGCGCCGCGTCCACGGTGACGGCGCCCTGAGCTTTGGCGTTTCGGGTCTGTCTGCCGGAGAGGGACATGGGGCCGCGCAGCAGCGCTTGCAGTGTGAGCCCGGCCTCCTCCTCGGTGACAAGATGGGTGAGAATCATGGCATACCTCGTTTCGGCATGGACCGTATTGCCCGCGAACAGGGCTTACAGCACCTTGCTGAGGAAGTCCTGGGTGCGCGGGTTCTGCGGATGATCGAACAGATCGCGCGGATTGCCCTGCTCGCAGATCACGCCGCCGTCCATGAACAGCACGCGGTTGCAGACCTCGCGCGCAAAGCCCATCTCGTGCGTGACGATCACGCAGGTCATGTGGTTCTCTGCCAGGCCCTTGATGACCTCGAGCACCTCGCCAACCATCTCCGGGTCGAGCGCCGAGGTCGGCTCGTCAAAGAGCATGACCTCC
>CAMFCQ010000101.1 GCA_945948915.1 uncultured Clostridia bacterium | reverse complement strand
ACGTTGGGGGATTTCATCCCCCAAACCCCTAGCCTGGGGACCAGTCCCCAGACCTCTTCTTCGCTTCGCGCTTATAGCTCGTTTCTATTTGAGAATAGTATTATCTGAAAACAGCCATGTGAATTGTGTCGATAGAAGCATACAAAAAAGGGCCTTGGTTCATCCAAAGCCCTTTCATGATTATGGGATCAATATTCCTGAAGCATGCTCTGATAATATTCGGCCTTCTCCTCCTCGGTGGAGCAGTTACACATGTACATCATGTCGGCCATCGCGCCGGAGAGCGCCTTGGGCACGCGCTGCGCCATCTTGATGCGGCTGCCGTACTTGGCCATCACGGCATTGTGATCGAGCACGAAGTTCTTGCCGTCGCGGCGGCCGCAGTAGCAGCAGTAGAAGTGCTCGGCGCCCGCGTCCGGCACGGTGCGGGTGTTGAAGGCGACCATGTCGGCCCAGATCTTGTACACGTCGCAGGAGTTGGCGAAGTTGAACATGTCCGCGCTCCAGCCGCCGGACGGACGCATGTTGACCTCCAGACCCAGGATGTCGCCCTTCTTGCCCAGCGCAGGCTGATCGTCGTTGAGGACGAAGAACTCCAGGTGCACAAAGCGGCTCTTCACGCCGAAGGCCTCGACGGTCTTGCGGCCGACCTCGCGCATCGCGTCCGGCAGGTTCTTCTCGATGTAGTAGCAGGAGTTGCCGTTGGTGTTGACGGTGTCCATGATGGAGTCCATGGTCACGTTGCCGGTCTCAAAGAGCGGCTGGCCGTTCGCGTCGATGACCGCGTCGTAGGTGTGCACGGTGCCGTTGACGAACTCCTCCATGATGTAGAGCACGTCCGCTTCCTTGGTGGCGAAGAAGTAGTTGAGCTGATCGTCGTTCTTGAGCTTGTAGGTGCTGGACGCGCCCACGCCGTTGTCCGGCTTGACGATGACCGGATAGCCGACCTCGGCGATGAAGTCCTTGCAGCCCTGGTAGTCGTACACCAGATGATAGCGCGCGGTCTTGATGCCGGCCTTGGCGTAGTACGCCTTCATCTTGGACTTGTACTTGACCGCCTCCATGTCGCTGACCTGGAAGCCGGTGGTGATGTTGAACGCGGTGCGCAGGGCGGCGTCTTTCTCCAGCCAGTATTCGTTGTTGCTCTCCAGCCAGTCGATCTTGCCGTGCTTGTAGGTCAGGAACGCGACGGCGCGGAACACCTCGTCATAGTTTTCCAGCGAAGAGACCTTGTAGTACTCGTTCAGGGAGCTCTTGAGCTCCGGCATGAGCTGATCGTACGGGCAGTCGCCGATGCCCAGCACGTTCATGCCGTTTCTCTTGAGCTCGGCGCAGAACTTCCAGTAGTTTGTCGGGAAGTTCGGGGAGATGAAAACGAAATTCTTCATGAGAAGCGCTCCTTTGCTTTTGTCTTGCGGATTCAGTGCAGCCTTGGGGAAGAGTTCATTCTTTGCTTGTTCCTGCTCAGCGGGGCGAAGCGGCTTGGCCCCTGCCCGCTTACGGGTTGCCGACGATCATCGGCAGATAATGCGCGGTCTGCTTGTACCACCACGGCCAGTCGTGGTTGACATCGTAGCCCCAGAAGTTGACCGAGGCGTTGATGCCCTTCTGATACAGCACGCGGCCCAGCCAAGCGGTGCTCTCCTTGAGCACATCCTCCCAGGCGCCCTGGCCGACGCAGATGATGATCTTGCGCTGGTTGTAGAGACTGATATAGGGGTGATCCGCCGGCATGCCCGCGAGGTAATCGCACGGGCTGTTGGCGTAGACCAGATCGTCCATGTAGCCGCCGAACGCGTCGCGGGAATCGTACACGCCGGAGAGCGCCAGGCAGCTGTCAAACAGATCCGGGCGGCGGAAGATCAGGTTCGCGGCATGCTGCGCGCCCATGGAGCAGCCGAACGTCGTGATCATCTCCTGATGCCAGTTGCGCTCGCCAGCGAGGTGATGGATCTGCGGCACGACCTCGTCCACGATGTAGTGGAACCAGGCCTCGTGGCGCTCGATGCGCCAGCGGTTGTCGCCGCCCTTGTTGGCCCAGGTTTCACCGTCGATGGTGTCGATGGAGAAGACCATCACCTTGCCCGCGTCGATCCACGGACGGAACACGTCGTCCATGTGGAAGCCCTCAAAGTCCATGAAGCGTCCGGCCTGGCAGGGGATGAACAGCACGGGCTTGCCGCGGTGGCCGTAGACCTTCATTTCCATGTCGCGGCCCAGGCAGTGGGAGTAGTTCTTGAAATAACGGATTTCCATTCGTATGCTCCTTTTGAGAAGGGTCGATGAGAAGAGGATTTAGATGAAGCCAAGGCACGACATGAACACCGGAATCTGCTGCTGCCAGCTTTCTTCGCTGTGCACGCCGTGGGGCACGATGCGCACCGTCAGGTTGGCGCCCTGGCTGTAAAGCGACTGGAACACGCCGGGCAGCACATCGCCCGTCGCGTCGTGGTTGCCCAGCTCATCCGCGCCGTAGTCCAGATACAGGATCGTATCCGGCGCGATGCGCGCGCGCTTGAGCATCCGCTTCACCTTGACGGGATCGACCCAGATGCTCGGGGAGAGACAGGCGAAGCGGGAGAAGATCTCGCCGTAATGACAGGCTGCGTACAGGCTCATCAGGCCGCCCATGGAGGAGCCGGCGATGGCCGTGTTTTCCCGCTCGGGCAGCGTGCGGAAGCTGCCGTCGATCATCGGCTTGAACTCACGCACAAGCCAATCCATCATGGTGCGGCCGCGCCCTTCGATTACGCCCAGCTCGCTGTCCTCGTGAGTGAAGGGCGAGTATTCGCACAGCCGGTTGTTGCCGATCGGATTGGACTCGATCGCGGCCACAATGACCGGCGCGCCGGTTTCGTTCAGGTAGTCAAGCATCCGCCAGGAACGCCCGAAGGATGCGTCGCAGTCCTGAAATACATTCTGTCCGTCGAACATATACAGGACGGGGAAACGTGCGTCGGGGTCTTCGTCGTAGGCCTCGGGCAGATACAGGTATGCCCGGCGCTTCAGCCTTGAGGGCTTCAGCTGCGGGATCGTCAATTCCCAGGTGTGAAGCATAAAACGCCTCCAGATAACGGTCATGCGGTATATCCCGGCATACAAAAAAGCATCCTCTGCGCCAGGATATACGGGTAAGTATAAAACAGCGGAGCCGGTCTGTCAATTCAAATGATTCAAAAAACTGAGAGCGAGGCGTTTTTTATCGAATTTTTCTCAGTTATTCGCACTGAAATACAACAGTTGGCCCATGACTTGCGGTTGACAGATGGTAAAGTTATCCCCTATAATCAACGCAGAGACCTGTCCGGCAGCGGGCTGCGAAAGGAGAAGCTATGGCAAACATCATCGACTATGTTCAGTGGCGGGGCGACATTCCGCTTAACCAGGTGCCCTTCGGCGCGGTGGATGCGCTGGTGCTCAGCTACTTATCGTATATGCCGTTTGAAGGGCTCGTGCATGATGCGTTTGAGGAAGACGGGCCGCTTCTCTCGGATGCGGCGGCGCATTTGCTGGAGCAGGGCCTGAGCGGCACCTGCGCGATTGACAACGGCCAGTCGGACTGCCGCCTGCTGGAGGCCATCCGGGATTCCGAGCGCTTTGGCACGATGCGCCTGACGGGCTATGTCAGCCGCTTTGACGCGGAGACGGAGGAGCAGTTTTCCGCGATCACGTTCCTGCCGCCGCAGGAGCAGGCATTGATCGCCTTCCGCGGCACGGACTCCACCGTCATCGGCTGGAAGGAAGACTTCAACATGAGCTTTTCCGCCGAGGTGCCCGCCCAGGGCGCGGCGCTGAACTACGCGGTGCGCGCGGCTGCCGCGCTCCCGCGTCAGATGATCCTCTGCGGCCATTCCAAGGGCGGCAATGTCGCTGCCTACGCGGGCATCTTTGCGCCGGATCATGTCCAGGAGCGCATCCGCTGCGTCTATAATTTCGACGGCCCGGGCTTCAACGAGGCGCTGCTGGATACGCCGCAGTTCCGCAAGATGGACATGCGCATCCACACGTTTGTGCCGCAGTCGTCCATGATCGGCATCCTGATGTGGCACGCGGAGCCGTTCATCGTGGTCAAGAGCGACAGTGTGGGCGTTCTGCAGCACAATCCGTACAGCTGGCAGGTGATGGGCGGGCGCTTTATCACGCTGCCGGAGCGCACGCGCGAGAGCCGCCTGGCAGAGGAGACGATCAAGAACTGGCTGGCGGACCTGGCGCCGGAGGAGCGCAAACGCTTTATCGACGGCGTGTACTCCGTGCTCAGCGTGTCGGACGGGCGCAACGTCGCCGATCTTTTTGAGGCCAAGAACGTCCGCGCGATCCTGCGCGCCGTCAGCTCCATGGACGAGGAGACGAAGAACGCGATCGCCGATGCGTTCAGGCGTCTGGGCAGCTCGCTCAGGGAGATGCTGCCAGAATGGGTGGAGGATACCGCCGGGCAGATCCGCACGATGATCGCGCAGCGGTCGGAAAAGTCAGAGAAGTCGGATAAGGAAAATGGATAATCAGCGCCCCATGCGCCGTATCGGCACATGGGGCGTTGACATGTCATACTGTTCTCATCCAAATGAGGATTTAATCCTAAATCGCTTTCAACAGCGCGAAGCGAAGAAGGGGTTCGGGGACAATGTCCCCGAGCGGGTTTTAGGGCGGCAGCCCTGGCGTTAAATCACCCTGCACGCGTCGGCAATCTGCGTCAGCGCCAGGCCGCCGGTGCGATTGATGATGGCGACGGTCGATGTGCTGCCGGAGGCAAACGCAAGCGCCTGTTCGATGTAGACGTAGCCGTCCTGCCCGGTGACCGTGATCGTCCGTCTGCCGGCGGGGATGCGCACATAGCCGGACGCCGTGCCGGCGCTGAGCAGGTTCACCACGCGCGTGCCGTCCACGAAGATGCGGAAGGGCGGGTAGCCGTGCGTGGCGTCGAGGAAGCGAACCGCGGCATAGCGCGTGGGCACGGTGATGGTCGTGCCCGGCAGCGGCTGGATGGTGATGCTGCCGCCGGCAGAGGGCTGGCTGGGGGTCGGACGCACCGGGCCGCCGACAGAGGGCTGGCTGGGCGTCGGTCTTATCGCGCCGCCGCTTTCGGCCGGAGGGACAGACGGCGTGCTCTGGATCTCGTCGCCGGGAAAGACCGGACCGCCCTCGCCGGGATTGGGGAGCGGAATGACCGGCGTGATGTCGTTGTCCGTGCCGGGCAGCGGAGCGGGGGAGGAAGTCCCGTTTCGATTTTCCATATACAGTCGGCGGAAGCGGCAAAAAGCCCTTCCGCCAGCCTCCTTTCCTGGGGATACTCCATCGTATGCCGGAAAGGAGGCTGCGTGCGGGTCAGCCCTCGGCCTCGATGAACCAGTACGGCTCGTCGTTGAACAGGTACAGCTGCCGGCCTGCCACCATGCAGGTGTAGCGCACGCCCTGACCGCCGGCCTTGAGCGACGGCGCCTCGCGCACATCCACAATCCGGTCGATGCGCATCGCGGGCCCGTCCTCGCTGCGCAGCATCAGCGGACGCGTGCTGCCGTCGAGCAGGTGATCCGCCCGGACCTTGACAAAGATTTTTGCGGGATTTTTCCGCAGGGAAGACATTGCTTTCGCCTCCTGAGATTAGCCGGTGAACATATTGACAGGGTGGATCGTATGTTCCTCCGCCGGGTTGATTTTCGCGTAGCCTCTGTCCTGCAGCACCACGCCGCGCTGCACGATCTGGTGGCCGTAGCGGCTGCGCAGGCTGTCGATGGAGCGCTCGAGTTGCTCCATATGCACGCGCTTTGTCTCGTCGCCCATGAAATCGAGCTGGATCGGCTCGTCGTCCGGCGTGAGCATGGTGCAGCACAGACCCACACTGCGGTAGGGGAGCGCGTGCGCGAACCGCTCCTCAAAGAGTGTCATCGCCGCCCTGGCGATTTCATCGGTCAGGTTTGTGGCGCGCTTCAGGGCGAGCTGGTGCGAGCGCGTCACCAGATCGGGCGTGCGCGCGGAGATCGATACGCAGCGCGAGCGCAGGCCGCTCTTGCGCAGGCGCGCCGCCACAGACTCCGAGAGCAGATAGTAGATGCAGCGCGCGTCGTCGCGGGTGGTCAGGTCGTGCGGCGGGGTGGTGCTGTTGCCGATGGACTTGACGCAGCGCCGGTGATCCAGCGGCATGACCGGCGATCGGTCCTGCCCGTTGGCAAAGGCCTTGAGCATCGGGCCGCACTTGCCCAGCAGCGCCAGCAGCACGCCGTCGTCGCAGGCAGCGAGCTGGCCGATGGTCGCCACGCCGAGCCGCGCAAGCTTTTTCGCTGTGCGCGGGCCGACGAACAGCAGCTCCTGCACGGGCAGATCCCAAACCTTCTCCTGAAAGCTGTCCGGCGGCAGCGCGGTGACGGCGTCCGGCTTCTTCATGTCGCTGCCCAGCTTGGCGAGGATCTTGTTGTCCGCCACGCCGACGGACACCGTGATGCCCAGCTCCTCGCGAATCCGGCAGCGGATCTCGTCCGCGATGCGCACGCCGTCGGCGAAGGACAGTCCCGGGTTGGTCAGGTCGATCCAGGCCTCGTCCAGCCCGAAGGACTCCACGCGGCAGGAGTACTGCTCGTAAATCCTTCGCATTTTGCCGCTGAAGCGGGTGTACAGCGCATAATCCGGCGGCACGCAGACCAGATCCGGGCACTTCTCCTTCGCCTGCCAGATGGCTTCGCCCGTCTTTACGCCGCAGCGCTTGGCCAGTGCGTTCTTGGTCAGGATGATGCCATGGCGCGCCTCGACGCTTCCGCCGACGGCGACGGGCTTCTGCCGGATTTCCGGCGTATACAGGCACTCGACGGACGCGTAGTAGCTGTTCGCGTCGCAGTGCAGGATCACCCTGTCCAATCTGTTCACCTCACTTTACAAATACGAACATTTGTTCCTATACATAGTATTATACCCCGAAGCGGAACATTGTCAACAGGAAATGCGAGGGAGAGGGCGAATATTGTTCAGGATAACGGGATGGAGTGTGAACGGGTATGGCGAAGCTGAGAAAAATGCTGGGCAGAGCGGATGATCCGGAGATCGCCGCGCTGATGCGCCTGATTGAAACGCAGAGCAGGCGGACGTTGGCCCGTTTTGCGGCGGACTATGCGCGGGAGAACTGGCTGCCTGTCTACGAGGCGTATTGCCCG
Organism: uncultured Clostridia bacterium; assembly: GCA_945948915.1. Taxonomy (GTDB): domain Bacteria; phylum Bacillota; class Clostridia; order Christensenellales; family Aristaeellaceae; genus Ventricola. The sequence goes on along the minus strand of CAMFCQ010000101.1, from coordinate 665 downwards.
CAGGATGACCGCGTGCGAGAGGCGATTGCCGCGGCGGCGGCGTGGGCCGATGGAGCGCTCAAAGCCGCGCCGGCAAAGGAAAAGATCAGGGCGGCGGTCTGCGCTGCGAAGGATGCGCAGGAGCAGCCTGCCGCGCAGGCGGCGGCCCGTGCGGCGGCGACAGCCGCAGGCGTGATGGGCACGCCGACCAACGCGCTGGGCATGTGCTTTTACGGCGCGGCGGCAGTGGCGTATCATGCGCTGGGCGTCGGTGCCTCCGCAGAGGATTACGACCAGGCGGCTGCCCGGGAGTTTGAGCGGATTCATGAGGCGCTCTCCCGCATCGCCATTCCTGATGAACCGGATCCGGCGAAGATCAACTGGAATTGCTGAATTTCGCGGAAGTTTGAAAAAAGCGTTGACAAACGTATACACTCGTGCTATACTAAATAAGTGCTTAGGGGCATGGTGTAATGGTAACACGTGGGTCTCCAAAACCTTTGTTGTGAGTTCGAATCTTACTGCCCCTGCCAAACAAAGAACGATCGGCTTTAGCCGGTCGTTTTTTGTTTTCCATTCAAGGGGAAGTGGGATTCGAATGGGGCGGGAGTGAATGAGGCCACAGTGTGGCCTCAGACCATCAACAAACTTTCGCGAGACGCGGGAGTTTGTTTTTTAGTTGAAAA
>CAMFCQ010000100.1 GCA_945948915.1 uncultured Clostridia bacterium | reverse complement strand
TCGAGCGCATATTCGGGACTCAGGCGTTTTTGAGCACTTCTTCCCAATTTGCCGGAAAGCCGCACAGCGCGAGATCGGCTTGCGGAAAGTCCTCGGCAAGGCGCAAAAGGCCGCGGATCATGTCCCCGTAGACCCGGTGGCCGCCGGCGACGGTCCTGAGCGAGAGAATGACGGGAAAGACGTAGTCACTGTCATAGGCGGCGAGCTCGGGCGGCAGGATGGGGTGATCGTCAATGGGCTGGTTGTACAGCCGGGCGTAGTGCGCGCAGATGTTGCGCACATCCACCGCGGCGCCGATGAGCGCACTCAGCTCCTGCGGCGTGAGGCGGTACTCCCGGCTGATCGCCCACTGGTCGTCCTCAATCAGGATGGCGTAGAGCTGGGCGAGCATGCCGAAGGAGAACAGCTCAACCGCCGCCCAGATGGGGAACTTGCCGCCGTACTTGGTCTGATGATGGCGCACAAAGGCCAGATCGTCAAGCCGCCGCACCTCGATGCGGAACTTGTTCATCAGGTTCTTGTGCATGCCCTGCGACGCCTTGTCCAGGCGGAAGTTGGCGGCGTTCGCATAGCCGGTGGAGCCGTAGGTCATCGCCAGATGATACGACATTTTGGCGCGAAGCTGTACCTCGAAGAACTCCAGCACCGGCAGCAGCTGATGGCGCAGGCCCATGTCGAACTGATACAGATCGTACAGGTCGTCAAGCGTCACGCCGTCGATGAACTTCTGCTGGTCGTCCGGTCGGCGCAGGTGCTTACCGTAGGTGGTCAGGCGGTAGTAATTGACGGTGGAGAGGATGTGGCGCGCGCGGTCGGCGTTCTCCACGCTCAGGTTATGCACCTCGAGCAGGCGCTGCGCCTGTTCCTCATAGCTGCGCGCGGGCTTGACCGGCGCATAGATCTTCTTCTTGCTGACCATGCTGATCTCCTGAAAAGCGGGCTGTGCCCGCCGTAAGTTTTACGCAATACCCAATGGGTGAAAAAGGGCCGCAAAGCAGCTTTGCTCTGCGGCCTTTGTGTTGAGGTTCGGCGTGAAGCCGCGCGCATCAGTTGTTGTTGATCTCCAGCACCTTGTCGCGCAGCTGCTTTTCCAGGCGGCCCAGCTCGATGGAGGCCTCGGCGCGCTTCTGGGCGCCCTCGCGCTGAATCTTCTGCACCTCGGTGAGGGTCTCGATCAGGCTGGTGTTGGCCACGCGGATCGTCTCCAGATCGATCACGCCGCGCTCGGCTTCCTTCGCGGTCTCGATCGTGCCCATCTTCAGGCGCTCGGCGTTGGAGCGAAGCAGGTCGTTGGTCATGTCGGTGACGGACTTCTGCGCCTTGAGCGCATCCTCGGCATGCTGCATGCCCAGGGAGATGACCATCTGGCTCTTCCACAGCGGGATGGTGTTGGCGATGGTGGACTGGATGCGCTCGGCGAGCACGTTGTCATTCTGCTGCATCAGGCGGATCTGCGGGCCCATCTGCACGGACACCATGCGCGTGAGCTTGAGATCGTGGATGCGCTTGTCGAAGCGCTCGATGAGCTGGGAGAAGTCGCTCGCGGCCTGCGCGTCCGCCGGGTCGGCGGTCTCCTGCGCCTTGGCCAGCAGCGGCGGAAGCTCCTCCTCACGCAGGCGGCGGAGCTTGAGCTCGCCGGCGATGATGTAGAGCGTCAGCTCGTGATAGTACTGCTCGTTCTGCTTGTAGAGCTCGTCGAGCATCGCCGCATCGGAGATGAGCTGCTTCTGATGGCCCTGGAGCGCGGTGACGATCTCCATCACGTTCTCCTCGACCTTGTCGTACTTCGCCTTGAGCTGTACGACGTTGTTCCCGGCCTTCTTGAACAGGCCGAAGAAGCCGCCCTTCTTGCCCTCGTCCACGTCAAAGCCCTTGAGCTCGGCGACCAGGTTGGTCAGCATGTCCGAGATGGCGCCGGTGTCCTTGGTCTTCACGTCCTCCAGAATCTTGTCGGAGAACTGGGAAATCTTCATCTGCGCCGCGTTGCCGTACTTGAGCACGGTCTCGCTGCTGTGAATGTCGATGCGCTCCACAAAGGCGAGCACGGCAGCCTTCTCCTGCTCGGAGAGGTTGTCAAAGTTCAGGGAGTCATCCTGCGCGGAGACCGGCTCCATCGGCTTTTCCTCCGCCTTGGGGGCGGCGGCCTGCGCGGCGGCAGCGGCGGCCGGAGCGGCCGGTGCAGCCGGTGCGGCCGGTGCGGCTTCCTCCTGACCAGGGGCCTTTTCCGGCTCCTCGCCCGGCAGAATCAGATTGGGAATCATATTGTCCATGATGATCTCTCCTTTGATCGCGGCCCGCTGAAAAGCGCGGGCGTGCATGTGCATATTCAAAACTATTCTACTTTAGATCATACACCAATTTTCCGGGGGTGTAAAGCTTTTCTTTGCGCGGGAATTGTGATAGAATACCATTTATGCGTCCGGGCACGGCCTGCGGCGAATGGGAGGAAGGAAATGACAAAAAGAGAGTGGTTTGCCGACGGTATCCTTGCGCTGACGGCGCTGATCTGGGGTACGGGCTTTGTGGTGATGAAGAACACGCTTTCCAGCGTGCCGCCCGCAGCGATCATCGCCATCCGCTACGCGATCGCGGCGCTGCTGACGGCGGTACTGTTCAGAAAGCATCTGAAGGGCCTGACGCGCCAGGATGTCGCGCGGGGCGCGGTGGTGGGCACGATTCTGTCGCTGGCGTACATCGTGCAGACGATCGGCCTGAGCTATACGACGGCGGGCAAGAACGCCTTTCTGACAACGGTGTACGTGCTGCTGGTGCCCTTTGGCAGCTGGCTGATCTTCCGGCAGAAGCCGGGAAAAAAGACCTTCATCGCGGCGGCGCTGATGCTGGCGGGCATCGGCTGCCTGTCGCTGGACAGCGAGAGCGGCGGGCTGAACATCGGCGATCTGCTGACGATCCTGTGCGGCGCGTTCTATGCGGCGCACATCATGGCTGTGGAGCGCTGCCAGCGCAAAACGAACACCTACGCGCTGATCGTGCTGCAGTTCGCGTTTGCGGCGGCGTTTGCGGCGGTGTATCATGGGCTCTTTGAACGGGAGATGCCCATGTCCATCGGATTTGGCACCGTGGGCGGCCTTTTGTACCTGTCCGTCTTCTCCACGACGATCGCGATGAGCTTGCAGAACATCGGACAGAGCATGGCGCCCGCGTCCCATGCGTCGATCCTGCTGTCGCTGGAATCGGTGTTCGGCGCGCTGGCCTCCTGCATCTTCCTGGGCGAGACCGTGACCTCCAGGATGCTGCTGGGCTTTGCGGTGATCTTTGCCGCGCTGGTGTTCAATTCCATGAAGGATAAGGCGCAGGGATGAACGCCCCGGATGCTTCCGGGGCGCTTTGCGATGTCCCAAAGTGTCACCTTGACGCATGAAAAACCGGATGATAAACTACAATTGCGCAGGATAGGAAAGGAAAAAACGGAAATCAGCAGGCTTCGGCCTGCTTTTTTCATGCGCAGAAACAGGACAGCCCGCCGCACGGGAGAATGTGGGGCGGGAGAAAAGGAGGAAGATGGGCTTTGATTGAGGCGAGTTTTGAACGATGCGGCCGGCAGGCGGCGGTGAGCGGCGCATACCAGTACGACACGGGCCAGCGGCTTAGGATGCACGGCCTGCCGGGGCCGGACGAGCTGCTTGATCGTGACGAGCTGCTCTCCGGCGAGGCGGTCACGGTGCAGGTGCAGTTTGCCTACGAGGGCGACAGCCAGACGGAGCCGCGCCTGGCCGAATGGGACGAGGGGCGGGGGGCGTGGATCGCCGCCATCCCGGATGACTACCTGACGCGCAGCGAAAATGTGCGCGTGTACGTGGAGGTCTACTACGGCGAAGACGACACCGGCGGGCGCACGAAGACGATGTACGAGGGCGTGTTCAGGCCCATCAGCAGACCGGCGTCCTTCGGCACGGTGACACAGGAGCAGCTTGAGGCCTGGGCGGCGATGGAGGCGGAGATTGAGCTTTCGCTTGTCAGTGCTCAGACGGCCATGCAAAACGCACATGACCGCGCGCAGAGCGCACAGACGGCGGAAACGGCGGCGCTTGCAGCGGCGGCGCGCGCGGACGAGGCGGCGGACACGGCGCAGGCGGCGGCGGAAACGCTCGCGGACACGGTGCAGATGCTCGGCAGGATGGCCGTGAGGACGGTCAGGCTGCCGGCAGGAGCGGAGGCGACGGCCACCCTTGAGGGCGGTGTGCTGACCTATGGCATACCGCGCGGCGCGGACGGCGCAAAGGGCGAAACGGGCGATACCGGACCGGCGGATATCGCATTTTCGTTTGCAGGCGGCGTGCTTGAGATTATGACACGATGAGGAGGAGACGATGGCAAACAACAGCTGGAACGCCCTGGTGGCGGACGTAAACGGCAAGATCAGCGAAATGAACACCGCGATCTCCGGCGCGAACGGCGCGGCCGGAACGGCGAAGACCGCGGCAGAAGCGGCAAATGCGGCGGCGGACGAGGCATCTGCGGCGGCGCAGGCGGCGCAGCTTGCGGCCCGGGCGGCAGAGGAAGAGACGCAAAAGTGGATCGGCGCGACGGCGGAGGCGACGACCGTCGCAGCGGGCGGCGAGGCATCCGTGTCCATCAGCGAGAACGGCGGGGTGAAGAAGTTCACCTTCGGCATCCCGAGGGGCGCGGACGGCGCGAAGGGCGAGAAGGGCGACACGGGCAGAAGCGGCGTGATGTTCAGACTGTCTGGCACTGTGCTGAGCATCACGACGGAGTAAGGAGGCGCGCATGGCGAAAAAGATTCCCGCGTTTGCCTATACGGGCGAAAGCAGCGCGGAGATGAAGGGCGATACCTGGTACATCTACCTGAAGAGCAGCGGCACGCTCACCTTTGACTACAAAAAGACGCTGGAGGTCTGCGTCGTGGGCGGCGGTTCAGGCGGTGAGGGACGCGTAGCGGCGACCACGGGCCTGAGGACGCACGGCGGCGGAGGAGGCAGTGTCGTCAACCGGTCCGGCATCCTCGCCGCGGCGGGCGCGGCATACAGCGTCGTGATCGGCAGCGGCGGCACGGCCGGCGGCGCAAGCGGCGAGCCGGGAGGAGCTGGCGGCGCGTCCTCCGCGTTTGGCGTGGAGGCCTCCGGCGGCGTGACGCCGGAGGAAGGACAGGCGTACGGAGACGCCGGCAAGGACGGCTCCTACGCGTTCGGCGACAGCAGCCTTTCCCGCTATGGCGGCGGCGGCGGAAGCGGAGCAAGCGAACGCGGCACGGAAGGCGCATCGGGCGGCGAAGGCGGCGGCGGAAAGGGCGGCGGCGCAGGCAACTACGGAACCGACGGCGCGGACGCCGGGGCCGGAGCGGCCAACACCGGCGGCGGAGGCGGCGGCTTCGGCTCGATTTACAGCTACAGGAACGACGAAGGGGTGCTCAAGGAACACGCCGGCGGCAGCGCAGCCGCCGGGGGCAGCGGCATCGTGATCCTGCGCGGCACGGAGGACGACTTCCTGCCGGTGAAGTTTGACGGCGTGCAGCTGTCGAAGATCCTCTTTAACGGCGAGGAGGTCACGGGGCTTGTGTACGGCGGAACGAGGATCTTTGCCCGGATGCTTCGCCGGATGCGGCGGGCTTTTGAAGGGAGGCGCTGCGCATATGGCGTTTAAACAGCCGAAGGTACCTGAGTACCGCGAGAGCGGCGGGACGGACAGGTACATCCGGAGCCTGATCCTGTTTCTCAAGGATTTTTGCATGGACGCGTGGGCATCTGACAGGCAGCGCACCCGGGAGATCGCGGAGATGAAGGCACGCCTGTCCGAGCTTGAACAGGCATCCGATCATGACGGAAACGATGAAGGAGGCGTGTGAAATGGCGGTTGACGTATTTGGTACGCGCATGCGGATTGCGCAGGGCGACACCGGCAATGTGAAATTCGTCGCTGGGGCGGGTGAGATCACGGATGAGGACAGGGCGGTGTTTACCTTGGCAAGGCGGGAAGGAACGGCGATCCTGCGCAAGATCCTGCCGCCTGCTCCGGAAGAGAACGCGTTTCACCTGGCGCTCATCCATGACGACACGGCAAAGCTGCGACCGGACAGCTATGAATGGTCGCTGCGCGTGGTGCGCAACGGGACGTTTGACGCGGACGGCAGGCTGACCGGCGCACAGGGAGCGCATACGCCGGTGCTGAGGGGGACGATGGACGTGATGAAGGTGGCGGGAGGTGCAAGATGAAGGTTGTCAGCGAGAGCGAAGTGAGGATCCAGATTGCGGCAAGCACGGGGCCTGCGGGTCCAAAGGGCGACAAGGGTGACAAGGGAGACACCGGGCCGCGCGGCCTGACCGGTGCAACCGGTGCGACCGGAGCGGCAGGGCCGAAGGGAGAGAAGGGCGAGAAGGGCGACACCGGCGCGACCGGAGCGGCGGGGCCGCAGGGTGAAAAGGGCGATCCCGGCGCAGACGGGTATACGCCCGTGCGCGGGACGGACTACTGGACGGCGGCGGATCAGGCGCAGATCGTATCCGACGTGCTGGCGGCACTGCCGACGTGGACAGGAGGTGCTTACTGATGGCGCTGGACAAGGCGATTGATTCTGCACAGCTTGATGAAAATCTGACTGCCGTCGCCGACGCGATCCGCGCAAAGGGCGGGATGAGCGGGGCGCTGACTTTCCCGAATGGATTTGTGGATGCGGTCGCGGCCATTCAGGCTGGCGGCGGGGACGATGATCTCGAAGCGTTCATTGCTGGAACATACGCAAAGGATTTGACAGTTGCGGGGACGGCGGTCAGAGCAAATGTATTCAACGGTTTGAACTTGGCGAACCATACGATCTATGCGCCAGAATTAGTCGTTGCGACGAGCTCGGCGTTTTCGAATCTTACTGTTGGAGCGATTGCAGCGCCGAAACTGACAACGGCAAATGGATCTGCTTTTCAAAACCTCAAGATCCCGTCTATCGATTTCCCGTCTTTGACAACCGCAAAAGACGGAAACAATTTCAGGAATTGCACTGCAAAAACCGTCAATCTTCCTTTGTTGACGACCAACACTAACGGCCGAGTATTCAATTACATGTATAACCTTGAAGAAATCTCCCTTCCCTCTACAACGTCGCTTGGGCAATACATGTTTGAATACTGTACGGCATTGAAAAAAGTCGATCTGGGAACAGCCTGTTCGGTTCTGATTAATTCGGCTTTTACGCAATGCAAAGTACTGGATACCGTAATCCTGAGAAGCAATAGCGTAGTGACGTTGGAGAACGTCAACGTGTTTGGCAATACGCCTTTTGCGTCAGGCGGCACCGGCGGAACTGTATATGTACCGCAAGCGCTCATTGAGGAGTATCAGACCGCAACGAACTGGGTTACGCTGTACGGGGCCGGCACAGTAACCTTTGCAGCTATTGAAGGGAGCGAGTATGAATGATCTATACTGAAACGATCACGCTGAACGGCAAGCAGTATCAACGCACATATTCTGACACCTATATGGTTGAACGTGACGGCGTGTTGTACAGCGAAGCAATTGACCCATTTGACAGCGGCAGGGCGTACACGGAAAGCGATACGCTTCTTCATACAGACGCTAACGAAGCAACCGATGCTGATTATCAGGCGGCGCTTGAGGAAATGGGGTGCAGTTTCGATGACTAAGGAAAAGCTGGCATCTGCCGTGGATGCGGCGAAGACCGAAACACGGGATGCGCTCCAAACCATGTATGACGCCATGAACAACGGCCAGCAGAAGCAGATCGTTAAGAATGAAGCGGTCAAGGCGCTGCTGAACCGGTACGGCGTGCAGTGCGATGCGCAGTGACAGCGCATCACCGGAGGAACATGGGCGGATGGATCATCTTCGCTGTCTTCCTGTTCTGGTGGGCGATGTGCAGAGGGGGAGGAACGCGTGACCGGGCGTGAAGCGCTGCCCGATGCAGCCCGGGGAATGCAAAAAAACGGGGAACCGAGCAATTGCTTGGTTCCCCGTTTGGTGCGGTAGATGGGACTTGAACCCATACGTCATACAACACACGCCCCTCAAACGTGCCTGTCTGCCAATTCCAGCACTACCGC
>CAMFCQ010000099.1 GCA_945948915.1 uncultured Clostridia bacterium | reverse complement strand
CTGGAGCGCGAGTTCGGCATCCCGATCGTCAACAAGCGCATCTCTGTGACCCCGGCAAGCCTGGTGGCCGCTGCCTGCGGCGATCCCGTCGTCGTGGCGCGCGCGATGGACGCGGCGGCGAAGGAGACCGGCGTCAACTACATCGGCGGCTACACCGCGCTGGTGCAGAAGGGCATGACCAAGTCCGACCGGGCGCTCATCGCGTCGCTGCCGGAGGCGCTGAGCACGACCGAGCGCGTGTGCGCATCGGTCAACGTCGCTTCCACCCGCGCGGGCATCGACATGGACGCGGTGCGCCTGTGCGGCCAGGCGATCAAGGACATCGCCGAGGCGACGAAGGACACCGACGCCTCCGGCTGCATGAAGCTGGTCGTCTTTGCCAATGCTGTGGAGGACAACCCCTTCATGGCCGGCGCGTTCCACGGCCCGGGCGAGGGCGACTGCTGCATCAACGTGGGCATCTCCGGCCCGGGCGTGGTGAAGCATGCGCTCGAGAAGGAAGCCAAGGATCAGCCGTTTGATGTGGTGGCCGAGACCATCAAGAAGACGGCGTTCAAGATCACGCGCGTGGGCCAGCTCATTGCCCGCGAGGCGTCCGCCCGCCTGGGCGTGCCGTTCGGCATCGTCGATCTGTCCCTGGCGCCGACCCCGGCGATGGGCGACTCCGTGGCGCACATTCTGGAGGAGATGGGCCTGGAGGTCTGCGGCTGCCACGGCACCACGGCAGCGCTGGCGCTGCTCAACGACGCGGTCAAGAAGGGCGGCGTCATGGCGTCCAGCCACGTCGGCGGCCTGTCCGGCGCGTTCATCCCGGTGTCCGAGGACATCGGCATGATTAATGCAGCGGCGTGCGGCGCGCTGAGCCTGGAGAAGCTCGAGGCGATGACCTGCGTGTGCTCCGTCGGCCTTGACATGATCGCTGTGCCGGGCAATACCCCGGCGAGTACCATCAGCGCGATCATCGCGGACGAGGCGGCCATCGGCATGGTCAACAGCAAGACGACCGCCGTGCGCATCATTCCGGCCCCGGGCAAGGATGTGGGCGACGAGGTCGAGTTTGGCGGCTTGTTCGGCCGCGCGCCGATCATGCGCGTGAGCCCGTACTCCGCCGAGAAATTCATCGCCCGCGGCGGCCGCATCCCCGCGCCGCTGCAGAGCCTCAAGAACTAACAAATTTGCTTCAGTATGCGCGAAGCGGAGAAGGAAGTCTGAGGGACCGAAACTTGCCGCCGCCAGTGGCGGATGAAGGCAAGTGGAGCGTCGGAAATTGCAAGGAGCGCTTGCGCGACTATGCAAGATTCCCGGAATCGTGTCCCTCAGGCGGGGAATGGGGCGGCAGCCCCATCGTCCTTTTTGCAGAAAGGAAAGACAATATGGATAACCAGCTCACCCGCGCGACGGTCGATCCCAAGTACACCTGGGATCTGATGCGCATCTACGAAAGCGACGAGGCCTGGGAGCAGGCCTTTGAACACGTGAAGGCGGAGGCGGACGCGTTTGCCGCCTGCGCCGGCACGCTGCATGCCGGCCGTGAAACGGTGAAAAAGGCGCTTGATGACTACATGGCGCTGATGGAGAAGATGGGCGACGTGTTCTGCTACGCGATGATGAAGCAGCACGAGGACACGACCGTCGGCCGCTATCAGGCGATGAACAGCCGCGCGCAGACGCTCTACAGCGAGGTGGGCGCGAAAACCGCGTTCCTGACGCCGGAGCTGCTGGCGCTTGCGGAGGGCGAGCTGGAGGGCATGATCGCCGATCCGGCGTTTGCCGCGTATGACGCGTTCCTGAAGGGCGTGCTGCGCATGAAGGCGCACACGCTCTCCCCGCGCGAGGAGCAGCTGCTGGCGATGGCCTCCGAGGTGTCCGGCGTGCCGGAGAACGCGTACGACATGCTCACGGGCGCTGATCTTAATCTGGGCAAGACCCGCGGCGAGGACGGCAGGAAGACCCTGCTGACCGACGCGCGGCTGGTCTCCTTCCTGGAGAGCCCGGACCGCGCCGTGCGCAAGGCCGCGTACTGCAATGTGATGAACGGGTACGGCAAAATGGGCAACACCATCGCCAGCCTCTACGCCGGACAGGTGAAGGCGGGCATCTTTGCGAGCACCGCGCGCGGCTACAAGAGTGTGCGCGAAGCGGCGCTGTATCCCGACGAGATCGACGAGAGCGTCTACGACAGCCTGATCGACGCGGTGCACGGCGGCCTGCCCACGCTCTGCGAATACCTGAACATCCGCAAAGAGCAGCTGGGCCTTGCGCAGCTGCACATGTATGACCTGTACGCCAAGACGGGCGACAGCTTCGACGTGAAGCCGGAGATTGAGGAGGCGTTTGAGACGTTCCTCGCATCGGTGAAGCCGCTGGGCGAGGACTACGTCGCCGACGCGTCCCGCGCGCTTGACGACCGCTGGATCGACGTGTGCGAGACGAAGAACAAGCGCGGCGGCGCGTACAGCACGGCTGTGCACAAGACCACACCGTATGTGCTGCTCAACCACACGAAGACATACGACGGCCTCTCCACGCTCTGCCACGAGATGGGCCACGCGATGCACAGCTACTATTCCAACAAGGCGCAGCCGTTTGCCAAGGCGGATTACACGATTTTCGTGGCGGAGGTCGCCTCCACCTGCAACGAGATCCTGCTCTACGAATACCTGATGAACAAGCATGCGGATGACCGCAGGGCGCAGCTGGCGCTGATCGGCTCGATGCTCGAGCACTTCCGCACGACGGTGTTCCGCCAGACGATGTTCGCAGAATTTGAGCACAAGGCGCACCGCATGGCCGAGGAGGGGCAGAGCCTGACGAAGGAGAACCTCTGCGCGATGTACTATGACCTCAACAAGCTCTACTACGGCAAGGCGGTCAAGGTGGACCGGGAGGTTGCGCAGGAGTGGATGCGCATTCCGCACTTCTATAGCCCGTTCTACGTCTACAAGTATGCAACCGGCTTCTGCGCGGCGGTGGCGCTGGCGCGAAACGTCCTCAGCGGCGATCCCGAGAAGGTGGCGGCGTACCGCAGGTTCCTCACGCTGGGCGGAAGCATGCCGCCGATTGAGGAGCTCAAGGTCGCGGGCGTGGACATGTCTACCCCGCAGCCGGTGTGCGAGGCGCTGGACTACTTTGCCGAGCTGGTCATGGCGTACCGTGACCTGCTGAACGCGGAGGAAGACGCATGATGATGCAGGGCTACGACGCGGCCGCAGCGGTGCCGTTCATCACCAGGGCCATGCGCAAGGCGGGCCACAGGGAGCCGCAGGAGGCGCTGGAGGATTTCATCCGCCGCGCGATTGAGGCTGACATGGCCTACATGCGCGAAATCGACGTGATCGACGAGGACGGCCTGATGGGCGAGGGCGAATATGACGATGACGACGCGTTTGAGGCGCTGCTTGACAGGCTTGGCGAGGGCGTCACGGACGAGGACGAGCTGAACCGCCTTGCGCAGCTGCTGGACAGCTACATGAACGCGCAGCAGGACTTTTTGGAGGAAAGCGGCCTGGCGGGCTGACGCGGAAAGAGAAGCATATGCAGGGTATCATTTTGCAGCAGCGCAACGCTGCCAAGCCCTTGACGGGCAAATCCTTTCTGCTGAGCATCGCGGGCATTCTTGTGCGGCTGGCGATCGCGCAGATGATCGTCAATCTGCTGATTGCGGCGACGGGCGAGGGCCTGCTGAACATCGTGTTCTATGTCTACGCGATTGTGCTGCTGGTGGCCTTCATGCGCCGCACGGTGGCCAGCTATGTCTATACGCTCAAGGAAGACGAGCTGGTGCTCGAGCGCCGTCTGGGCGACAGCACGGTCGGGCTCGTTCAGATTCCGCTTGATCATATCGTCAGCCTGCGCGAGGTGCGCATGGCGGAGGATTTGAAGACGACCTACCGGCAGGTGACGCACATCGACCCGGATACGAAGCCGGCGCGGCGCGTGCGCGCGGCGTTTGTGCTGAGCCTGATTTCCAGCCGCCTTTCCCGTCTGCTGGCGGGCAGGTGCGCGCAGGACGTGACCGGCCATGTGCTGGTGTACAACGAAGGCAGCCTCCGCTGCGCGTGTACCTTCCGGCCGGATGAGCAGATGTGCTCGGCGCTGGCGCAGAAGCTGGGCGAGCGCTACGGCTTTGACGAGCGGATGACGCACGGCCGCGTGCACACGCTGTATGCCCGCGCGCTGGAGCGTGCGTTCCCCGCGCTGTATCCGTACGTCGATCCGCTGGTGAAGCCGGAGGAGGTTGCCTGGGCGCGTGAGGAAATCGCCAAGCAGAAGGCACAGAAAAATCCGGCAGAGAAAAAACAAGACAAGGCTGCGGACGGCGACGCACAGAAAGCGCCGCGCCGCCGCAGAAAGCAGGGATAAAGCATGAAATACACGACGATCCTGTTTGACCTGGACGGCACGCTGACGCGCAGCGAAAAGGGCATCACACGCTCGGCACTGTACGCCGCAGAGAAGCTGGGCTTTACCGGCTACACTGAGGAGCAGTTCAAGGCGTTCATCGGGCCGCCGCTGTTTGCCTCGTTCAAGAGCATCTGCGGCATGACGGACGAGCAGGCGGATCTGGCGGTGACGGCTTACCGCGAGCGCTTCTCCACGATCGGCTGGGCGGAAAACGAGGTCTACACCGGCATACCGCTGCTGCTGCGCAGCCTGAAAAAGAATGGTGCGAAGATCGCGATGGCGACTGCAAAGCCGCAGGTCTTTGCCGAGCGGATCGCGAAGAAGTTCGGCCTTGCGCCGTATCTGGATGCGCTGGTCGGCCCGGACTTCGCCGTCAAGCACGCGAGCAAGGCGGATATCGTCAAAAAGGCCGCAGAACTGCTGGGCGGCGTGCCGGTGATGATCGGCGACCGCTGCTACGACATCGAAGGCGGCCGGGCCAACGGCATCGACACCATCGGCGTGTGCTATGGCTACGGCACGCGCGAGGAGCTTGAAGCGGCCGGGGCGACGCAGATCGCCGCGACGGTAGAGGAGCTCACGAACATGCTGCTGGGCGACGCGCCGCGCGCGGGGGGCGTCTTCCTCTCCATGGAGGGCATGGACGGCTGCGGCAAGACGACGCAGCTGGGCGCGTTGGTTGAGCACCTTGAGCAGCTGGGCTGGGATGTGCAGCTCACGCGCGAGCCGGGCGGCGACGCGATTGCGGAGAAGATCCGCAGCCTGGTGCTCGATCCGGCGAACAAGACAATGTTTGACGAGACGGAGGCGTATCTGTACGCCGCGTCCCGCGCGCAGAACGTGCGCGCGCTGATCCGCCCGGCGCTGGAGGCGGGCAGGGCCGTCGTCTGCGACCGGTTTGTGGACTCGTCCATCGCCTATCAGGGCGGCGGCAGGCGGCTGGGCAGCGACGAGATCGCCGCGCTCAACCGGCTGGCTGTGGGCGATACGCTGCCGGACGTGACCGTCTACCTGCGCATGCCGCCGGAGCGTGCGCTCTCCCGCAGGCTCAGCGCCTCCGAGCCGGACAGGCTCGAGCGCGAGAAGAGCAGCTTCTTTGAGCGCACCTATCAGGCGTATGAGGCGCTGTTCGGCCAGGAAAACATGGCGCGCGTGGCCGCGGTGGACGCTTCGCAGTCCATCGGGGACGTGACGCGCGAGATGCTTGCGGCGGTCGATGAGCGGCTTTTCACCCTGTGAGCATGATGCTGCAAAGCATGCTGAAACGAAAGCGGGCACGGCCCGCGGCAAGCGATCTGACGGAGGAAACATGGCAAGAATCGTAGTCGGCATGTCCGGCGGCGTGGACTCCTCGGTGGCGGCGCTGCTGCTCAAGCGGCAGGGCCACGAGGTCATCGGCGTGTTCATGAAGAACTGGGAGGAGAAGGACGAGAACGGCGTGTGCACCAGCGAGACGGACTGGGCCGATGTGCGCGAGGTGTGCGAGCGGATCGACATCCCGTACTACTCGGTCAACTTCGTGAAGGAATACTATGACCGCGTGTTCTCCTACTTCCTTGACGAGTACCGCCGCGGGCGAACGCCCAATCCCGACGTGCTGTGCAACCGGGAGATCAAGTTCAAGGCATTTCTCGACTTTGCGATGGAGCTGGGCGCGGACAAGCTGGCGACCGGCCACTTCTGCAATCTGTGCATGGCGCCGGACGGGCGCATGCAGCTGCTGCGCGGCGCAGACGGGAACAAGGATCAGAGCTATTTCCTCTACATGCTGGGGCAGAGGGCGCTCCAAAAGGCGATGTTCCCGGTCGGCGGCCTGACCAAGGCGCAGGTGCGCGAGATCGCGAAGGACGCCGGGCTGGCCACGTCGCTCAAGAAGGACTCAACCGGCGTGTGCTTCATCGGCGAGCGGCACTTCAAGCCCTTCCTCAAGCAGTTCCTGCCGGCGCAGCCGGGCGACATGGTGACCCTGGAGGGACGCGTGGTCGGAAGGCACGACGGGCTGATGTACTACACGCTCGGCCAGCGCCGGGGCCTCGGCATCGGCGGCGTGGACGGCGAGACGGACGGCGGCCGCTGGTTCGTGCTGGCCAAGAACATGGAGAAGAATCAGCTGATCGTTACCCGCGGCGCGGATCATCCGCTGCTGTACAGCAAGAATGCGCTCGGCGAGGGGGCGACGTGGATCGCCGGCGAGCCGCCGGCCATGGAGTTTGACTGCACCTGCAAGTACCGCTACCGCCAGCCGGATCAGGCGGTGCACGTGAGCGTGCTGGAAGGCGGCAGGCTGCACGTGACGGCGAAGGACAGGCAGCGCGCGGTTACGCCGGGACAGAGCATGGTGCTCTATCAGGGCAGCGTGTGCCTGGGCGGCGCGGTGTGCGAAAGCGTGCTTGACGCGGGGCAGGTGGGATAAATGAACGGACTGCAAAGGTTTTGGGGCCACCTGAAGACGGTCACGCGGCATCGCCACAAGGTGATCGTCCACTGCGCCCGGGCGGGCATTCTCCTGCAGGGACTTGCGCACGACCTGTCCAAGTACAGCCCGACGGAGTTCATCCCGGGCGTGCGCTATTTCGACGGCACGCACTCGCCCACGGAGGACGAGCGCCGCAGCAACGGCTGCTCGCAGGCCTGGATGCACCACAAGGGCCGCAACCGCCACCACTGGGAATACTGGACCGATTTCAGCGTGGAAAAGGGCGGCTATGCCGCCGTGCCGATGCCGCGCAAATTCCTGGCGGAAATGCTGTGCGACCGCATGGCAGCCAGCAAGATCTACAAGGGCGCGGCGTACACGGACGGCGCGCCGCTGGAATATCTCATGCGCGGCAAGATGCGCGACAGCATGCACCCGCAGACGCTGGCGCTGCTGACGCGCTTTCTCACGCAGCTGCGCGACGAGGGCGAGGGTGCGATGTTCGCGTCCCTGCGCGCCTGGGTGAAGGAAAAATAAACGGCGTCTCTCTCTGCTTCATAGGATGAAGCGGAGGGAGGCGTTTTTCTATGCCGACAAATCGCGAAGCGATGACTGCCAGAGCGATTTCGCTGCTGGGCAGCGGCTATATCTACGGCGCGACGGGCTGGGTCTGCACGCGCGCGAGGATGGAACAGCAGAAGAAGCAGTACCCCGAGTACGCCAGCCTGATTGACCGCTACGGCCCCAGATGGCTGGGCAAGCCCTGCTACGACTGCGCGCAGCTCACGCGCACGGTGGCCAAAGCGGCGGGCATCGCCCTGCCCAGCGGCTCCAACAGCCAGTGGCGCGCAAAGAACGTCTGGAAGGAGAAGGGAACGATCGACACGATGCCCGACGAGGCCGGACTGTTTCTGTTCACGATGACGGGCAGCAAGATGTCGCATACGGGCGTGTCCATCGGCGGCGGTGTGGAGATCGACGCGCGCGGGCATGCCTACGGCGTGGTCAGGCGGCGGATTGCGCAGACGTCGTTTACGCATTGGGCGCGGCTGAACGTGGCCTACGACGAGGAGACTCGCGAGGAGAGCAAAACGCCGCCGGTGGAGAGCAGGCGGCTGCTGAAAAACGGCATGAAGGGCGAGGACGTACGCGCGGTGCAGGCGAAGCTCATCGCGCTGGGCTATCCGATGGAGCCCTACGGCGCGGACGGCCATTTCGGGCTGATCACGCGCGCGGCGGTGCGTCTGTTCCAGCGCAACAGCGCGCTGGCCGTGGACGGCATCGTCGGGCCGAAGACCTGGGCGATGCTCGACAGCAAAACCAACGCATAAAGCAGAAGCCGCCTTTGCCGGGCGGCTTCTGCCGTTATCCTATGGGCGCGTACCATGAAGGCCTTGCTGCGGTGCGTGCTCATACTAATTCTTGTTAAAATGGCCTAATCCGCGCACCATCTTTTCCGCTCTG